>NZ_CP163435.1:946323-1261764 GCF_041051975.1 Streptomyces sp. R21 | reverse complement strand
TCAGAACAGGCGGAGTCGTTTCTCAGCGACCGGTCCGCCCTGGTGCGTGCTTGCGCCCGCTATGTCGTACGACAGCACGGAGGTGATCCGGCGGCCTGGTACCGGGAGCGGTGCACGGCCCCGGAGGACCTCGATGTGCCGCCCGGTGCGGTCATCGGGCTGGCCGAGTGCGGCAACCGCGCGGACGCCGGCCTGCTGTGGCCTCTGCTCGCGCACCCGGTGGCCGCAGTGCGGGCGCGGGCGGTGGCAGGGCTGCGGGCACTGGACTGCGCGGATGCGAAGCGGTTGTGGCCGCTCCTCGGCGACCCTGCCGCCGGTGTCGTCCGCGAGGCGGCCGTCGCCCTGCTCCCCTCGGCCGGGCAACTGCCCGTCGACTGGCTACTGGAGCGCACCGGCCCCGAGCTGCCACGGCACATCCGCGTCGGCGCATTCCGGCTGCTCGACGCGCGCGGCGGCATCGTCGCGCTACGAGCGGCGGTCGGTCTGCTGGAGGACCCGGATGACAAGCTGCGCACCTGGGCCGCGCAATCCGTGCAGCGCTGGCAACCGTCCGCGGACGTACGGCGCCACGAAGCGGAGGTGGGGGAACTGCTCGACCGGAGCCGGCACCTCTTCAGCGACGACGCGCTGCGCCGACGCAAGTGGGAGGCCGGGGCGTACAGCTGAGCATGCCTGCCCGCACGCGCCTGGCGGTATCGCCTGCGAGCCGGATCAACGAGCGGTTGTGACGTACTGGTCCGACGACAACTCGAACACCCGCACTCGCCGACCGCAGGTGGGATTGACGGTCTCACGGACCGGATGCATCCCCAGTTTGGTCATGATCCGTTCGGAGGCGTCGTTGCCCACTTGAGTGATGCTGACGATCCGCTCCAGCCCTCGCTCTTCGAACCCGAACCGTACGGCGGCCACAGCGGCCTCGGTGGCCAAGCCCTGCCCCCAGTGGGAACGTCCCAGCCGCCAGCCGACCTCAACGGCCGGCAGTACCTCCGGCAAGAAGTGGGGCACCGAAAGGCCGGTGAACCCGGCCAGCTCGCCGGTGGACCGGATCTCCACGGCGAACAGGCCGAAGCCCTGTGACTCCCACTCGCTCTCCCATGCCTGGATCCCGTCGCGAGTCTGCCGTTCGTCACGGACGCCGCCGTCACGGATCCACCGCATGACCTCGGGGTCGCCATTGACGGCAGCCATGGGCGCAATGTCTTCCTCGCGCCAGCGACGCAGGATCAATCGGGGAGTCTCAAGTGTGACCATCCAATGATTCTGGATCACGGAGAAGGGTGGGTCCCACTCCGGCCGCATTGAACTCAGGTGTGCTGGCGTTCGGCCCGTTGCTGGATCAGTTCCTCGACCGCCGTGGGCAAGGTGGTTTCGAAGTCGATGAGTTTCGCCCAGGTCGGGGTGATGACGATCCGGACCATGCCGTCGTAGAGCGAGCGGACCTCGGCCTCCCACGCGATGCGCTGCTCGGCTGTCATCTCGTAGCTGCCGTTCATCTGGAGGTACTCGTCCGGGATGCCGTCGACGACGTCCAAGTCGGCCCGGCCGCGGATGAGCAGGATCTTCGGCGGGTGGACCTCGGTGTCGATGGTGAGGGCAACCATCGGATTCTCGCGCAGTGCGGGCAGTTTCGGGGCGTTCTTCGTGGTGCACAGGACGATCTCCGAGCCGTTCCAGGTGAACGCGATCGGGATGCTGCGCGGTGTGCCGTCCTTGGCGACGTAGGCCAGGCGGGTCAGGTCGCGGGCCAGCAGCTCCTGGCTGAGCGGGCGGTTCAGGATCTCGGTGATCGCGGTCGGTTCCATGGTGATCGCTCCTTCGTCGGCGTCGTCGAGCGCTCTGCCGTGGCCGCTCGTGTCCCTGGGACGGAGCCGGCCGGACGTTCTCGACATCCGGCGCGTACGCATTCCCAAGCAAGCCCCGAGGGCTTCGCAGTCTGTCGGCCGCTACCCATGACGTGCGCAATCGGCCGCATGACGATCACCGCGGGCGCGCCGCCTCCCCACAACACGCCCGCCGACCTCGCGCTGGGGTTCCTGACGGGCGGTGTGATCGGGGTGTCGCTGACCGCCTTCATCAGCGGCTGCGTCATCGAGAAGACGTCGCTGATCGTCATGGGGCTGGTTCTGCCCGCGGTCTACGGGCTGGTCTCCTTCCTCTGCACCCTGCCGCGTCGTGCCCGGGAGGCGGCCGTCGTACCGCGCACGGCGCTCTCGGTGATCGAGAGCCTGGAGGCCGTCGGGGGGAGACCAGTGACGTACCGCTGCGGTTCGAGCTGACCGTCGCGCCGGACGACGCGCCCGCGGATCGGCAGGAGGAGAGCGCATGGGATGGGGCGAGGTTCTGCTGCTGTGGTGTGCGGCGTGGGGTGCGGTCGCGCTGGTCGGGTACGGCATGTTGCTGGCCGGGGTGACCAAGGCGCAGCGGACGGTCCGGCTCACGGGGCGGATCGGGCGGGTGCGGGAGCCCCCGCACGGCGGGGTGGCGGGAGTGGCGTTCCTCTGAGGCCGAGGCGATGAGGCGTTGACGTATTCCCATATAGGCATATGATGGCGCCATGGCACGAGCGGCGACGACCTCGGACGCGTTCAACGCGATCGCCGAACCGCAGCGGCGGGAGATCCTGGTGCTGCTGCGGGGCGGTGAGCGGCCGGTGACCGAACTGGCCCGGGACCTGGGGATGACCCAGCCGCAGGCGTCCAAGCACCTGCGGGTCCTCCGGGAGGTCGGGCTGGTCCGGGTCCGCGGGGCGGGCAAGCAGCGGTTGTACGGCCTGGACGCCGACGGGCTGCGGCCGGTCCACGAGTGGGTGGGCGGCTTCGAGCGGTTCTGGAGCGAGAGCTTCGACCGGCTGGACGAGTACGTGCAGGAGTTGAAGCAGGCAAGGCAGGAGGGACCACATGATGGCGACGACCAGTAGCGGCGGCGAGGCTGCGCACGCGACCGCGGACCGCGAGGTCCTGATCTCCCGGGTGATCGGCGCCCCGCGGGAGCTGGTGTTCGAGGCGTTCACGCGAGTCCGGCACCTGTCGCGGTGGTGGGGACCAGAGGGCTTCACGACCACCACGCGGTCCTTCGAGTTCCGCGTCGGCGGGGTGTGGGACTTCGTGATGCACGGACCGGACGGGACCGACTACCAGGAGTGGATCATCTGGCGGGAGATCGTCCCGCCGGAGCGGATCGCCCTGCTGCACGGCGAGTCCGGCGACGACCCCGACGCCTTCGAGTCGGTCCTGACCTTCGAGCCCGCCGGCGAGCAGACCCGGATCGTGATGCGCACGGTGTTCCCCACCAAGGAACTCCGCGACGAGGCGGTGGAGAAGTACCACGCGATCGAGGGCGGCGAACAGACGCTGCGCAACCTCGCGGCCTACGTCATGGAGGTCGCCCGGGAGCGGTCCACGGGCCGCGGGCCGGCGACCGCCGGCGAGACCACGACTGAGCAGGAGACCGGGCAGGAAGGGACGGTGCGCTGATGGCCGGGAAAGTGTTCTTCAGCGTGACGATGTCACTGGACGGCTTCATCGCGCCCGAGGATGTGCCCGTCGAGTACGTCTTCTCGCCGGAAGGTCAGAACGACCCGAGGGCCCGGCGCTGGATGACGAAGTGGTCGGAGCTTCAGGCGTGGCTGTTCCCGCAGCGGTGGTTCCGGGAGAACCTCAAGCTCGGCGAGGGCGGCGAGGAAGGACTCGACAACGACATCGCACGGGCGACGTACGAGCGCACCGGCGCGAGCGTCATGGGCAAGCGCATGTTCGACGGCGGCGAGCTGGCGTGGCCGCAGGAGGCGCCGTTCCATACACCGGTGTTCGTCGTCACCCACACCAAGCGTGACCCGTGGGAGCGGCCGGGCGGCACCACCTTCCACTTTGTCAACGACGGCGTCGAGAGCGCGCTGCTCCAGGCCCGCGAGGCCGCCGGCGACCGCGACGTGCGCATCGCCGGTGGCGCCGAGACCATCCAGGAGTACCTGGACAGCGGCTTGATCGACGAGTTCTCGATCACCCTCGCGCCCGTGCTGTTCGGCACCGGCATCCGCCTGTTCGACCGCGTGGACCTCGACCGACTCGCGCTGGACCAGGCCCGCTCGGACGCATCGTCCCGGGTGACCCACCTGACCTACACCGTCGGAAAGCGGTAGCCCGCGCCTCAGCGCGAGGCATCGCCTAGAACATGGTGTTGTCGTTCTTGGAGGTGGGCGGGATGACCTGGAGGACGTCCCAGTGTTCGACGATCTTGCCGTCTGCGTCGAAGCGGAAGATGTCGATGCCCGCGTACTCCTCGTCGGGCCAGATCTGGTGGCAGTGCAGGACGACGTGGTCACCTTCGGCGAAGGCGCGCTTGAATGCGACGCGCTTGCCCGGATACTCGGCGGCCATGCGCTCGAAGTAGTCGATGAACTCCTGCTTGCCGTCGGCGACATGCGGGTTGTGCTGGATGTAGGTGTCGCCCGCGTACTGGGCGATGGCCTCGGCCGGGCGGCACTGGTTGAACATCAGGCCGTAGAACGCCTTGGCCGTGGCCTTGTTCTTCTCCGGGTCGCTCATGGTGCCACCGTAGGGTCGGGCGCCGGGTGCGGCGCGGTGAGTACGTCGAGCTGGTGGTCGGCGCCGACGGGGACGGGCATGGCCCGACCGGCGAGGCCGGCCGAAACGCGGCGTACTTTCCGGTGGGCACGCCACCACTCAGCGGCCCCGATGAGGCGACGTGGCCTGTTCCATCAGTCGCCCGAAAGGAGCCCAGCCAGGCGGCTTTCGATTTCCTCGACCGGCACATCATGCACATGCTGGTCGAATGCCCAGCGGTGGCCGGAAGGATCGAGCACCTCTCCCGTACGTACGCCCCAGAACGCGTCGTGGACCTCAGTGCTCACGCTGGCGCCTGCCGCGAGGGCCTGCCTCATCGCCGCGTCGGCGTCCTGGACCCTGAGTCGGTAGGCGGCCACCGAGGTACCGATCGAGGAGGGGCTGGCCAGGGTGGTGCCGGGTACGGGGGCGGCCATGGCGACGGGCAGACCGTGAACGTCGAGATCAGCGGTGGCGATGGACCCGTCAGGCAGTCGGAGGATGCGGGTCACCGTGGCGCCCAGTGCCTCTTCGTACCAGGTGATGCTGCGATCGACGTGGTCGACGATGAGGTGCAATGCGAAGTCGGGGACGGCCTTGGTCGATGTGTCCATCTGTTCCTCCGGGTCGGGTTCAGGCATCTCACGAGTACGACGACGCGGCGGCCGGAAGTGTCAGGGGCGGAGCCGGACGCCCCGGCGCAGAGCCCGTGCGGACATTCAGCGCTGCATCCAGACGCGGAGCTTCAGGGGGTTGCGCACGACCCAGAGCCGCTGAATGTGATCGCCGGCGATCTCGAACGCGTACACCGCGACCGTCTTTCCCCG
This sequence comes from Streptomyces sp. R21, assembly GCF_041051975.1. GTDB lineage: Bacteria > Actinomycetota > Actinomycetes > Streptomycetales > Streptomycetaceae > Streptomyces. The sequence continues at coordinate 1,256,372 of NZ_CP163435.1, read as the reverse complement.
ATCGGTGGCGACGAGTCCTGCCTGGCCGTTGACGGTTCGTTCCAGCAGATTCAAGGTGCCCGCCTGCCGGGCGAGACCGACGAGGTACCGGGCGATCTCGGCGCCGCCTTCGATGGGGGTCAGTGACGCGGTGACCCGACCGCCGCCGTCGGCTGTCGCGGTCGCCGATGGGTCGAGAAGTTCGATGAGGGCCTGGATGTCCTGGGTCTCCCACGCCCGCTTGAAATCGCGGACGACCCGCGCGCGGGTGGCCTGCGCCGCGATCGGCCGTGCGTCGCCGACGCGGCGGCGGGCCGACGACGCGAGCTGGCGGCAGGCCCCCGGCGTGCGCCCGACGATCTCGGCGACCTCGGTGAACGGGTAGCGGAACACGTCGTGGAGGAGGAAGGCCACCCGCTCGGCGGGGGTCATCGAGTCGAGGACGACGAGGAAGGCCATGTCGACGGACTCATCGAGCGTGATCCGGTCCGCCGGGTCGAGCGGGGCGCTGGGCCGCCTGCCAGACCACTCCATGGCGTCGGGCACAGGTTCGGGGAGCCATTCACCAACGTAGTGCTCGCGCCGGACGCGAGCCGAGCCGAGCAGGTCGAGGCACACGCGGCTCACGACGGTGCTCAGCCACGCACCCGGTGAGCCGATGGCGTCCTGTTGCTCTCGGGAGAGGGCATACCACCGGGCGTAGCCCTCCTGGACCGCGTCCTCCGCATCGGCGAGAGAACCGAGGAGACGGTAGGCGAGATTGATCAGTGGCCCCTGCTCGCCGGCGATCGTGTGTCGCCGCGCGGCTGTCTCGTCGCGACCTGGTTCGGCTTGTTCCGAGTGAATGTCCATGGTGCCGCTTCTCCTGCTCGCAGTTGCCCTTCTCCCATTCGACGAACGAGCTGGTCGAATTGTGAGCCCATCCGCGCATGGGAGAGGAGATGCACCGTCGGATGGCCGCGCGAGTTCACGGACCGGGGTCCGGGAACTCGCGCGGCCGGGCGTCACGTGGGTTGGGTTGTGGCGCGATGGACGTCGTATCGGTCAGTGCAGGCTCCACCGCTGGTTGGAGCCGCCGTTGCAGGTCCACAGGTCGAGCTTCGTCCCGTTCGCGGTGCCGGCGCTGTACGCGTCCAGGCACAGGCCGGACTGCACGCCAGTGATGGTGCCGTCGGAGTTGACGTTCCACTGCTGGTTGGCTCCGCCGTTGCAGTCCCAGATGATGACCGCGGTGCCGGGGCTGGTGCCCTGCCCGGAGGCGTCCATGCACTTGTTGCCGTAGACCGTCAACTGCTTGTTGGCGGTGTAGGTCCATCGCTGGTTGGAGTTGCTGTTGCAGTCCCACAGCTGCAGCTGGGTGCCGTTGGTGGTGGTGCCACTGTTGACGTCGACACACCTGCCGGACGCGGCGGACGTGATCGTCCCGCCGGAGCCGGCCGGTCGGCGGAAGAGGCCGAACTCGGCGATGGCCGGGGCGGCCCGGGAACCGGTGATGCGCAGCCTGACCTGGCTGGTGGTGACAGGGGACGCGAGGCGGACGAGCTTCTTCTGGCCGATCGTGGTGTCGCTGGCCACCTGGTTCCAGGCGCTGCCGTTCCACGCGTCCACGGCGTAGGACTTCGCACGCTGGCCGATGTTCAGGTCCTCCTGCACCGAGATGACGTCGAAGGTCCGCGTCGACGGCAAGGTGACCACCACTGCACCTGTGGTCCCGGTCGGCTGCCAGGAGCTGTCCAGGTTGCCGTCCAGCGCCAGGCCCGGGGTGTGACCGGTGCTGTTCGCGGTCCCGCTGTCGTTGGCGACACCGGCGCCGGCGGCGAGGTTGGTGCTAAACGTCGAGGAGATCGCGTTGCCGTACTGGGTCAGGGCCGCGACCGCCGGGGCATCGATGACGCCCTGCTGGTTCGGTCCGATGTCGAGCAACTGGTTGCAGTTGCGTCCCACCGATCCGTAGTAGAGGTCCTCCAGTTCCGACTCGCCCCTCAAGGGGTCGCCGGGATGCCAGAACCAATTGTGGTTCGCCGACAGCGTCGTGTTGCATTCCCCCGGAGACCACCGCAGCAGGTTCCAGGCGCTCGTGCCGTCCGGCTTGCGCTGGGACAGCAGGGAGTCGCTGCCCAGGTCGGAGGCGCCGTTGCCGCCGGGCACCGACAGGATGGAATCAGCGGCGGTCGCCGCATCACCGGTGTAGGGGACGACGGACCACTCCGAAGAACGGGCGTAGCCGTTCTCATTGCCGACCCAGCGCACGTCCGGTCCGCCGTCGTTCTCGATGACGGCGTTGGGCTGCAGGGTGCGGACGATCTTGATCCAGTCGCTGAAGTTGTAGGGCTGGGTTCGGTTCGTCGGGTTGGCGTTGTCCCACCACAGTTCGTCGACGCTGCCGTAGCGGGACAGCAGTTCGTACAGGGTGTTCTCGTAGTAGGTGTTGTAGTCGTCCGAGGTGAGATGGAAGCTGACCCCGTTGACGATCTCCGAGGGGTCGGAGGGGATGGTCACCTGCTTGGCGGCGCTGCCGTTGGCGAACCGCCCGCCGGACAGGTTCTCGTGAAGGTCGGCGGGTGAGAGGTAGATGCCGACTTTCAGGCCGTACTTGTGCATGGAAGCCGTGAAGTTCTTGATCACGTCGCCTTTGCCGCCGAGCCACGAGGAGGACGCCACGCCGAAAGCGGAGTACTTCGAGGGGAACAGCAGGAAGCCGTCGTGGTGCTTCGCGGTGAGGATCGCCTCCTTGAAGCCGGCGTTCTTCAGTGAGGCCGCCCACTGGTCGGTGTCCAGACCGGTGGGCTGGAAGATGTTCGGGTCCTCGGTGCCGGTGCCCCACTCCCTGCCGTCGTAGGTGTTGACGCCGAAGTGCAGGAAGGCCGTCTCTTCCAGCCGTTCCCAGGCCAGTTGGCGCGACGACGGCACGACATTCGCCGCATTCGCGGTGATCGTGGCGGGTGAGTCCGACGGTGCGACGGGGACGACGTTGGACGAACCCGCCGCGTCGGCGGCACTCGCCGTGCACACGGTGAGCACGAGCAGGCTGAGTGTTAACAGCGCCGTCAGCATGCGTTTGGCGAGGCTACGCTTCTTCGGCGCCGATCTGCGCCGATCTGCGGTGCACATACGCGATCCTTTCGGGTCGGCAGCTGGGCGTGGGTGTCGGTGACAACATCAACTCAGGAGCCACTTCTGGTTGGCGCCGCCGTTGCAGGTCCACAGTCCGACCGGAGCGCCGTTGGCGGTGGACGCTCCGGTGACGTCCAGGCACAGGCCGGACTGGACGCCGGTGACCGTGCCATTGGAATTCAGCGCCCACTGCTGGTTGGCCCCGCCGTTGCACGGCCAGGTCACCACCTTGGTGCCGGGGGTGGTCTGGTGGTTGTAGGCGTCCAGACACAACGTGGTACCGGACATGGTCACCGTCAGCTGCCCGGACGCGGTGTGGGTCCAGGTCTGGTTGGCCCCGCCCTGGCAGTCCCAGGTCTGCAGCTGCACGCCGGCCGTGGTCGACGCGTTCGGCACGTCAAGGCACTTGCCCGAACCCACCGCGTGCAGCGCACCGGTGCTGGGCGGGGTGGTGGTGCCGCCGCCGTCCAGACCGAGGAAGGTGATGGCATAGGCGAGCATGCCGGGCTGCGGCAGTGTGTGGCCCGTGTTCGCGATGCTGATGCCTTCGACGGGGGACTGCTGGCCGGTGCCTCCGTAGCGGGTGCGGGTCCAGGACGACTGGGGATGGTCGGTGGCGGCGGGTGTCTGGTTCAGGCTGTGGAGGTTGGTCCACTGCTTGATCTCCTCGCCGTAGTTGGGATAGGCGAGGGTGGTGTCGGTGGTGCCGTGCCACAGCTGCATGCGCGGGTAGCCGCCGGTGTACCCCGGATACATGGAACGGGCCAGGTCGCCCCATTGCTGAGCCGACTTGATGACATTGCCGCTGGAGCACTGGCCGTTCCACGTGGAGCCGTCGGTGGTGGCGAAGCAGCCCGCCGGCACTCCGGAGAACGCGGAGGCCGCGCTGAAGACGTCGGGGTACTCGGCGGCCAGCACGTTGGTCATCATGGCTCCGGAGGAGAAGCCGCTGACCACGATGCGAGCCGGGTCCACGTTGTAGTGCCGGCGGGTCCAGTCGACCATGGACATGATGCCGGTGGAGTCGCTGCCGCCGTTGCGTTTGAGGGCCGCGGGGCTCGAGACGTCGAAGCAGTGGCCGTCGCGGGTCGCCTCGGGCAGGACGATGAGGTAGCCGTACCGGTCGGCGGCGGTGGCGTAGTCGTGCCCGTTGCCGCCGAAGATGCCCTGGGCCGAGCCGCCGCAGTAGTGGACCAGGACCAGCAGGGCGGGCTTGGGCGCCAGGTGGTCGGGAGCGTAGACGTACATGTTGAGGTTGGTGGGGTTGGTCCCGAAGCCGGTGATCTGGGCCAGGCTCGCCGCGGCTGCCGGCCGGGGTACCAGGAGCGTGAAGGCGGCGGCCAGCGGCAGTAACACCATTGCCAGGACCGTGCGCAGAGTACGTGTCACAAGGGGGACCTCGTTTCCGGTGATCGGTGTGGGCCGGGAAGCGGCTCGCCCGGCGGCGGTTCAACCGGGGGGGTGCCCCTATGACTTTGGTCAAGGGGTAGTCGGGGTTGGTGGTTGGTAGAAGGTGCCGTCGCGGAGCATCGCGAAGAGCACGTCGGCTCGGCGTCGGGCGAGGCAGAGGAGAGCCTGGGTGTGGTGCTTTCCCTGGGCAATCTTCTTGTCGTAGTAGGTGCGGGAGGCGGGGTCGGCCAGGGCGGCGAACGCGGAGAGGAAGAAAGCCCGTTTGAGCTGCTTGTTTCCCCGTCTGGAGGGCTGTTCGCCGCGGATGGAGGACCCGGAGCTGCGGGTGGCGGGGGCGAGGCCGGCGTAGGCGGCGAGGTGGGCGGCGGACGGGAAGGCGGTGCCGTCGCCGACGTCGATGAGGATACGGGCTCCGGTCCTGATGCCGATGCCGGGCATGGACGTCAGGACCTTGGAAAGAGGGTGGGCCTCCAGTAGTTCCTCGATCCGGTGGGCGAGGATTTTGCGCTGGTCGAGCACCGCCTGGAGTGAGTTGGCGAGGCTGGGGACGATCAGTGCGGCCGCGTCTGTGCCCGGAACGACGACGGTCTGCTCGTCGAGCGCGGTGAAGATGTCGTTGATCAGACGATCGGCCATGCGGGGCGCGTTCGGGCGGATCAGAGTGATGAGTCGTCGGCGTCCGGCCTTGCGGATCTGGGCCGGCGAGCCGAACTGGTCCAGCATTCTGAGGACGGCCGGGTGCTGCATGCGCGGGCCGATGACTCGTTCCAGGTGCGGGTGGATCTGGGTGAACAGGCCGCGGAGCCGGTTGGAGAGGCGATTCGCCTCGGCGGTGAGGTCGTCGTCGAAGCCGACGATCATCTGGAGTTCGGCGATGGTTTCGTCGTCGAGGTCGACCGAGCGAAGCGTGTGCGGCATCGCCCGGGCCGCGTCGGCGATGATGAACGCGTCTTTCGCGTCGGTCTTGGCCTCGCCGGGATAGAGGTCGGCGATCCGCCGCATCGTCAGGCCGGGCAGGTAGGCGATGTGGCAGCCCAGGTCCCGGGCGACGGCCAGCGGCAGGGCCCCGATCGAGGCCACCTGGTCGACGATGACGAGGACGGTGCCGTGTTTGACCTGCAGCCTGGCGAAGACCTCGCGGAGCTTGGGTTCGCTGTTGGGCAGCCGCTTGTCGAAGGTCTTCTTCCCGGCCGGGGTGAGTGCGGTGGCGTGGTGTTCGCCCTTGCCGACGTCCAGTCCGAGGTAGACGTCGATGTCGCTGGTGTCGATCACGTCGTGGTTCCTTCGGTGCTGTTCACCCGGCCTGCCACGGCACTGATCGCCACATCCACATTACGAAGAGCCTCCCGACCTGCGAAGAAGCCGGTGGTCATGCCCCTAATCAGCGGTCTTTCAGTGCCTTCGGAGCTGGTGACACCACCCCCCGGGCCATGCACTCGACAAGGGGAGGTAGTCATGCCAACTCCGAAGGCCGGTAACCCCGTTGCGGGGCTACGAAGACGGTAATGGGGGGGGCCGGGCGTCCGACTCCGGTGCCGGTGGGGTGCGGATCCGAGGCGAGTCGTCGCCCCTGTTACGCCGACCCTGGCTCCGGCGGGGACGCCGTGGTGGGCGCCGCTGGATGCGGCGCCCACCGGGTGGCTGGTCAGCCGATGGCTGTGGCGAAGATGTGCATGGCCACCTGGCCTGACACCGCGTCGGAGCCGACGTTCGGCAGGGTCAGGTAGGCCACGGTCTTGCCTGCCTGGAGCGGCACGGTGGCGCCGTACACGCTGACCTTCTGCTGGATCTTGCCGCTGCCGCCGTTGATGTAGTCGGTCGTGGCGACGATGTCGGTGCCGTCGACGGGACTGTTGCTCCACCAGTCGGCGAAGGACAGGGTGTAGCTCTGGGTGGTGCCGTCGGTGTAGGTGATCAGGCCGGTGCCGGAGGCGTTGCCGTAGTCGGCGGTGCCGAGGAATCCGAGTTTGGTGCCGCTTCCGGTGAAGGGGACGGTCTGGCCGCCGGCCACGATGTTGTCCGGCTTGCCGGTGCCGGTGGTGGGCCAGGTGAAGCTCAGTCCGCCGTGCGTGACGGTGCCGCCGGAGGTGATCCCCTGGGTGGCGAGGGCTTGTTGAGACATGCTCTGACCGCCGCCGTCGAGGTTGCCGGCACCGGGAGTGGCGTCATCGCTGATGCCGATGTTCTTGGTGATGTCGTCGATGGAGGAGTAGGGGACGAACAGTTGGCCTGCCGCGTCGTCGCTGGCCCGGGCACCCTGATAGGTCGCCGAGGCGGCCAGGGCGTAGGTGCCGGGCTTGACGCCGGCCGGAGGGGTGACCGTCCAGGTGGTCTTGACGGAGGCGCCGGCCGGGATGCTCGGGAAGGTGGCCGGTGAGGTGGGGGTGGCCTTCCAGCCGTCGGGCACGGCCAGAGTGACCGAGGCCTTCGGCAGGGCGCTCGGGCCGGTGTTGGTGTAGGTGGTGGTCGCGGTGACAGGGGACCCGGACGTGACGATCGGGGCGGCGGAGAGGGTCAGGGTGTGGTGCACGCGGATCACCGCGGAACCGGTGACGCCGTGCACGGTTGCGCTGATGGTGGCCACACCGTTGCCCACCGCGGTCACCAGCCCCTTGCCGCTGACGGTGGCGACGGACGGATCGCTGCTGGTGTAGCGGACCTTGGTCCTGGACAGGTCCAGGAAGGAACCGTCGTCGTTGACCGCCTCCACGATGTGGTCGGCGGTGACGTTCAGGTTGCGGCCGGGCTGGGCCGTGGGGTCGGTGTCGTCCTTGATCCACTGGTTGCGGGCGGTGAGGTCGACTGTGTCGCCCGCGCTGTAGACCACGGCCTCGGGCTGTACGGTCACGTACTTCACGTGCGGGGTGAGGCTGCCGTGCACGGTGACCCTGGCGGATCCCGCGGTGGTGGCGGAGTCCGGTCCGGCCTCGAACCGGTACGTGCCGTTGTGGACGACCTGCTTGGCCTTCTGTCCGTCGTGGAAGGCGAGTTCGGGGACCCGGACGCGCAGGGTGATGTGCTGGGTGGCACCGGGCCGGAGCACCCGGGTCTTCTGGAAGCCGACGAGCCGCTTCTTCGGCAGTTCGCGGTCCTTGACCGTGAAGTCGGTGGCCGCGTACAGCTGGGCGACCGTGGTTCCGGGCACGCTGCCGGTGTTGGTGACATCGAAGCGGACGTTCACCGTCCCGTCGGCGTTCACCGAGGAACGGTCGGCGCGGACGTGGGAGTAGGCGAACGTGGTGTAGCTCAGGCCGTAGCCGAAGGGATAGGTCGGCGTGCCCGTGAAGTACTGGTAAGTGCGGCCCAGACCGCCGGTCCCGCTCGGTGCGAGGTCGTAGTCGGAGACGGCGGGCAGCTGGGAGTCGTCCTTGTACCAGGTGAAGTTGAGGTGCCCGCCGGGATTCTGCTTGCCGAACAGGACGTCGGCGAGGGCGTCGCCCTGGCTTTCGCCGTTGTAGCCGGCGAAGACGATCGAGGCGACCTTGGCGCGGTAGGGCTCGATGGCGACCGGCCCGTCGGACTGAATGTCCAGCACCGTCCTGGGATTGCCCAGGGCGGAGACCTGGTCGATGAGGCTGCCGTAGTTGCCGGGCAGGGCCAGCCCGCTACGGTCCTTGCCCTCGCCTGCCGTGGCATCGTCGGTGCCGACCGCGACGACCACCAGGTCGGCACTCTTGATATCGGCCTGGGTCTGGGCGCTCAGCGTCGCCTCGCCGGTCGCGGTGCTGGAGGTGCCGGCCGCGTCGTGGACGACCTTCGCATCGGGGTTGGCTGCCCTGACCTGGGCGGTGATGCCCTGGACTGCGTCCACCTTCTTGGTGGGATCGCCCGAGTAGCCGCCGAGGGTGACCTTCCCGGCCTGATCGCCGACGATGACGACCTTTCCGAGCGTGGCCGGGTCGGCCGGCAACAGCGGCCTGCCGTTGTCCGTGACCTTGTCGTTCTGCAGCAGGACGAGCGCGTTGTCGGCTACGGTCCGGGCCAGGTCCTGGTGGGCCGGTGACTCGATCGCATCCTTGGTGATCTTCGTGTACGGCTGCTGGTTCACCGGGTCGAACTCACCGGTCTGCATCCGGATGGTGAACAGGTGCACCAGCGCGTTGTCGATGACGCCTTCACTGAGGACACCGGCCTTGATCGCCTGCTCGAGGTTGGGTGAGGTGGCCTCCGCACCCGTGCAGTTGACGTTGGTGCCCGCGCGCAGTGCGTAGGCCTGACCGCCGGCTGCCCCGGACACCTTGCGGCCCGTGGCGGTGTTGGTCCAGGTCGCGTTGGCGCCCTTGTGGTCGGTGGTCCAGCCGGGCGGCGCCCAGTCATGGCCGGCGGGGAAGGACTGGTACGTGGTGCCGACCGCGCCGCAGTCGGAGGTGATGTACCCGCCGAAGCCGTACGTGCGCTGCGCGATCTGGTTGGTGGTGTACGTGTTGGCCGCCGACGGTGTGCCGTTGATCGCGTTGTACGACGTCATCAGGCCCGCGACATGTGACTTCTCGATCAGGCTCTTGAACTGCGCGGTGTAGTAGTCGTACAGGTCGTCGTCCGAGACGTCCGAACTGATGCCGGTGCGGTCCTGCTCGACGTTGTTGAGCGCGTAGTGCTTCGCGGTCGAGGCGACCTTCAGGTACTTGCTCTGCGGGCTGCCGTCGGGATTCTGGCCCTGGTAGCCGTTCACGAAGGCACCCGCCATCTGCCCGGTGAAGTACGGGTCCTCGCCGAACGCCTCGTCGGTGCGGCCCCACCTCGGGTCACGGTCGAGATTGACCGTCGGCGCCCAGTAGGTGAGCATCCCGTAGTCGTCCCTCGAGGGCCCGAGGTTGTTCTGTCCGGTTCCCCACAGCGACTTGTCCAGAAGACCTCGGGCCTCGTCCGAGATCGCCGTCGTCTCCTTGTACATCAGGTCCTTGTCCCAGGACATGGAGGCGGCGAAGTTGGTGGGGAAGCTGGTGGCGTGCACGCCACCGGTCACCGAGCCCGGGTTGGTGTTGGCGAACAGGGCGTTGATGCCGTGCTGCCCCTCGCTCCAGTACGTGTACTGCTGCACGCCCAGCCTCGGAATGGCCGGCGCGCTGTTGGTGTGCAGCTGCTGGATCTTCTCGTCCAGTGACATCCGCGAGACCAGGTCCGCGGCCCGCTCCGCGAACGAATGGGCGGTGTCGAGATAGATGGGCGGGGAGGCCCGGACGGCAGACCGGGGACCGGCATGAGCCGTGCCGCCGACCGTACCGAGCAGGCCGAAGGAGCACGCGGCCGCCACGGCCGCGCGTAACCAGGGTGCGTTGGTTCTGTGCATCGCGCCTCCTTGCGCATCAAAAACGAGGGCGGGGAGCGCTGAACACCGGGCACGATCCCCAGGCAGCGATCAGCACCGGCAGCGGTGACAGGGGTTTGCCGCGGACAGGGCGACTCACCTGGGTCGTATGGGATCGCTCCCTGGATGAGTAGTACTCATCCAGCGTTGACCCGACGCCCTTGTCGGCGGACTACCGGCCTAAAGACTCGGCTCTGTGATTAGCATGCACCTGCCAAATATGTCCGCCGCTACTGGTGCTCAAGGCTTTGAGCTGGCCTCTTAGATCAGTTCCGGGGCGGCGCGGGCCATTCCTGGCTGCACGGAGGCACTCCTGAGGAGGGGGGATGTGACCGCCGACAGTTCGAGTAAGCGCTCACATCGCGGCTGGGGGGAAGAGTGCAATGACGTATCGTCGATACATTCGCCGACAATCAGTCGTGATAAGGCTGTCACATATGCGGGCGCATCCTCAAGGGGCATGAGCGGACAGGGTTGCTGAGTTCCGGAATGTCCTGGGTCGTGCTGCCGCGCGGCAGGGCCATCGAACCGCAGGGGGGAGACGCTCCGCCAAGGGAGACTCGCTCGCGCCCGCGACCGGCAGTGCGGCCGCCTTCGCCGTTCCCGCTGAGTTCCACGGCGACCGGGGTCGGTGGCGTCCGACGGGCACGGTCTGCCGCATCGTCAACCGCAAGAGCGGCAAGGTTGCCGACGTGTACGACTTCGGCACCGCCAACGGAACGAACATCCGGCTGTGGCCCTGGCTGAACAACACCGCGCAGAAGTGGACCGGGACGACAACGTTCCCCAGCAGCACTGGGCGATCACGTCGACCGGCGACGGCTGCTTCTACCTCACGGGGCCGGGAAGCGGGCGCCGGGCGACCTCGTGGGCGTCGTCCGGCGGAACGCCCAGCATGCGCAGGACCATCTCGGCCAGGTTCACCGCTGCCTCGTCGCCGTCCAGATCGGGGCGGGCGAATCGGAGCTCCACCAGGGACAGCAGGGTTCCGCCCAGCGCGGACAGGGCGACCGCCGGGTCGACGGTGGTGAAGCGGCCGGAGGTCATGCCGACCTCGACGTCACGCAGGGCCCGCCGGGTCAGGCCGTTGTCCGAGTGGAGATGGGCAAGGCCGCGACGGCGCAGGACCTGCATCTGCTCCGGATGGGAGTCGGCCATGCGAGCGCTGAGCCGGAAGCCCGCCGCGACGAGTTCCGCCGGGTCGTCGATCCCTGCCAGGCGCTCGTCGAAGCTCTGGCCGAACTCCTCCAGGGCGTCCACCACCGCCGCCTCGAACAGCTCGGTCTTCGACTGGAAGTGGTTGTAGAAGGAGCCGAAGCCGACGTCGGCGCGCTCGGCGATCGCCTGGATGCTGGCGCCGGTGTCCCCGGTCTCGGCGAGTATCTGCCGGGCGGCGCGGATGAGCGCCTGACGGGTCTCGGCGCGGCGCCGTTCGAACCGGTTGCTGGGCGGGGCTGACGTAGGCATGCGCAGAGTCTAACCAGCGGGCGATGGCTACTGCAGTTCTGATGGATTCATCATTTCCTGCCGCGAACATCTTGACGACGAGACTGTCAAAGTTGATGATTTCCTCATTACGGCGATGTTGCTCGGAGGGCACCATGTCTGAAACCCGCGTCCACGGACCTGATTCCAAGACGGCCCACCAGGACCTCCACAGCGAGCAGGGCGCCCTGCGCGGCGAGCACCCCGGGAGGTCGCGGAATCCTGTGATCAAGGTGGCGGACCTGGCATGGCTGGAGTTCGAGAAGCCCGATCTGGACCGGGCGGAGGTCTTCGCCCGCGACTTCGGGTTCGCCGTCGCCGCCCGTACGGAGAGTGAGCTGTGGTTGCGGGGCACCTTCGCGGGCTCGCCGTGCATGGTGATCCGGCGCGGCCGTGCGTCGCGTTTCATCGGTCCGGTGTTCCGTGCGGCGCAGCGGACCGATCTGGACCGGCTGGCCCGGTCCACCGGCACGGCCGTACGGGAGGCCGATGTGCCGGGCGGCGGGAAGATCGTCGGTCTGCTCGACCCCTCGGGCTTCCCGGTGCGCGTGGTGCACTGCGGCGAGCCGTTGCCGGCGCTGCCCGAACAGCGGCCGCTGCTGCTCAACTTCGGCACCGATCACCGCCGTACGAACGCCACCCAGCGCCCGTCGCGTGAGCCGTCCCGTATCCAGCGGCTGGGCCATGTGGTGCTGGAGACCCGGGTGTTCGGCCGGGCGCTGGACTGGTATCTGGACACGCTCGGAATGATCGTGTCCGACTTCCTGTTCCTGGACGGGCAGCGCGGCCGCGGCCCGACGATGGCGTTCATCCGCTGCGACCGGGGCAGTCAGGTCGCGGACCACCACACCCTCGCCATGCATCTGGGGCCGGGCACCGGCTATGTCCACTCGGCCTATCAGGTGACCGATCTGGACTCGATCGCCGCCGGTGGCGAGTACCTGAACGAGCGTGGATACAAGCGCAGTTGGGGTATCGGCCGACATATCCAGGGCAGTCAGCTCTTCGACTACTGGCGCGACCCCGACCGCTTCATGCTGGAGCACTTCGCCGACGGCGACCTGTTCTCCTGCGACGTCGAGCCCGGCTGGGCGCCCATGTCGACCAGCGGCCTGGCCCAGTGGGGTCCGCCCGCCACCCGGGACTTCCTCGGCGCGAGCCCCTCCCCGCAGCGGGTCCGTGACGTCATCGAGGCGCTGCGCGGCGACAACGAGGTGGACCCGGCACGCCTGCTGGGCCTGCTCAGAGCCGCCACCTCCTGAACCCTCAACCCCCTCACGAAGGCACCGACATGAGCACCAACATCCTGCGCACCGCCGACGGCTGGTGGGTCGTCCGCGGCGACCGCGCCGTACCCGTCGACACCAAGGCCGTCACCACCGCCGAGCTGATCGCCGACCGGGGCGCCGTACGGGAGGCGGCTCGCTCGGCCGACACGGGCACGCCCGTCGCCGACCTGGTCGCCCTCTCCCCGGTCACCACGCCCTGCCGGGTGGTCGCCCAAATGGTCAACTACCGCAGCCACGCCCGCGATTCGGGCTTCACCGGCGACATCCCGCCCGCCTTCTTCCGTAAGGCGTCCGGCTCGGTCAGCGGGCCGCACGAGAGCATCGTCCGGCCGCCGCATGTGAAGTTCCTCGACTACGAGATCGAACTCGGCCTGGTCATGGGCGCGCCGCTGCCCATCGGGGCCGTCGTCGAGGAACGCGACCTGTCGTCGTACGTCGCCGGCCTGGTCGTCACCAACGACGTCAGCGCCCGCGACGTGCAGCTCACCAAGACGCAGTTCTACGAGAGCAAGTCCTACCCCACCTTCACACCCACCGGCCCCTGGCTGACCCTGCTGGAGGCGGAGGACTTCGCCCATCTCCTCGACCTGCGGCTGAAGTTGAGCGTCAACGGCGAGCTGCGTCAGGACCGCACCCTCGCCGACATGATCGTCCGCCCGGCCCAGGCCCTCACCCTGCTGGCCCGCTTCCAGACCCTCGACCCCGGCGACCTGCTGCTGACCGGCACACCCGGCGGCACCGCCCTCAAGGCGCCACCGAAGCCGGTCGAGAAGATCGGCGCGCTGCTGCCGCCCGCGGTGAAGTGGAAGGCCTTCTTCAAGTCCCAGGCGAGGAATCCGCACTACCTGCACCAGGGCGACGTCGTGACGGCGACGATCGCCACCCCGGACGGCCGGATTGATCTGGGCGAGCAGCGCACCCCAATCACGGACGCGAAGTAGGAACCCGAGGTGAGCCGCACCGCACAGCACGTACCAGTCGTCATTGTCGGCGCCGGGCCCGTGGGCGTGACCGCCGCCCTCCTCCTTGCCCGGCGCGGTGTCCGCACCGTCGTCCTGGAACGCCACAGGGACGTCTACCCCCTTCCGCGCGCCGTCGCCACCGACGACGAGGTGCGCCGCATCCTTCAGGCCGCAGGGGTCCAGGAGGAGTTCGCCGCGATCGCCCGCCCGGCGAACGGGCTGCGGCTGCTGGACGCCCGGCACCGGGTCATGGCCGAGTTCCGCCGCACCGGGCACGGCCATCACGGCTACCCGCAGACCAGCATGTTCGACCAGCCCGAACTGGAACGACTGCTCCGCGACGCCCTGGCCCGCACCCCGGAGTGCGAACTGCGGGGCGGCGTGGAGGTCACCGGCGTCGGCCCGGACACCGAAGGCCCCGTGCGCGTCACCTACCGCGACGCCGAGGGTGAGCACCAGCTGTGGGCCGAGGCCGTCCTCGGCTGCGACGGCGCGGGCAGCCTCACCCGCGACGCCATCGGCGCCGTATGGGAGGACCTGCGCTTCGAGGAACGCTGGACCGTCATCGACGTCCGCACGAACGCCGAAGTGCGCTGCTGGGAGGGCGTCGACCAGGTCTGCGACCCGCACCGCCCGGCGACCTTCATGCGCGTCGGCGAGGACCGCTACCGCTGGGAGTTCCGGCTCCGCGACGGCGCCGAACCGGTCCGCGAGCTGGTCGCCCCGTGGCTGCCGCCCTCCTACGACGGGGACTTCGAGATCGTCCGCGAGGCCCAGTACACGTTCCGGGCGCGCATCGCCGACCGCTGGCGCCGCGGACGTGTCTTCCTCCTCGGCGACGCGGCCCACCTCACCCCGCCGTTCATCGGCCAGGGCCTGTGCGCGGGCCTGCGCGACGCCTACAACCTGACCTGGAAGCTCGCCCACGTCCTTCAACAGGGCGCAGATGAAGGGCTGTTGGACACGTACGAGAGCGAGCGCAAGCCGCACGCACGGCATGGGATCCGGCTCGCGGTCGCCATGGGCTGGGCCATGACCGGCGGCCAGGACGGCGCCGCCGCACTGCGCCGCGGACTCCTGGCCGCGGCCTGCCGCATCCCCGGACTGACCACGGCGGCCGGCCGTGACCTCAGCCCGCCCCTGACCGCCGGGCCCCTCGTCCGACGCCATATGCGCAAGGGACTGGTGGGCACGCACTGCCCGCAACCGTGGATCACCGCCGACGGACGGCGTACCCGTCTCGACGAGCTGCTCGGCGACTCCTTCGCCGTGCTCACCGCCACCGAACCGTGGCCGTCGCTGAACGCCCTCGCCCACGGACTCGGCGCCCGGGCGATCCCCGTCACCGACCTCGGTGACGACGGGACCCTCGCCGCCTGGCTGCGCACCGGCCGGGCGGACGCCGTACTGCTGCGCCCCGACCGCGTCGTCATGGACGTAGTCCCGGCCGGGGGCCGGGACTTCACCGACACCGCCGCCTGGGCGCCCCTGCTGCACACCACACGCAGCCCCCACCCACCCCGACGGACCACCGAGAACGTCTTGTTGAGGAGCGCCACACGATGACTGGGCCCGACCCTTTCACGACACCTGATCCGCGGGCCGTCGCCGACAGCCGCATCATGGACTTCGCCCGCCACATCGGGATGGCCGGTGCCGACTACGCCGCCCTGCACCGCTGGTCGGTCACCGATCTGGAGGGCTTCTGGGGCGCGGTGTGGGAGTACTTCGACATCGACGCGGACACTCCGTACGAGCAGATCCTGGCCCAGGAGACCATGCCGGGCGCCCGCTGGTTCCCCGGCGCCACCCTCAACTACGCCCACCACGCCCTGCGCAACCTCGCCGACGACGCCGTGGCGATCATCGCCCTCGACGAGACCGGCTCCTGCTACGAGGTGACCGCGCGCCGCCTGCGTTCCCAGGTAGCCTCCGTCGCGGCCACCCTGCGCGAGCTGGGCGTCGGCCAGGGCGACCGGGTCGTCGGGTATCTGCCCAACACCCCGCACGCGATCGTCGCGTTCCTGGCCGCCGCGAGCCTGGGCGCCGTGTGGTCGGTGTGCGGACAGGACTACGCCCCCAAGGCCGCCGCCGACCGTTTCGCCCAGCTCGAACCCACCGTCCTGATCGCCGCCGACGGCTACCTCTTCAACGGCACGACCCACGACCGTCGCGAGGCCGCCCGCGAACTCGCCGGTGCGCTGCCGACGTTGAAGGCCACCCTGCTGGTCGACCATGTGGGTCTGCCCTGGCCGTCGCAGCCGTATCCGTCGCTGGTCGTGCCGTGGGAGGACGCGGCCACCCGCACCGAGGAGCTCACGTGTACTCCGGTGCCGTTCGACCATCCGCTGTGGGTGGTGTTCTCCTCCGGCACCACCGGCCTGCCCAAGGGCATCGTGCACGGCCACGGCGGTGTTCTGCTGGAGCATCTCAAGACGCTCGGCCTGCACTCCGACCTCGGTCCCGGCGACCGCCTGCTGTGGTACACGACCACCCACTGGATGATGTGGAACCTGGTCGCCTCGACGCTGCTGACGGGCGCCGCGACGTGCACATACGAGGGCAGCCCGGCACCCCTCGCCGAGCCCGACATCCTGTGGAAGCTGGCCGCGCGCCACCGGGTGACCGTCTTCGGCATCAGCCCCCAGTACCTGCTGGGCATGGCCAAGTTCGGCATCGACCCCTCGGTTCACGACCTGTCGTCGATTCGGGTGGTCGGCTGCACCGGCTCCGCCCTGCCGGCCTCCGCCTACCCCTGGGTCCGCGACCACGTCGGCGAGCGGGTGCTGCTCGCGTCGATCAGCGGCGGCACGGACGTGGTGTCCGGCTTCGCGGGCAGCGCGCCCAACACCCCGGTCTGGGCAGGGGAGTTGTCCGCACCCTACCTGGGCGTGGCGCTGGCCGCCTACGACGCCGAGGGCTGCTCGGTCACCGACCAGGTGGGAGAGCTGGTCGTCACCCGCCCGATGCCGTCCATGCCGCTGTACTTCTGGAACGACCCCGACGGCACCCGCTACCGCGACGCCTACTTCTCCTCCTACCCCGGCGTGTGGCGGCACGGCGACTGGATCACGCACACGGGCCACGGCTCGGTGATCGTCCACGGCCGCTCCGACAGCACGCTGAACCGCAACGGCGTACGTCTGGGCAGCGCCGACATCCACGACGCCGTCGAGCGTCTCCCCGAGATCACCGAGGCCCTGGTCATCGGCGCGGAGGAGCCGAACGGGGGCTACTGGATGCCCCTGTTCATCGTCCCCGCCGCCGGGGTCACCCTGGACGACACCCTGCGCGAAAAGATCGGGGAAGCGATCCGGAGCAGCGCCTCACCCCGCCACGTCCCCGACGAGATCCTCGAAGTACCGGGCATCCCGCGCACTCGCACCGGCAAGAAGCTCGAAGTCCCCATCAAGCGTCTGCTCCAGGGCGCTCCGGTTGAGCAGGTCGTCAACCCCGCCGCCGTGGACGCCCCCGACCTCATCGACCACTTCGCCCGCCTGGGCGCCGAACGCCGGGGGCGGTCGACGTGACAACCGCGCACCGCATCGATCGGGCCGGCATTGCTGATGGCCGCGGCCGCAGCGGTCCACCTGCGCCACGGTGACCCGCCGGGGTCGGTCCGTCAAGGACCGACCCCGGCGGGCACTCACCGTCTCAGAGGGTTACGGCAGTGGCGGGTAGGCGTTCTGCATCAGCTGCTGGAACTGGGCGGAGAACCAGTGCCCGGCCAGCGGTGCGTTCGCGAGGGCGCCGCTGGGGCTGTTGCCGTTGCGGGGGTTGCCGCCGTAGGTGGGGTCGCACATGCGGTCGAAGCCCTTGCCCTCGTCGTTGGAGACGGCGGAGCTGGCGCCGTCGGACTCACCCGGCGGCTTGACCCAGACGTAGGCGTCGACCCCGGCGGCCGGGGCCGCGGTGGGCCGCTGACCGATTCCGGCGCCGCTCTGGTTGCACCAGTTGCCGGTGTGGACGCGCCGGTCGATGCGGCCGCCGTTGACGTAGTCGTCGACGGAGGTCATCGGGCCGGGGCCGGTGGGCCGCGCGGAGCCGCCCCAGCCGTTGCGGGAGGTGTCGATCAGCATGCCGAGGCCGGAGTCGAAGCCGGCCGCGACCAGCTTGTCCCGCAGCCCGAGCGCGAACGACTGCTCGTCCACGTACTGGTTCCAGTCCACCCACTTCGACTGCCGGACGGTCTGACCGTTGACACTGTCGGTGACCTTGAAGTTCGGCTCCTTGGTGGCGCCGTAGTTGGCGGTGTTGACGATGAACCCGGCCACGTCGTTCACGCTCGCGCCGTTGGACGTGGCGACCTTGGCGAACTCCTGCACGGACGGGCCGAGGTTGCTGTCCCAGCCGAGCCAGCCGTGGTGGCCGGCGTCGATGTAGTTGTAGACGTTCGGGATGCCGCCGAGCTTGTCCAGGGCGTAGGAGACGCCCTTCTCGTAGTTGCCGTTGCCCTTCATGGTCACGCAGGCGTCGGTGGTGGTGTTGGTGCCGCCGGCGTTGGTGACCAGGTTGGGCAGCGAGTCGGGCTCGATGACGTTGGCGATCCGCAGGCCCGCGTACTTCGGGTCGGCGAGGATCGACGCGATCGGGTCGATGTACTGGGACTTGTACTTGTCGAGGTCGTTCGGGCCGAGTTCACCGTTGGAGGCCAGAGCGGAACAGTCGCGGCCGGGCAGGTCGTAGATGACCAGCTGGACGACCAGGTCGCCGGAGCCCTTCTGTTTCAGCGCCTCGTCCAGATGGGCGCGCAGGCCCATGCCGCCGGAGACACCGTTGATCGCGGCCATCCGGTCGAGCCAGACGGCGGTGGGCTGGTCGGAGATCCGGCTGCCGCCCGGTTCGGCGGCGGCCTTGGCCGACCATTCGGGGTTAACGTACACCTTGGCCCCGACGTAGGGATTGTCGGCGCGGCTGCCGGTGCCGCCGCCTCCGCCGCCACCTGTGCCGCCTCCACCGCCCGAGCCACCGCCGTCGTCCACGTTGCAGGTGACACCGTCGAGCGTGAACGTGGCGGGCACGGCGTTGGTGCCGCTGTAGGAGCCGTTGAAGCCGAAGCTGACCGAACCTCCGGTCGCCAGCGTGCCGTTGTAGCTCTCGTTCGCGGCGGTGACGGCGGCACCGCTCTGGGTGATCTTCGCGCTCCAGCCGTTGGTGATCTGCTGGTTGCCGGCGTAGGACCACTTCACCGCCCAACTGCTCTTGGCGGCGCCGTTGTTGGTGACGGTGACCGAGGTGGTGAAGCCGGTGTCCCACTGGTTCTGCACCTTGTAGTCCACGGTGCAGGGGACCGAGGCGGTGGCGGCACCGGCCGGTGCCGTGAGAAGCGCAGTCCCCGTGGTTCCGGCGACCAGCGTCAGCGCGGCGACAAGTGACATTCTGGTACGACTCATGAGTGCGGGTTCCTTCTCCTTCGAGGTGATCACGGGTTGAGGGCACGCAGGTGCTCGCGCAGGCCGGTGCCGTGCGCGGTGGGCGTGCCGTCGTGGTTGGGGATCAGGGACGGCCCGAGGAGCAGTCCCAGGTGTTCCGGGTCCAGCCCGGACAGGACAGGTCTCGGTCGTACGTCAGCCAGGGGCTGAGGCCGTTGGAGTACGACGGCCGGTGTGATGTTCTTCGCGCCAACGCCCCGTACGACGTTCACGAGATCCGGCATGTCGATGACCTGGTGGTCGGTGGCAAGCACCTTCGGCATGGCTGTCTGCGCCGGGATCACCGGCAGGGGCCGCACTCGAAACGAGCGCAACCGCACCGGCGTTGGCTGGAAGTACTGAACGCGGGGGATGCCGCATGAGCGACTCCTTGCAGCTTGGCGCGCCGTGACGGACGCGTCGAGTGATGGAACCGCTCCCACTGGTGTGACGGAAGGTAGCGCCAACTAAGCAGGTTGCACAGGGGTGTTGCTGAACTTTCTACTAGTCGGTTCAGTTCAAACGATTCAACTTCTCAACGTCTTGACGGCATCCGTGCCCATCCTCACTATGGGAGCGCTCCCACTGGTTCAAGCCTTGACCCCCACCGAGCCGCACCCCGCAAGGGAGGACCAGAAACATGGATCCCGGACGCAAGCGCAAAGCTGTGAGACGGCTATGGACCGCCGTGACGGCCGCGCTCGCCCTGCCCCTCTCGATGCTCGCCACAGGTTCAACTCCCGCTCAGGCAGCGGCAGTTCAGTGCAGCGTCGACTACAAGACCAACGATTGGGGCTCCGGCTTCACCGCCGACCTGACCATCACCAACCGTGGTACGGACGCCGTCAACGGCTGGACCCTGACGTACGCCTACAGCGGCAACCAGAAGCTCAGTAACGGCTGGAACGGCACCTGGTCGCAGTCCGGCCAGTCGGTCACCGTGAAGGACGCCGGGTACAACGGAACGATCGCCGCGGGCGCCGCCGTTTCCACGGGTGCCCAGTTCAGCTATAGCGGCACCAACTCGGCACCCACCTCCTTCGCGGTCAACGGCACCACGTGCGCGGGCGCGCACCAGCCGCCGGTCACCGTGCTGACCAGCCCGAAACCGGGCGCGGTCTACACGCAGGGGGATCCGATCCCGCTCGCGGCGACCGCGGCGGCCGCTGACAACGCGACGATCGGCAAGGTCGAGTTCTACGACGACACCACGCTGCTCGGTACGGACACGAGCGCGCCGTACGAGCTCTCGGCTTCCAGTTTGACCGTGGGCAGTCATTCCCTGGTGGCGAAGGCGTACGACAGCCTGGGCGCCTCCGCCGAGTCCACGCCCGTCGGCGTCACCGTCGCCTCCGGACCCGCGGTCGTCGCCTCGCCGAGCCAACTGGGCGTCCAGCAGGGCAAGTCGGGCACGTACACCGTGAAGCTGTCGACGCAGCCGAGCGCGAACGTGACGGTGAGCGTGGCGCGCACGGGCGGCAACACGGGTCTCTCGGTGACCGCCGGCTCGTCGCTGACCTTCACGCCGTCCAACTGGAGCACCGCGCAGCAGGTGACGGTGTCGGCGGACTCCTCGGGCACTGGCGCCGCCACGTTCACGGCCTCGGCCACCGGCTACTCCAAGGCGACCGTGACCGTCACGGAGCTGGCCGCGTCGAAGGCGTACGACGCGCGCTTCCTGGACCTCTACGGCAAGATCACCAACCCGGCGAACGGCTACTTCTCACCCCAGGGCGTCCCGTACCACTCGGTGGAGACGCTGATCGTCGAGGCCCCGGACCAGGGCCATGAGACCACGTCGGAGGCGTACAGCTATCTGCTGTGGCTGCAGGCGATGTACGGCAAGGTCACCGGCGACTGGTCGAAGTTCAACGGCGCGTGGGCCCTCATGGAGAAGTACATGATCCCCACGCACGCCGACCAGCCGACGACCTCCTTCTACAACGCCTCCAAGCCGGCGACGTACGCGCCGGAGGCGGACACCCCGAACGAGTACCCGGCGAAGCTGGACCCCTCGGTGTCGGTGGGTACGGATCCCGTCGCGAGTGAACTGAAGAGCGCGTACGGCACGGACGACGTCTACGGCATGCACTGGATCGAGGACGTCGACAACGTCTACGGCTACGGCAACACCCCCGGCGGCACGTGCGAGGGCGGCCCGACGGCCGGCGGACCGTCGTACATCAACACCTTCCAGCGCGGTCCGCAGGAGTCGGTGTGGGAGACGGTTCCGCAGCCGACCTGCGACGCCTTCAAGTACGGTGGCAAGAACGGGTACTTGGACCTGTTCACCGGCGACTCC
This sequence comes from Streptomyces sp. R21, assembly GCF_041051975.1. GTDB lineage: Bacteria > Actinomycetota > Actinomycetes > Streptomycetales > Streptomycetaceae > Streptomyces. Next base: position 1,235,112 of record NZ_CP163435.1, on the reverse strand, counting down.
TCGTACTCCAAGCAGTGGAAGTACACCGACGCGCCGGACGCCGACGCGCGTGCCGTGCAGGCCGCGTACTGGGCGGACGTGTGGGCCAAGCAGCAGGGCAAGGGCAGTGACGTCTCCACGACCGTCGGCAAGGCGGCGAAGATGGGCGACTACCTGCGCTACGCGATGTACGACAAGTACTTCAAGAAGATCGGCAACTGCGTCGGCCCGACGGCCTGCCCGGCCGGCACCGGCAAGGACGCCTCGCACTACCTGCTGTCCTGGTACTACGCCTGGGGCGGCGCCGCCGACACCTCGGCGGGCTGGTCCTGGCGCATCGGCTCCAGCCACGTCCACGGCGGCTACCAGAACCCCCTCGCGGCCTACGCGCTCAGCTCCTACGCCGACCTGAAGCCGAAGTCGGCGACGGGTGCGAGCGACTGGTCCAAGTCGCTGCAACGGCAGCTGGAGTTCTACCAGTGGCTGCAGTCCGACGAGGGCGCCATCGCGGGCGGTGCGACCAACAGCTGGGCGGGCCGGTACGCGACCCCGCCGTCCGGAACGTCGACCTTCTACGGCATGTACTACGACCAGCAGCCCGTCTATCACGACCCGCCGTCCAACCAGTGGTTCGGCTTCCAGGCGTGGTCCATGGAGCGGGTCGCCGAGCTGTACCAGCAGACGGGGAACGCGCAGGCCAAGGCGGTTCTCGACAAGTGGGTGAAGTGGGCGCTGTCCAAGACCACGATCAACCCGGACGGCACCTATCGGATCCCCTCCACACTCCAGTGGTCGGGCCAGCCCGACACCTGGAACGCGTCAAGTCCCGGCGCCAACAGCGGACTTCACGTCACGGTCGCCGACTACACCAACGATGTGGGCGTTGCGGCCGCGTACGCCAAGACGTTGTCGTACTACGCCGCCAAGTCCGGTGACGCGACGGCGAAATCGACGGCGAAGGCGCTGCTGGACGGCATGTGGGGCAACTACCAGGACAGCCTGGGTGTCGCCGTCCCGGAGACTCGCACGGACTACAGCCGGTTCAACGACAGCGTGTACGTGCCGAGCGGCTTCAGCGGCACGATGCCGAACGGCGACGCGATCAACTCGTCGTCGACGTTCCTCTCGCTGCGGTCCTTCTACAAGAACGACCCGGCCTGGTCGAAGATCGAGGCCTATCTCAAGGGCGGCGCCGCGCCCTCGTTCACGTACCACCGGTTCTGGGCCCAGGCGGACATCGCCCTGGCCATGGGCTCGTACGCGGAGCTTCTCGAATAGCCCCCCTCTGAAGCTCTGCGTGCACGACCCCGTCGCAGGGTGACGGGGTCACCCCGCCGGGCGGTCCTCAGCCGCACAGGGGGCCGCCCGGCATTTGGCAGGAGCATGATCATCACCCGGCTCCTGCCAAACCGAATTGGGAGCGCTCCCAATCGATGGACGCTCTCTCTGCTCCCCTCACATCCCGCGCGGAGGATCCGCATGCAACAGTCAAAGCACAGGCGCAGGGCGCAAGCCCTGTTCGGCACACTGCTCGCCTCACTCGTCACGCTGGCGGCGCTTCTCACCGCCGCACCTCCGTCGCACGCCGACACGACGATCTGTGACGAGTTCGGCTCGACCACGATCCAAGGCCGATACGTCGTCCAGAACAACCGCTGGAACACCAGCGCCACTCAGTGCGTCACGGCCACGAGCTCCGGCTTCAGGATCGCCCAGGCCGACGGCTCGGTCCCGACGAACGGCGCCCCGAAGTCCTACCCGTCCGTGTTCAACGGCTGCCACTACACCAACTGCTCACCCGGCACCAACCTTCCGGCCCGGCTCAGTTCCATCTCGAGCGCGCCCACGAGCATCTCCTACAGCTATGTGAGCGGTGCGGTCTACGACGCCGCATACGACATCTGGCTGGACCCGACGCCCCGCACCGACGGCGTGAACCGCACCGAGATCATGATCTGGTTCAACCGTGTGGGTTCCGTGCAGCCGGTGGGCTCGCAGGTCGGCACCGCCACCGTGGCCGGGCGTTCATGGCAGGTGTGGTCCGGCAACAACGGCGGCAACGACGTGCTGTCCTTCGTCGCGCCGTCGGCGATCGACAGCTGGAACTTCGACGTGATGGACTTCGCCCGGCAGGCCATCTCCCGGGGACTGGCGCAGGACAACTGGTACCTGACGAGTATTCAGGCGGGGTTCGAGCCCTGGCAGAACGGCGCGGGACTGGCGGTGACGTCGTTCTCCTCGACCGTCAACCTCGGGGGCAGCACCCCCGGCGATCCGGGTGGCCCTGGCGGCTCATCGGCGTGCAAGGTGGCCTACGGCACGAATGTGTGGCAGGGCGGCTTCACGGCGAACGTCACGGTGACCAACACAGGTTCGTCCCCCGTCGACGGCTGGAAGCTCGCGTTCACGCTGCCCGCCGGGCAGCGGATCACGAGTTCGTGGAGCGCCGACATCTCCCCGTCGTCGGGAGCGGTGACGGCCGGCGGCATGGCGTACAACGCGTCCATCCCACCGGGCGGCCAGGTGTCGTTCGGATTCCAGGGCACCTACGACGGGACCTTCACCAAGCCGTCCGGCTTCAGCCTGAACGGTACGTCCTGCACCACCGCGTGACGGAGCCGGCCACGTCCGTCTGACGCTCGGCGCCCACGGGCGGCCGTGCATCCGGCCACAGGCCGGGACGAACCGGCGTCCGTCAACTCCGGGCCCACCCGCCTGTCTTCCCCGTTACGGCTGGGTGGGCCCGGCACCTTTCCCCGGGCCGAAGTACCGCTGCGCGGCGGGCGCCTCGTGGAGAACGCCGCAGGGCATGCGCACCGGCTTCGAGTTCCCCGCGCGAGATCAAGATCCGTATGTCGGTCACACGGGAGACGTATATCTTGTGACCAATCGAGACTCCTCTCGGGCTGAACACAACTGCCAGGCACGGAAGTTGTGTCCCCTGCTCCTTGGGCTCGTAAGATCGGTGATCTCGTGGGGGGAGGTGGTCATGGGCAGGCGACGCCCTGGTGCGCCGACGCTGGAAGAGGTGGCCGCCCACGCCGGGGTGGGGCGGGGCACGGTCTCCCGGGTCATCAACAACGAGTCCGGTGTGAAGGAGTCGACACGCCGAGCCGTGCAGCGAGCCATCGAGGAACTGGGGTACGTGCCCAATCTCGCGGCCCGGACCCTGGCCGGGCGGGGGGCCGACGCCGTGGCCCTCGTCCTGACGGAGCCGGACTGGAGGCTGTTCGCAGAGCCGTTCTTCTCGGAGATCGTCGGCTGGCTCGGAGATGCGCTGGCGGACACCGGGATGCAGCTGCTGCTGACCCTGGTCCGCTCGGAGACCGAGCGGCAGCGTTTCCTGGAGTACGCACGCGGAGGCCGGGTGGACGGAGCCCTGCTGATGTCCGTGCACGCGGACGATCCGCTGCCGGACATGCTCGCCGAGGCGCGGTTGCCGACCGTCCTGCTGGGGCGCCGCTCCGGTGACGAGTACGTCAGTTACGTGGACGCGGACAACCTGGGCGGGGCCCGCAGCGCCGTCTCCCATCTGGTGAAACGCGGCCGCAGAGCGATCGCCACCATCACCGGGCCGCTCGACATGTACGTTGCCCAGTGCCGGCTGCGCGGCTACCAGGATGCCCTGGCCCTGGCCGGTCTCAAGGGCGGGAAGACGTGGGTCGCCGAGGGCGACTTCACGGAGGAGAGCGGACGCCGCGCCATGGCGGAACTCCTCCAACGGCACCCGGAGATCGACGGCGTCCTCGCCGCGTCGGACACCACTGCCGCGGGGGCTCTGCACACCCTGCGCGCGGCCGGACGGCGGGTGCCCGAGGACGTCGCCGTGATCGGTTTCGATGACTTTCCGCTGGCTCAGCGCACCGAGCCGCGCCTGACCACGGTGCGCCAGCCGCTGGAGGAGATCGGGCGGGCCATGATCAGACTCCTGCTGGAGGAGATGGAGGAGCAGTCCGTGGCCTGGCGCCACGTCATCCTCCGTACGGAACTGGTCGTCCGCGAATCATCCTGACGGCCGTCCGCGCCCGCCGGGGGACTCGAGGCAGCCGTGAGCGTGACCCGCACATCCCGAAGCCGCGTGCCGCCGACGGTCCCTGACGCGGCTGCCGTACCCGCTCGGCTCAGCGCGCCGCGCCGTTGACCCGCGCCTGCCGTCCGATGGGAGCGGCGGCTGTGCTGGAGCGCAGCGAGATCGAGGGTGCCAGCAGGATGTGCCGGGGCGGGGTGTCCGGCGCGGCGATGCGTTCCACCAGCAGGGAAACGGCCTTCTCGCCCATCTCCAGGGCGGGTACGTCCGCCGCGGTGAGCGGCGGACGGAAGTCCTCGGCCCAGGTCTTGGCCGCCACTCCGGTGATGGAGAAGTCGTATGGCACTTCGAGACCGGTGTCCGCCAGCGCCCGCTGGATGCCGGGCAGGGCGGCCTCGTTGATGGTGGTGACAGCGGTGAGGTCCGGATGACTGTGCAGAAGCTCCGCGATGCACTCCTGGCCGGAACGGGCGTCGTCCCCGCACGGCACTTCGATGCCGTCGATGCCGCGTTCCGCCAGGGCCTTCTCGAAACCCTCCCTGGCCCTGCGGGCGGGGCCGTATCCCGCCGCGATGAGTTCCGGGGACCGGGTGACCAGAGCCACCCGGCGGTGCCCCAGATCGGCGAGGTGCCGCACGCTGTGCTGGATCAGGCCGGCGTAGTCGACGTCGATCCAGGACATCTGCTGGTCGCCGGCCGTGTGCCCGATGCCGACGAAGGGCAGCCCGGCGTCCTGCAGCCGGCCGACACGAGGGTCGTCCAGGCGGATCTCCATGAGAATCACGCCGTCCACGCGGCTCTCCGAGACCAACCGCTCGAAGGAACGGTCGTGATCCCCGCCGGAAGGGGACAGCAGCACATCCAGGTCCACCCGGGCGGCGGCGTCGACCACGCTGGCGACGAAGTCCAGTTGCATGTGCGTGAGCCGGTTGCCGGCGGGCGGGATGACCAGACCGATCGTCCGGGTCCGCCCCTCCTTGAGGGCCCTCGCTGCCGCGTTGGGCCGATATCCCAACTCGTCGATCACGTCCTGGATACGCCTGCGGGTGCCGGCCGCAACGGGTCGCTTTCCGCTCAGCGCGTACGACACCGTGCTGCGTGACACCCCCGCGCGCCGGGCGATCTCCCCGATGTTCATGCAGCTCCCAAGAACTCACCCACAGGCCGCAAGAGTACCGCGCGCGAAATGTTTCGCTCCTGGGGCAGAGTCTGCTCGCGGACCCGCCCGGCGGTGCCGAAGTGGTGGGATACAGGGGAGGGTTGTGCGCCGCGGAACTGCCGGTTCGGTGGTCATCCGAGGGACCATCGCTGGTTGCTTGCGCCGTTGCAGGTCCACAGTTCGATTGGGGTGCCGTTGGCGGTGGAGGCGCCGGTCACGTCGAGGCACAGGCCGGCGTGGACGTTGGTGATGGTGCCGTCGGCGTTGAGGTTCCACTGCTGGTTGGTCTGGCCGTTGCAGGTCCAGGTGATGACCTTGGTGCCGGGGCTGGTGCCCTGGTTGGAGGCGTCCAGGCACAGGCGGCTGGTGCCGGAGTACACGGTCAGTTCGTGCGAGGAGGTCGGGGACCAGGTCTGGTTCGCCGCGCCGTCGCAGTCCCAGATCTGTGTCTGCACACCCCCCGACGTGGACGAGCCCGGCACATCCAGACACCTGCGCGCACCCACCGCACGCAGCGCACCCGCGCCCGGGGGCGGTGTCGTGGTCGGCGGTACGTACGGGCACTTGCCGTGATAGATCGAGATGCCGGCGGGGTCGGCCAGGGTCGGGCAGAGGAACTGGGTGTAGCGGGTGTCGTTGTCGACGAAGGTCTTGAGCCAGGGGATCAGGACCTTCATCTCGGTGTTGTTGGGGTGGGTGTAGTAGACGTGGTCGGCCCCGGCGATCTGGAGAAAGGCACTCTGGGTGGCGGCTGGCATGGAGGCGTAGAGGCCGTCGAGGTACGAGGGGGTGACCACGGTGTCGTTCTGGCCGCCGATGACCATGGTGGGTACCCGGTCGGTGGTCAGGTTCTGCGAGGGGGAGTAGGGCGCGAGGGCGATGGCGGCTTTCAGCGACGGCCGTCGTTCGGAGGCGCTGATGACGCCGCCGCCGCCCATCGAGTGGCCGATGACCGCGAGCCGGTCGGGGTCGACCCGGTCACGTACGGGGCTCTGCCGGGTGAGATAGTCCAGCGTTGCCAGCAACTGGGTGCCGCGGGCAGTGTCGTAGTCGGTGCGGCTGTTGGTCTCGACACCGATCACGACGAAACCGAAGGACGACAGCCATGGCCCCATCCAGGCTTCTTCGTCGGCGAAACGGGCGGTGTAGCCGGGGACGATCGCGACGGCGCCCCAGGTGCCGAGGCTGGTGTCCGTGGGGTAGTAGATCGTGCCGCCGTTGAATCCGTTGCCGGGCGGCACGCCGACCGACGCGGTGGAGAAGGGGCCGCTGGTGGCGGCGACGCCGGCCACGGTGGGATCAGGTCCGCGCTGGTAGGGGTTGCCGACTGCCGACGCCGGCTGGAGGGTCGCGAGCATCGAAGCGATCAGCCCGGCGACGGCCACGATCACGGCCGCAACCGTTCTGCCGGGCTGCGTCCGTAAGCCGGGTCGCGTCCGGCCGGGCGGGGAGCCCTCGGACCCTCGCCGTGACAGTGCGCCTGCTGGCATCGGTAACCTCCTTGTGGATCTCCATGGTTGTTGAGGCTGTCGGGGCTGACCGATCCGGGAGTACGACCGATCGCTCCTGGTGACGGCACCGGCATCTGCGACCGGGAGGGAGGCGTGCGCGCCGTGCCGTGCCGTGCCCAGGGGAGACGGATACGCCCAAGTGCCATGAGTCCGCGGGGATCGGCGTCGGGCTGCCGGGAACCGTCACGGGTTCCGCGTCGCAGGTACTACCGAAAAGGTGTGTAGCGAATCGATTCCGTGCAAGCGCTTCGACGGGAGGCTACGGCTGGCAGAGTGCGGGGTCAATGATGTGCGCGAGGCGAATGCGGCGCCGCCGCGCGGATCGAAGCCCCACCGCTTCGGCCAGTGCCTGCGACCTGGCCGCTCATCCCTGGGCTTCGTGGCTACCTCCCTGGTCAACGGAGGGATGGCGGGTCACCCCGGGCGATTGGGGCCGGACCGTAGAGCACACCTGAGCGGCTGGCCGCTCTTGCGCGACGGCAGGTCGCGCCACCGTCTGTCTGCCGCCATGCCGGACCCGCTCGGGCGCGCCGATCCGTCCCGATCCACAGGAATCAGCCATCGAATCGATTCCGCGACAAGGTTCGGAGCAGAAGACTCCGCCCCCTTGACAGCCCTGTGGAATCGGGAGCACCGTCTCCCCCCGAAACCTCTCTGCAATCCCACGGCAAAAATGGCACGCAAGCGCTTCCGGTTCACCGGCGCCACCCACACAACCCGACTCGGTCGCGCCGGCACGGTAGGGAGATGAGATGGGAACCACACGTGCAAGACGCCGCCCGCTGTCAGGACGCGGTGGCGTCCGACGGCTGCTCGCGGCGGTACGCCGCCGTGGCAGGTCGGAAAACGTGCCTGATCAGGCACCTGTCCGTTCGTGGGAGCGCTCCCGCAGCTCCCGGGCGAATACGTTCGCCCGGGCGGGGGCCGCAGCCGTGCTCGTCGCCGGCGCGCTGGTCGGCGCCACGGCCACGGCCGGCACCGCCCGGGCCGCCACGTCCGGCCCGTGCGACATCTACGCGGCAGGGGGGTCGCCCTGTGTGGCGGCGCACAGCACGACGCGAGCGCTGTACGCCTCGTACAACGGGCCGCTCTACCAGGTCCGGCGTGCCTCGGACAACGCCACCCGGGACATCGGCCTGTTGAGTGCGGGCGGGTACGCCGACGCCGCCGCGCAGGACTCGTTCTGCTCGGGGACGACCTGCCTGATCACGATCATCTACGACCAGTCCGGGCGCAGCAACAACCTCACCCAGGCGCCCGGCGGCGGCGCCGCGGGCGGCCCCGACAACCTCGCGAACGCGACCGCCGCGCCCACCACGGTGGGAGGCCACAAGGCCTACGGCGTCTTCGTGGCGCCCGGCACGGGTTACCGCAACAACCACACCAACGGCATCGCGACCGGGGACAACCCCGAGGGCATGTACGCGATCTTCGACGGCACGCACTACAACGGCGGCTGCTGCTTCGACTACGGCAACGCCGAGACGGACAGCAACGACGACGGCAACGGCACCATGGAGGCCATCTACTTCGGCAACATCAAGGTCTGGGGCTACGGTGCGGGCAACGGCCCCTGGATCATGGCCGATCTGGAGAACGGCCTGTTCTCCGGCGTCAACCAGCACTACAACGCGAACGACCCGACCATCAACTACCGGTATACGACCGCCATCGTGAAGGGTGGCCCGAACCACTGGGCGATCCGTGGGGGCAACGCCCAGTCGGGCGGCCTGTCCACCTTCTACGACGGGGTGCGTCCCAACGTCTCGGGCTACAACCCGATGCGGAAGCAGGGCGCCATCATCCTGGGCATCGGCGGCGACAACAGCAAGGGCGCCCAAGGCACCTTCTACGAAGGCGTGATGACGTCCGGCTACCCGTCGGACGCCACCGAGAACGCGGTCCAGGCCAACATCACCGCGGCCGGATACAGCAACTCCACCGGCGGGACGAGCACCGGTGCGCTGCACGCGGTGGGCGCGGGCAAGTGCCTGGACGTGCCGAACTCGTCGACCACGGCCGGCACACAGCTGCAGATCTGGGACTGCAGCGGCGGCGCCAACCAGACCTGGACCCGCACGTCCTCGGGCCAGTTGACCGTCTACAGCGGCAGCAGCCAGATGTGCCTGGACGCGTACAACAACCAGACCTCCGCCGGTACCAAGGTGGTGACCTGGCCGTGCAACGGCGGGGCCAACCAGCAGTGGCAGGTGAACTCCGATGGCACCGTCACCGGCACGCAGTCCGGGCTCTGCCTCGATGTCACCGGCGCCTCCACAGCCAATGGCGCACTGGCTGAACTCTGGTCGTGCAACGGCGGATCGAACCAGCGCTGGAGTCTCAGCTGACCTGAACGGGCTCCAGCCCCGTGGCCCGGCTGACCGCCGGCCACGGGGCTCACCGCCGCCGGATGCAGGCGGCCACGACGGCGAAGAACGCCACACGCCCCTGACACCACCGGGCCCCAGCGTCACCACAGGAGGATCACGATGTCCAGAGCCAGAGTGCTCCGCGGCCTCTGGGCCGTCCCCGTAGGCCTTCTCGCTCTGTTGGCCGGGAGCGTGGCCACGGCCGGGGCCGCGAGCGCCGTACCGGCCGAACCTCAAGCGGCGGCCGCCGCCCTGTACGTGGCGCCGGGGGCGGCCCCCGGCGGGGACGGCACCGCCCAGCAGCCGTTCGCCACCATCGACCAGGCGCGGCAGCCCGCGCACCAGCTCTCGGCCGATTCGGACGTCGTGGTCTACCTGGCCGGTGGCACCTATCGGCTGTCCAAGCCGCTGGCCTTCGGCTCCGGCGACGGCGGTCAGAACGGCCACACCATCAACTACCAGGCCATGTCCGGGCAGCAGCCGGTCGTGACCGGCGCCCAGCAGGTATCAGGTTGGCAGGTTCATGATCAGGGCAACAATATCTGGTCGGTCCACGTCGGCAGCGGTGTGAACACACGTCAGTTGTACGTGAACGGCAAGGAGGCACCGCGAGCGGCGATCCAGGTGCCCCGCTCCGGGTTCACCTTCACGCAGACCGGCCTGACCGTCACCGACTCCTCCCTCGACTACCTGGCCGGCCTCTCGGACCAGAACCACATGGAAGTCGAGAGCCTCAACTCCTTCACCGACCGTTACGCGCCGGTCCAGTCGATCAGCGGCAGAACCATCACCATGCAGCAGCCCGCGTGGAACAACAACTCCTGGGGTTACGACACCATCAACGCGCCGTTCGCCGGCGGAACGATGTACCTCGAGAACAACTACGCGTTCCTGAAGCAGGCGGGACAGTGGTACCTCGACTCGTCCACCGGCGACCTGTACTACCGGGCCCAGCAGGGACAGAACCCGAGCAGCCTCGACATCGAACTGCCCCGGCTGCAGAGCCTGCTCGGGATCAGCGGCAGCTACGGCTCACCGGCGACCGGCCTGGGGTTCACCGGCATCCGCTTCACGGGAACCTCCTGGCTCGGCCCGAGCGGATCCGACGGCTACGCGGACCAGCAGAGCGGCGCACACATCACCGGTGCCTACGCGATGCCCGCCAACTGGCTGAGCACCTGCAAGTCGGGGTGCACGCAGTTCGAGGCCACCCGTAACCACTGGGCGCAGATGCCCGCCGCCGTACAGGTCTCCGCCGCCACCGGCATCACGTTCTCCGGCGACACGTTCTCCGAACTCGGGCAGGCCGGACTGGGCGTGGGCAACGACGGCGTCGCCACGGCCTCCGGCACCGGACTCGGCGCCAACGGCGTCACCATCACCGGCAACACCTTCACCGACCTCGCCGGAAGCGGCATCCAGGTCGGCGGGATCCAGCCGGACGCACACCACCCGAGCAACCCGCAGATGACCAACCAGAACATCGTCATCAGCAACAACCGGGTCAGCGGAGTGGGCACCGACTACAAAGAGACCGCGGCCATCCTGTCCACCTACGTCACCAAGGCGACGATCACCCACAACCAGTGCGACCACCTTCCCTACGACGGGATCGACATCGGCTGGGGCTGGGGCGCCAACGACCCGGGCGGCAGCCAGGACTACGTCAACCGGGGCACGTACAACTACCAGCCGATCTACAGCACTCCCACGACGCTGAAGAACAACACCGTCTCCTACAACCTGATCTTCGACACCAAGAACGCGATGTTCGACGGCGGCAGCATCTACAACCTCTCCGCGAACCCCGGCTCGGTGATCTCCAACAACTACATGTACGACAACCACCGCACCACCGCGCTGTATCTCGACGAGGGCTCCCGCTATCTGACCGTGTCGAACAACGTGGTGCAGGACGCCAGCAACTGGGCGCTCACCAATGCCAACGCGAACAACCACACCGACGACAGCACCTTCTCCGGCAACTGGTACAACGGCGGCAACACGTACGTCGCCACCGGTCCTCCGCACAACAACGTCCTCACCGGCAACGTCCAGGTCAGCGGCACCAACTGGCCGACGGGCGCGAAGCAGGTCATCCAGCAGGCAGGCGTCCAGTCGTCGGGCGGCGGCAGCGGCTTCCCCACCGGTTACCACCGGCTGGTGATCGGCAGCAACAGCCTGTGCATGGACGTGTACGGCAACTCCGGCAGCGCCGGCGCCGCGATCGACCAGTGGACCTGCAACGGGCAGAGCAACCAGCAGTTCCAGTTCGTGCCCGCCTCCGGCGGCTACGGACAGCTACAGGCGCAGAACTCCGGGCAGGTCGTGGCGGTATCGGGCGGCTCCACGACCGCCGGTACGCCCGACATCGTGCAGCAGGCTCCCGGCGGAGGGTCCAGCAGTCTGTGGCTGCCGATCCAACAGTCCGACGGCTCCTACGCCTTCCAGAACCAGAACAGCGGCCTGTGCCTGGACGTCTACGGCGGCGGCAGCAATCTCGGCCAGCAGCTCGACCAATGGCCCTGCAAGAACGGCCCCGGCACCAACCAGGACTTCACACCCCGCTGACCGGCTCGCGGCTCGTTGACCACACCCACTGTCCCGCACCAGTGAGGAACGCTGATGAAGAAGTACTCGACAGCCTTGGCCGCAGCGCTGACGGCTGCGTTGGGTGTGGGCGCCGCATTGCCCGCAGCGGCCGCCACCGGCACCGACGCATCGTCGACCGCCGCGCGGGCCGCCGCCGCGCCCGCCACCTTGCGGCTGATGCCGCTGGGAGACTCGATCACCTGGGGTGTCGGCAGCCCGTCCGGGAACAGCTATCGGAGCTTCCTGGGAAACCAGCTGGCGGCCGAGGGGCATGCCCTGGACTTCGTCGGCTCGGGCCGCAACGGCACCATGTCCGACCCGGACAACGAAGGCCACTCCGGCTGGCGGATCGACCAGATAGCGGGCATCGCGGACTCCGTGCTCGCCCGTTACCGCCCGAACGTGGTCACCCTGGAGATCGGTACCAACGACCTGAACGGCAACTTCCAGGTCCCGACCGCCCCCGACCGGCTCCGCGCACTCATCGACCAGATCACCCGTGACGCCCCCGACGCGACCGTCCTCGTCGGCACCGTGATCGTCTCGACCAGCGGCACCGAGGAGGCCAACCGGCCCGCGTTCAACGCCAAGCTCCCCGGAATCGTCCAGGCCGCGCAGACCGCCGGCAAGCACGTACGCCTGGTGGACATGAGCGCGCTGACCAGCGCGGACCTGTCCGACTCCCTGCACCCCAACGACAACGGCTTCCGCAAGATGGCGGACGCCTTCAACGCCGGGGTCCAGGCCGCGGATGCGGCGGGCTGGATCAAGCCGCCGGTCTCCGCGGGCGGACAGGTGCGCTCCGGGATCGCGGGGAAGTGCCTGGACGTCAACGGCGGCAACAGCGCCAACGGGACCGCCGCGGACATCTCGTCCTGCAACAACTCCGACGCGCAGCAGTGGTCCGCGCACTCGGACGGCACCCTGCGGGCGCTCGGCAAGTGCCTCGACGCCACCGGCCGCGGCACCGCCAACGGCACCAAGGTCGAGATCTGGGACTGCAACGGCGGTGCCAACCAGCAATGGCAGGCGTACAGCGGCGGCTACCGCAACCCGGTCTCCGGCCGCTGCCTCGACGACCCCGGCGCGTCCACCACCGACGGTACGCAACTGGTCCTGTGGGACTGCAACGGCGGTGCCAACCAGCAGTGGACCGCTCTGCCGGTCTCCTGAGCCGCGTGACCCGGCACCACCGCAACAGCGTCTCGCGTTCGGTGTCTCCCCCTGATCGGAATCCCCCGTCCCCACACAAGGAGAATGATCGTTCATGTCCTGGCTCAACGAAGAGCCCCGTCTCCGCAAGGCCCTGGTCTCGGCCACCGGTTTGACGGTCGGCACGGTACTGGTCCTGGCCGCGACCGTGGCCCCCGCCGCACACGCGGCTTCCGGCACGCTCGGCTCGGCCGCGGCCGGCAGCGGACGCTATTTCGGCACCGCCGTGGCCGCCGGGAAGCTCGGCGACTCGACGTATTCCACGATTCTCGACCGGGAATTCAACATGATCACCCCGGAGAACGAGATGAAGTGGGACACCACCGAACCGTCCCGCGGCAACTTCAACTTCGGTCCCGGCGACCAGATCGTCAACCACGCCACCGCGCACGGGCAGCGGATGCGCGGCCACACGCTGGTCTGGCACTCCCAACTGCCCGGCTGGGTCAGCTCCATCGGCGACGCGAACACCCTGCGATCCGTGATGAACAATCACATCACCTCGGAGATGAACCACTACAAGGGCAAGATCTACGCCTGGGACGTGGTCAACGAGGCCTTCGCCGACGGCGGCAGCGGCCAGCACCGCAGTTCGGTGTTCCAGAACGTGCTCGGCAACGGCTTCATCGAGGAGGCGTTCCGCACCGCCCGGGCGACCGACTCCTCGGCCAAGCTCTGCTACAACGACTACAACATCGAGAACTGGACCGACGCCAAGACCCAGGGCGTGTACAACATGGTCAAGGACTTCAAGGCACGCGGCGTGCCCATCGACTGCGTCGGCCTCCAGTCCCACTTCGGCGCCGGTGGCCCACCGTCCAGCTTCCAGACCACCCTGTCCAACTTCGCCGCCCTCGGCGTCGACGTCCAGATCACCGAACTCGACATCGCCCAGGCGTCGCCCACCGCCTACGCCAACACGGTCAAGGCGTGCATGAACGTCGCCCGCTGCACCGGCATCACCACATGGGGGATCAGGGACAGCGACTCATGGCGGACGGGGGAGAACCCGCTGCTGTTCGACAACAACGGCAACAAGAAGCCGGCTTACGACTCGGTCCTGTCCGCGCTGGGCGGCAGTACGGGGAACCCGGGGGGCCTCGTCTCGGGCACGGTGTACTCGCTGAGCGATGTCGCTGCGGGCCGGGTGTTGGACGTGCCGGGCGGACAGACGGGCAACGGCACACCTCTGCAGGTCTGGGACGCCAATGGCAGTGCTGCGAATCAGCAGTGGCGGGCCAATCAGAACAGTGACGGTTCCTACACGCTGACGAACATCGCCAGCGGGCGCGTGCTGGACGAGCCGGGTGGTCAGACGGGTAATGGCACGCGGATGGAGATCTGGGACTCCAACGGCGGCGCCAACCAGCACTGGCGGGCGAGTCAGAACGGCGACGGTTCGTACACCCTGACCAACGTCGCTTCCGGCCGGGCGCTGGAGATCCCCAGCGGGCAGAACGCCAACGGGGCCCCGGTCCAGATCTGGGACTCCAACGGCGGCGCCAACCAGCACTGGAACTTCCGGTGAGGTGATCGCCACCCAGCCCGCTCCTGCTCCTGGACTTGCTGCGAAGTCCAGGTCGGGAGCCCTGGGAACGAACCCCCGCGTCCGGCACGGCAGCCGTCGCCGGACGCGGGTTTCGGCATGCCCTCACGGCGGCCTGACCAGGAACAATACATGGGATGGATCGGGTTCTTCGTCGCGGAGAAATGTCTATTGACACGGCGATGTGCCTGTGGGATCACTATGCGACATGGGATGTCTGAGTGTTCCCTGTGGGTGCCATCGGGCACGCTGACGGGAGCGGTCGACCCCCATTCCGAACCCGTTCGGACAGGCACGGCACTCTCCGTCCGCTTCCCCCCCCGCATATCCGAGGACACAGAATGCAGCCTTCATCCGCTCCGCCCTGCAGTACCGCGGCTCGTGCACCACGCCTACCGGCGGCGGCCGCCGTAAGCGTGATGGCTCTGCTGGCCATGCTGCTGGCGTCCGCGCCGACCTGGTCGGCGCCGGCGTCCGCGGCAGCCCTGGTGAGCTCGGCGTCGGGGCGGTGCCTGGACGTCAAGGGCAACGTCGACACATCGGGCACGGCGCTGGAGATCTGGGACTGCAACAACCAGGCCAACCAGGCGTTCGAGTCCACGGCGGCCGGTGAGCTGAGGACGATGAACGGCACCCGGTGTGTGGACGCCTACGACAGTCGGACGGCTCCCGGAGCTCCGGTGGTCATCCGGCCGTGCGACGGGCGGCCGACCCAGGTGTGGCGACAGAACTCCGACGGGTCCGTCACCGGTGTCGCCTCCGGATTCTGCCTGGACGTGAACGGGGCGGGCACGGCCAACGGCACCGCGGTCATCCTGTGGACCTGCAACGGCCAGAGCAATCAGAAGTGGACCACATCGACACCTCCGCCCCCGCCCAGCGGGTCGGGCCCGTGCGACATCTACGCCGCCGGGGGTACGCCGTGCGTGGCCGCACACAGCACCGTGCGGGCGCTCTACGGCTCGTACAACGGCTCCCTGTACCAGGTCAGGCGCTCCTCGGACAACGCGACCAGGGACATCGGGGTGCTGGCGCCCGGCGGTTTCGCCGACGCCGCCGCGCAGGACTCGTTCTGCGCGGGCACCTCATGCGTGATCACGGTCGTCCGCGACCAGTCCGGACACGGCAACGACCTGTGGTACCAGGGATCGGCCCAGGTCCCCGGGTCGAGCCAGAGCAGCCCCGCGAAGGCGACCTCCGAGTCGCTGACCGCCGGGGGCACCAAGGCGTACTCGCTGTACATCAACCCCGGGAACAGCTACTGGCGCGACGGCCACCTGACGGGCGTGCCGACCGGCAGCGCACCCGAAGGGGCGTACATGGTCACCAGCGGCACTCACGTCAACAACGGCTGCTGCTTCGACTACGGCAACAGCGAGACGACGCGGAAGGCCGACGCCGCCGGAGCGATGGACGCGATCAACTTCGGCACCGAGTGCTGGTTCGGCGGCTGCTCGGGAAGCGGTCCCTGGGTGCAGGCCGACCTCGAATGGGGTCTGTACTCCGGCGGCAGCCAGTCCTGGAACACCAACCAGCGGGCCTTCCCCAACAAGTTCGTCACCGCGATGCTGAAGAACAACGGCACGTCGAGGTTCGCCCTCAAGGGCGGCAACTCCCAGTCAGGGAGCCTGACCACCCTGTGGGACGGCGGGCTTCCCGGCGGATACAGCCCCATGAAGAAGCAAGGGGCCATCGTCCTGGGCAGCGGCGGCGACTGCTGCAAGCCCGGCGGCGGCGCCAACCTGAGCGCCGGCACCTTCTACGAGGGAGCCATGGTCGCCGGCTACCCCTCCGACGCGACCGACAACGCGGTGCAGGCCAACATCACCGCCGCCGGCTACCGCTGACCCCCAGCTCCCAACTCGGCTCAGGAGTCGATGACTTATGCCCACGACCACCGCGAGAGCCAGGCGTCTCAGGCCGCTGCCGTCGTTGCTGTCCCTGCGCAGAACCCTGGCCCTCGCCTTCTCGGCCGTGCTGTTCATCGTGGGCGCTCCCCTGCTCTCCGTCGGTACGGCACAATCCGCCGCCGCGCTCTCCTCCGGTACGGAGCAGCCCGCCGCCGCGCTCGGCAACGGGCTCGCGCTGACCCCGCAGATGGGCTTCAACGACTGGAACGCGTACGGCTGCAACGTCTCCGAGTCGCTGATCAAGTCCACCGCGCAGGCGATGCACACCAACGGCATGCAGGCGGCGGGCTATTCGTACGTCAACATCGACGACTGCTGGATGACCCACAGCCGTGATTCCGGCGGCCGTCTGGTGCCTGACCCGGCCAAGTTCCCCGACGGCATCAAGGGCACCGCGGACTACGTGCACTCACTGGGGCTGAAGCTGGGGATCTACGAGGACGCGGGCACCGCGACCTGCGCCGGGTATCCGGGCAGCCTGGGGCACGAGACCACGGACGCGCAGTCGTTCGCGTCGTGGGGCGTGGACTATCTGAAGTACGACAACTGCAACAACAACGGGGTGCCCGGGCAGACCCGGTACACCGCGATGCGGGACGCCCTGGCGGCAACCAACCGGCCGATCCTGTACAGCCTGTGCAACTGGGGCCAGGAGAACGTGTGGACCTGGGGCGCGGGCGTGGGCAACAGCTGGCGCACCACCGGGGACATCAGCGCGAACTTCTCCAGCATGCTCTCGATCTTCCACAGCAACGCGGGACTTGCCTCCTACGCCGGCCCCGGCCACTGGAACGACCCCGACATGCTGGAGGTCGGCAACGGCTCGATGACGCCCACCGAGAGCCGCAGCGAGTTCAGCCTCTGGGCGGAGATGGCCGCGCCGCTCATCGCGGGCACCAACATCCCCTCGGCCAGTGCGGACACCCTGTCGACGCTGACCAACTCCCGGGTGATCGCGGTCGACCAGGACTCCCTGGGCAAGCAGGGCACCATGGTGTCGTCCTCGGGCGGCCTGGACGTGCTGGCCAAGCCTCTGGCCAACGGAGACGTGTCGGTGGCGCTGTTCAACGAGACGGGCTCGACGGCGACCATCTCGACCAACGCGTCCGCGATCGGTAAGACCGGGGCGTCCGCCTACACCCTGACCGACCTGTGGTCGGGGGCGTCCTCCACCACCTCGGGCACGATCAGCGCCTCGGTCCCGGCGCACGGCACGGTGATGTACCGGGTCGCGGGCGGCACCGGCGGCGGCGGAGGGTCCACCGTGACCGGCGAGCTGCACGCGGTGGGCGCGGGCAAGTGTCTGGACGTACCCAACTCGGCCAAGACCGCCGGCACCCAGGTGGAGATCTGGAGCTGCAACGGCGGGGCCAACCAGATCTGGACGCACTCCACGTCCAACCAGCTCACCGTCTACTCGGGCAGCGGCCAGATGTGCCTCGACGCCTACAACAACCAGACCACGCCGGGGACGAAGGTGGAGATCTGGTCGTGCAACGGCCAGACCAACCAACAGTGGCTGCTGAACGCCAACGGCACGATCACCGGCGCGCAGTCCGGCCTGTGCCTGGACGTCACCGGAGGGGCCACCGCCAACGGAACCCTCGCCGAGCTGTGGACCTGCAACGGCAGCAGCAACCAGCAGTGGGCGCTGGGATGAGGCCCCCGTGCCTCTCGCCGGGCCCCACAGAGGAGGTCTCCATGCTCAAGCCCGCCACCGACCGCCGACGAAGGCGGTTCACAGCGGTGTACCTGTTCGCCCTGGCGTTGGTCCTGGCCGCCTTCGGCGCGCCGGCATTCGCCACATCCGCGCGGACCGGCACGACCGCCACCGCCCGCGTGGCGGCGGCCCACACGGCGAACACCCCCGCGGCCGACGCGTCGCTTCCGTGTGACCTCTATGCCGCGGGTGGTACGCCGTGTGTGACGGCGCACGCCACCACGAGGGCGCTCTTCGCGTCGTACAACGGGCCGCTGTACCAGATCCAGCGGGCCTCCGACCACAGCTACCGCGACATCGGAGTGCTCAGCGCGGGCGGGTACGCCGACGCCGCGTCCCAGGTCTCGTTCTGCGCGGGCACCTCGTGCACGATCACGAAGATCTACGACCAGACCGCCAAACACAACGACCTGCCGATCTCCTGGGGCGGCTTCTGGAAGGGCCCCGGCCCGAACGGATCCGACGTCGGGGCGGACGCCATGGCCCTGCCGGTGACCGCGGCGGGCCACCAGGTCTTCGGCGTCAAGGTCACCCCCGGCGTCGGCTACCGGATCGACCACGCATCCGGCGTGGCCACCGGCTCCCAGCCCGAAGGCATCTACATGGTGACCTCGTCGAACTACACGAACCAGTGGTGCTGCTTCGACTACGGCAGCGGTGAGAACTCCCACACCGACACCGGCAACGCCACCATGAACGCCATCTACTGGGGCAACGCCTGCTGGTTCAACGGCTGCACCGGCACCGGCCCGTGGGTCGAGGCCGACCTGGAGAACGGCATGTTCCACACCAACACCGGCTCCAACAAGGACCCGAACAACCCCGGCGTGCACTACCCCTTCGTCAGCGCCTGGCTGAAGAACAACGGCACCACCAACTTCACACTCAAATACGGCAACGGCAGCAGCGGCGGCCTGACCACCACGTTCTCCGGCCCGCTGCCCAACGGTTACTCACCGATGAAGGTCGACAGCTCGGTCCTGCTCGGCACGGGCGGCGACAACAGCCCCTCAGGTGTCGGCGAGTTCTTCGAAGGCGCCATGACAGCGGGTTACCCCTCCGACGCCACCGAGAACGCCGTCCAGGCGGCCATCACCGCCGCCGGCTACGGCGGGGGAAGCGGCGGCGGCACGACAGGGGCGTTGCATGCGGTGGGTGCGGGCCGGTGTCTGGACGTGCCGAGCGCCTCGACGACGCCGGGCACGCAGACGCAGATCTGGGACTGCAACGGTGCGGCGAACCAGACGTGGTCGCAGACCTCCTCCCACGAGCTCACCGTGTACTCCGGCAGCAGCCGGCTGTGCCTGGACGCCTCCAACCGCGGCACCAGCTCCGGCACCAAGGTCATCACCTGGACCTGCAACGGCCAGAACAACCAGCAGTGGAACCTCAACGCCAACGGCACCGTCACCAGCGCCCAGTCGGGCCTGTGCCTGGACGTCAGCGGCGCCGCCGCCGCCAACGGCACCCCCGTACAGCTGTGGACCTGCAACGGCGGATCCAACCAGCAATGGTCACTGAGCTGACCCCGTAAGGAACCTCCACCGGGGCGGCGCCCGGCCGCCGCCCCGGCGTGCCACCGCACCGCACTGCCCACCCATGGGAGCCGGCCCTGTCCATCGTGCGCGCCGCAGCGCGCGGCGCCGAACCGCGGGAGGATCGGATGAGGACGAGAGTGAGACCCAGCCGTCTGATACTTGCAGCCGGCGTCGTCCTGGCGCTCATGCTGCAGCTGCTGTCGACGGCCGCGAGCCAGGCCGCCTCGGGCGAGTCGCTGAGCGTGAACCTGGCGTCGACGCGCGGGCCTTCCACCGGTGTGGGGGAGGGGTTCCTCTACGGTTTCAGTGAAGACGGCACCCAGCCCGTGGACCAGTTCATCCAGCCACTGGGCATCAACGCGTTCCGCGGCGGCGGATGGTTCTCCGGCGGCTGGATCAAGGACAACTACCAGTACGGGTCGGCCACCAAGGCCGACGTCGGCTCGATCATCTCGCAGGCGAAACGGCTCACCCAACCGCCGTATCACGCGCAGTACCAGGTGCTGGTCAGTGACATCTACGGCGCGAACGGCGGCCAGCCGTCGAACACGATGTACCCGTGCGACAACGGCAACTGCTCCAACTGGATCAGCTTCATCGACTCCACGGTGGGGGCGCTGCAGGCTTCGGGACTGAAGTTCTCCTACGACATCTGGAACGAGCCCGATATCTCCGTCTTCTGGACCCGGGGTGTGAACAGCGCCCAGTACTTCCAGATGTGGGACACCGCCTACCGGGAGATCCGGCGCATCGCGCCCGGGGCGCAGATCGTGGGGCCGTCCCTGGCGTTCACCCCGCAGAGCAACCCCGGTGAATGGCGGACCTGGCTCGCGCACGTGAAGGCGGCGGGGACGGTGCCGGACATGATCACCAACCACGACGAGGGCGACGTCGACGACCCGGTCACCGTCGGGCAGTCCCTGAGCAGTGCCCTGACCACGGCGGGCATCGGTCCGTTGCCGCTGTCCGCGAACGAGTACCAGCCGGCCGACCGGCAGACCGCCGGGGTGACAGCCTGGTATCTGGCGCGGTTCGCGCAGTCCGGGTACACCAACGCGATGCGCGGCAACTGGGTGTGCTGCATCACCCCCAACCTGACCGGAGTCCTGACCCAGAGCGGCGGCAGCTGGCAGCCGACCGGCAACTGGTGGGCGCTTCGGGACTACGCCGACATGACCGGCACCCTCGTCGACACCTCCGGCCAGGTCGGCTCGACGGCGATCTCGGCCTCCGAGGACTCCACTGCCAAGCGCGTGGTGGCGATCATCGGCGACTCGAACGGGAACAGCGGCTCCGCGTCCGTGACCTTCAACGGGCTGGCGTCCGTGCCCTGGTTGGCGAACGCGGGCAGTGTGAACGTCACCGTGCACCGCATCCCGGAGCAGGCGCCACTCGCCGCCCCTCAGATCGTGTACAACCAGAACGTGAGCGCCTCGGGCGGCTCGATCACCGTGCCGTTCACGTTCCAGGCCTCGCACGACGCGTTCGCCGTCTACCTGACGCCCGCCTCGTCCAGCGGCGGCTTCCCGACCGGCTACCACCAACTCGTCGCCGCCCACGACAACTTGTGCATGGACGTCTACGGCAACTCCGGCAGCGCGGGCGCCGCGATCGACCAGTGGACCTGCAACGGGCAGAGCAACCAGCAGTTCCAGTTCGTGCCGGCCTCGGGCGGCTACGGCGAACTGCGGGCCCAGAACTCCGGCCAGGACGTGGCGGTGGCCGGCAGTTCCACCACGGCGGGCACCCCGGACATCGTCCAGCAGGCCCCCGGCGCGGCGGCGGGCAGCCTCTGGCTGCCCCTGCGCCAGTCCGACGGCTCCTACGCGTTCCAGAACCGGAACAGCGGTCTGTGCCTGGACGTCTACGGCGCCGGCAGTAACGCGGGTCAGCAACTGGACCAGTGGCCGTGCAAGAACGCGCCCGGCACCAACCAGGACTTCAACCTCCGCTGACCACCATCCCCTCCGACCTGCGAAAGGAACCCATCGTGTCAGCATTCAGCCGGTTGTTCCGGCGCTTACGCGCCTCGACGGCCGTGTTCACGGGCCTCGTCCTGGCCGCCGGCGGGATCGTGGGCACGACCGCCGAGCCGGCCCATGCCGCCACCTCGATCACGATCAACGGCACGTCCGGCGGCCGGACCTTCGACGGCGTCGGCGCGATCAGCGGCGGGGGCGGCAACAGCAGACTCCTGATCGACTACCCGGAGCCCCAGCGCGGCCAGGTCCTGGACTACCTGTTCCGGCCCGGCTACGGCGCCTCCCTGCAGATCCTCAAAGCGGAGATCGGCGGTGACACCAACTCCACCTCCGGGGCCGAGCCGAGTCACCAGCACACCCGGTCCGACCTGAACTGCGACCGGGGCTACGAGTGGTGGCTGATGGAGCAGGCCAAGGCGCGCAACCCGGACATCAAGCTGTACGGGCTCGCCTGGGGCGCGCCGGGCTGGATCGGCGGCGGGAACTTCTGGTCCACCGACATGACCAACTATCTGCTCTCGTGGCTGGGTTGTGCCAAGCAGCACGGGCTGAGCATCGACTACCTCGGCGGGTGGAACGAGCGGGGCTACAACGTCTCCTGGTACGAGCAGCTGCGCAGCGCGCTCAACAGCAACGGCTACGCCAAAGTCAAGATCGTCGCGGCTGACTCGGACTGGTCCGTGGCGAACGACATCAACTCCAACCCCGCGTTCGCCTCCGCGGTGAGCGCCATCGGCACGCACTACCCCTGCGGTTACCGGTCGTCCCAGTCCAACTGCTCGGTGCCGTCGGCCGCCACCTCGTCCGGCAAGACGCTGTGGGCGAGCGAGAACGGCTCGGACGACTACAACGGGGGAGCGCAGGCCATGGCCCGCGGCATCAACCGCGGATACATCGACGGGCGGATGACGGCGTACCTCAACTGGCCGGTGGTCGCCGCGATCACACCCAACCTGCCCTACCCCACCATGGGTCTCGCCCTGGCCTCGCAGCCGTGGTCCGGCTCCTACTCGATCGGCAAGAACACCTGGGTGATGGCACACACCACCCAGTTCACCGCACCGGGGTGGCAGTACCTCGACACCTCCAGCGGCTACATCGGAGGCAACCGCAACAACGGAAGCTACGTCTCGCTCAAGTCCACCAACAACTCCGACTACTCCACGGTCATCGAGACGATGGACGCCGGCAGCGCCCAGACGCTGAACTTCAACGTCGCCGGAGGGTTGTCCACCGGGACCGTCCACGTCTGGTCCACCAACGTCAATTCCAACAACACGGCCGACCACTTCGTGCACACCACGGACATCACCCCGTCCGGCAGCGGTTTCAGCCTGACCGTGCAGCCCGGCCGCGTGTACACCCTGACCACCACGACCGGACAGGGCAAGGGCACCGCCACCGGCCCCGGCCGGGGCGCACTGAGCCTGCCGTACAGCGACTCCTTCGACGGCTACGCCACCGGCACCGAGGCCAAGTACCTCATGGACTGGCAGGGCGCCTTCGAGGCGGTGGGCTGCGGCGGCGGCCGTAGCGGCAAGTGCGTGCGCCAGATGAGCCCGCAGAAGCCGATCACCTGGGACGCGCTGTCCGATCCGCACGCCCTGCTCGGTGACGTGAGCTGGAGCAACTACACCCTCTCGTCCGACGTGATGCTCGAACAGCCGGGATACGCCGAGCTGATCGGCCGTGCCAACGCACAGGACTACAGCAGCACCGGCGGGCTGAACGCCTACCACCTGCGGGTGAGCGACACCGGAGCCTGGTCGATCCTGAACTCCAACACCAACGGCAACGTCTCCACCCTGGCCCACGGCACCACCACGGCGCTGGGCACCAACCGATGGCACACCCTGGCCCTCACCTTCTCCGGCAACACCATCACCGCCCTCATCGACGGCTCCACGGTCGGTTCCGTGAACGACTTCAGCTGGGCGGGCGGCCAGGTCGGCTACGCGACCGGCCAGAGTGAGACGGCGCAGTTCGACAACCTGTCCATCACCCCGGGCAGCGGCGGATCCGGCGGCGGCACGACCGCCGCGATCGTCGGGGCCGGTTCGGGCCGGTGCGTGGACGTGCCGAACCAGTCGCAGACGGCCGGTACCCAGGTGGAGCTGTGGGACTGCAACGGCGGCGCCAACCAGCAGTGGACGAACACCTCGGCCGATGAGCTGCGCGTCTACGGCGGCGACTGCCTGGACGCCTCGGGCCAGGGCACCACCCCCGGTACCAAGGTGGACATCTGGACCTGCAACGGCGGCAGCAACCAGAAGTGGACGATCAAGGCCGACGGCACGATCACCGGTACCCAGTCCGGCCTGTGCCTGGACGCCACCGGCGCGGGAACGGCCAACGGCACCTTGTTGCAGCTGTGGACCTGCAACGGCAGCAGCAACCAGAAGTGGACGCGTGACTGATCCCGGTGCCAGCTGAGATCACCCGCCCCGTCAATGACGCTGAGAGGCTCCGCATGACCTCCTCCCCCTTCCCGCTCAGCCGGCGCCGACTGCTGGCAGCGGCCGGCGCGGCCACAGCCGTCGGCCTGCTGCGCTTCGCCCCCGAGGCCGCCGCGACCGACGGCCCCGGAAGCTACACCGCGAGCTGGTCCTCCGTGGACCAGCACCCCCCGGCCCCGGCCTGGTTCCAGGACGCCAAGTTCGGCATCTACTACCACTGGGGCGTCTTCAGCGTCCCCGCGTTCGGGAACGAGTGGTATCCGCGCAACATGTACATCGGCGGCTCGGCCGAGAACAACCACCACAAGGCCACCTACGGCGACCCCTCGGCATGGCCGTACAACAACTTCATCGACGGTGCCCGCGACAAGGCCGGCAACTACGTGCAGTTCGCCCCGAAGCTCGCCTCCCAGGGCGGCAAGTGGGATCCGGACGCCTGGGCGCGGCTGTTCAAGGCCGCAGGTGCAAAGTTCGCCGGCCCGGTCGCCGAACACCACGACGGCTTCTCCATGTGGAACAGCCGTGCCAACTCGTGGAACTCGGTCCAGCACGGCCCCAGACTCGACCTCGTGGGACTGCACGCGCAGGCCATCCGCGGGCAGGGCCTGAAGTTCATGGCCTCGCTGCACCACGCCTACCACTTCAACGGCTTCTACGACCATGTGCCGAACCAGTCGGACCCGGCGCTGCGCCTCCTCTTCGGCCAGCAGGGCTCGGCCGCGGAGAACAAGCTCTGGTACGACAAGCTGATCGAGGTCATCGACGGCTACCAGCCGGACCTGGTCTGGCAGGACTTCGACCTGGGCCTGGTGCAGGAGTCCTACCGGCTCCAGTTCCTCGCGCACTACTACAACCAGGCGGTCGCGTGGAACAAGGACGTCGTCGCGACCTACAAGGACGGCCTCGACAACAAGGGCGAGGTCTACGACTTCGAGCGCGGCGGCCCGGCAGGGCTGCTCACCCCCTACTGGCTGACCGACGACAGCATCTCCTCCTCCAGCTGGTGCTACACGGTGGGCATCGGCTACTACTCGACGCAGGCCCTGCTCCACTCGCTGATCGACCGGGTCAGCAAGGGCGGCAACATGCTGCTGAACATCGCTCCGATGGCCGACGGCACCATCCCCTCCGGACAGCAGTCCATCCTGCTCGACATGGGCGACTGGCTCGGCCGCTTCGGAGAGGCGGTCTACTCCACCCGCTCCTGGGCCAGTTACGGCGAGGGCCCCACCAAGATGGGCGGAGGCTCGTTCAGCGGACCGGTGGCCGGCAAACCGCAGGACGTCCGGTTCACCCGCAGCCGGGACAACAAGGTCCTCTACGCGACCGCGCTGGGCTGGCAGGGCGCCACCATGACCGTCACGACGCTGAACTCGAACCAGATCAACCTCAGCAGCCTGACCGGCGCGCAACTGCTGAACAACACGGCCGGCACCTACATCAACCTGCCCACACCGACCCAGGATGCCTCCGGCCTGCACTTCACCATGCCCGCGTCCAACCCGCCGTTCAGCGCCCTGGCATACACGGTCAAGCTCACCTTCTCCGGTGAGATCCCCGTCCTGGGCGCGCCGGGCGGCTCCACGACCTGGGTGAAGATCGCCAACGTGACCAGCGGGCTGGTGCTCGACGGCGGGGGCAACGCAGCCTCCGGCTCCAACCTCAAGCAGTGGAACTACGACGGCAGCAGCAACCTGCAGTGGCAGCTGATCGACCTCGGCAACGGCTACTGCCGCATCATGAACCGCACCAACGGCATGGCCGCCGACAGTTGGGGCAACTCCGCCAACGGCGCTCCCGCCCGCCAGGAGGCGTGGAACGGCGGCAACAACCAGCAGTGGTCGCTCAACAGCGTCGGCAGCAACCGCTACCAGATCATCAATCGGGGCACCGGCACCGCCCTTGACGGCAGCGGCAGCACCACCGTCGGCTCGACCGCGGTGATGTGGACACCGAACTCCAGCACCAACAACGAATGGACCATCACCGGGATCTGAACCCGGTCGACCGACGTTCCCCGCCCATTGCTCGACTTCGGAAGAAGGAGTGTATGAAACGCATACCCCTCTTAATGTCCATCGCCACTGCGGTACTTCTCGTCCTGACAACTGCGGGCACCTCGTTCAGCAGCGTCCTTGGCGCGCCGGTGTCGGCCACGACCACCGACGCCGCCGCGGCGACAGCCGGCTGTGGCAAGGCCCCAACACTGACGAGCGGTACACACACGATTCAGAGCGGCGGCCAGACGCGCAGTTACATCCTGCGGGTTCCTGCCGGCTACGACAGCAACCACCCCTACCGGCTGGTCTTCGGCTTCCACTGGCGGGGCGGTACGGCAAACGACGTCGACTCGGGCGGAACGGACGGGTACAACTGGTCCTACTACGGCCTCCGGCGCCTGGCGGACAACGCGAACAACAGCACGATCTTCGTCGCCCCTCAGGGGAACGGCAACGGCTGGGCCAACCCCGGCGGCCAGGACGTGGCCTTCGTCGAAGCCATGGTCAGCCAGATCGAAGCAGGTCTGTGCGTCGACACCACGCAGTTGTTCTCCGCAGGCTTCAGCTACGGCGCCGCGATGTCGTACGCCCTCGCCTGCTCCCGGGCGACGGTCTTCCGCGCGGTCGCGGTCTACTCCGGCGCGAACCTCAGCGGGTGCAACGGCGGCACTCAGCCCATCGCCTACATGGGTCTGCACGGCCTGAGGGACAACGTGCTGCCCATCTCGTCGGGACGAGAACTGCGCGACACCTTCGTCCGGGCGAACGGCTGCACCCCGCAGAACCCGCCCGAGCCGGCCAACGGAAGCCTGACGCACATCATCACCACCTACTCCGGATGCAGGTCCGGATACCCCGTGGTCTGGGCCGCGTTCGACGGAGCGGGCCACGACCCCGGTCCCATAGACGGTTCCACCGGTGATGGCTGGCGCACCTGGACGTCGGCAGCGGTGTGGCAGTTCTTCACCCAGTTCGGCTCGAATCCGCCACCGCCGCCGCCCACCGGCAACCAGGAGATCGTCGGCCAGCAGTCGGGGCGCTGCCTCGACATCAACAACTCCACCACGGCCAACGGCACACAGGCACAACTGTGGGACTGCAACGGCGGCTCCAACCAACGGTGGACCTACTCTGCCGGAAAGCAGCTGACGGTCTACGGCAACAAGTGCCTGGCTGCCTCCAGCCAGGGCAACGGCGCCCCGGCGGCGATCTGGGACTGCAGCGGGCAGGCAGACCAGCAATGGAACATGAATCCCGACGGCACGATCACAGCCGTGCAGTCGGGGCTCTGCCTGGACGCCAACGGCCAAGGGACCTCCAACGGCACGAAAGTCCAGCTGTGGAGTTGCACGGGCGGCGCGAACCAGCACTGGCACCTGCAGAACTGACACACCGGCGCCAGGCCCGCACAGCACCGTGCGGGCCTGGCATTGCAGACTTCGACCGGACAGGCCCAGGGATGGCTCAGGCGATCCTGCCGCCGTCGACCCGGAGCACGGCGCCGGTGACGTAGGAGGCGCGATCGCTCAGGAGCCAGGCCGCCGCCTCGGCGATCTCGTCCGGGTCGGCGGCACGACGCAGCGCGGTCCGGGCGTTGAGCTGGTCGATGACGCCGGGTGACTTCTCGTCCCACTCGTAGATCATCTCGGTGAGCGTCGTGCCGGGGGCGATCGCGTTGACGCGGATGCCTTCCGGGCCGTATGCGGCGGCGGCCGAGGCGGTGATGTGGTTGAGCGCCGCCTTCGTGGCGCCGTAGGCGGGCAGTACGGGGTTGGGCACCAGGCTGCCGACACTGGAGTTGTTGACGATCGCGCCCCTCCCGGCGGTGGCGCGGATCGCGGCGATCTCGGCCTTCATGGCCAGCCACGGCCCCTTGAGGTTGACAGCGCAGACCTGGTCGAAGTCGGCCTCCGACAGCTGATCCATCGGCCCGGGCGGCTGCCCCGTGGCGCCGTTGTTGAAGGCGATGTCGAGACGGCCGTACAACGTGACGGCCCGGTCGACGGCGGCGTGAATGCTGTGCGGGTCGGCCAGATCGCAGGTCACGTAGTCCGCGGTGCCGCCGGCCGCCCGGATCTCCTCGGTGACCGCCTTGAGTTGGCTCTCCGTGCGGGACGCGAGGAGGAGGTGGGCGCCTTCCCGGGCGAACAGCCTGGCCGCGGCGGCGCCGATGCCTCGTCCGGCACCGGTGACGAAGGCGACCTTGCCGGCGAGCAGGTTCGATGTGTTGGTCATCCGACGAGCCTCCGTCCCGCCACACGCCTTGTCCAGGGATCACCAGTACCTGGCTGGGCGGTCCGGTCCCGCGCACCGGCGAACTTGATCGAGGCCTGTTCACCGATACTTCATCAGGTGAGGTACGCGGCGGAGCTTCTGCTGCCCCATGACAGGACCTCCCCAGGAAGGCTGAACACGGTGACGACGGCGGCATATCAGGGTGAACCCGGATCCAACTCGGCAACCGCCGCGCGTGCCCTCTACCCCGAGGGCGACGAGCTGGCCTGCACGAGCTTCGAGCAGGCCCTGGAGGCCGTGACGCTCGGCGCCGCCGACGTCGCCGTGATCCCGGTGGACAACTCCGCGGCCGGACGCGTCGCGGACGTGCACCATCTGCTGCCGGAGACGGGGCTGTTCATCGTCGCCGAGTACTTCCTCGCCATCCGCTTCGACCTGATGGGGGTGCCCGGCGCGACCCTGGACCAGGTGGAGTGCGTACGCAGTCACGTGCATGCGCTGGGACAGTGCCGCAAGGTGTTGCGGGAGGGCGGCTGGCGCACCCGCGTCAGCGACGACACGGCCGGAGCGGCCCGCGAGGTGGCCGAACTGGGCGACCCGCGGCACGCGGCGCTCGCCCCGCCCGCCGCGGCTCGGCTCTACGGCCTCGATGTGCTGCGTCCCGAGGTCGAGGACGACCCGGACAACACCACACGGTTCGTCGTCCTGTCCCGGGACGCCGCTCCGGCCCCGCACACGGGGGAGCCGACGATGACGAGCCTGTTCTTCTGCGTGCGCAACATCCCCAGCGCGCTGTACAAGGCGCTGGGCGGCTTCGCCAGCAGCGGCGTGAACCTCACCAAGATCGAGAGCTACCAGATGGGCGCGGGGCTCAACCCCAGCCGTTTCTACGTCGAGATCGAGGGACACCCCGACGAGGAGCGCGTCGCCCTCGCCCTGCACGAACTGCGCTTCTACTCCACCGAAGTGCGCACCCTGGGCGTGTACCCCGCGCATCCGCACCGGCTGAGGAACTGACCGCGCACCCTCATTTGCCATGCGACGCGTCACCCGTCAAGGTGGTGACGAAAGATGTGGAGATTCCGGGCCGACGTGCGAGCCTGGAGCCTGCGCGGACTGACGCGGACAGAAAGGTGAGGTGCCATGAGTGACGCCGAGGAGAAGGCTCTGCTGGCGGGTGGGTGCTTCTGGGGCATGCAGGAGCTGATTCGTGCGCTGCCCGGTGTGGTGGGCACCCGGGTGGGTTACAGCGGCGACGACGACAAGCCCAACGCTACATACCGCGACCACGGAAAACACGCGGAGTCGATCGAGATCACCTTTGATCCGGCGGTCACCGACTACCGCGCGATCCTCGAGTACTTCTTCCAGATCCACGACCCGAGCACGACGAACCGGCAGGGCAACGACATCGGCCTGAGCTACCGCTCCGCCATCTTCTACCGAGACGACGAGCAGCGCCGTATCGCGCAGGACACCATCGCCGACGTCGACGCGTCCGGGCTGTGGCCGGGACCGGTGGTGACCGAGGTGGTACCGGCCGGCCCGTTCTGGGAGGCCGAACCGGAGCACCAGGACTACCTCCAGCGCTACCCGGACGGCTACACCTGCCACTTCCCGCGCCCGAACTGGCACCTGCCCAGGCGCGAGGAGTCCTGAACACCCGTGCGGCCGGGGAGAGGTGACGCCCTCCCCGGCCGCGCGGCACAGCGCGGGTTTCAGAGGTGGTCGGCGTCGACCACGGCCTGGGCGAAGGTGGTGGGCGCCTCCTGCGGCAGGTTGTGGCCTGTGTTCGCGACGGTGCGGTGCAGGTAGGGGCCGGTGAAGTGGTTGCGATAGGTGGAGCCGTCGCCCGGTGCCGTGAAGGGGTCGAGGGCTGGATCGAGCGTGACGGTGGGGATGCCGATCGAGGGCTGGGCGGCCAGCTTCTTCTCGTAGCGGTCGAAGCGCCGGTCGCCCTCGATCAGGCCGATGCGCCAGCGGTAGTTGTAGAGGACGATGGCAGCGTAGTCGGGGTTCTTGAAGGCCTCGGCGGTGCGCGCGAAGGTGGCGTCGTCGAAGTTCCAGTTGGGGGAGACGAGGGTCCACACGTAGCGGCACAGTGCGATGCGCTGGTCCACGTTCTCCATGGTCTTCTTGCCGCGGTCGGTGGCGAAGTACCACTGGTACCACCAGTTGTGCTCGACGGCCGGAGCGGCGGGCTCCAACTGCATCTTGCGGTCGGTGATGGCGTACCCGCTGGTGGACAGGAGGGCCTTGACGCGCTCGGGCCACAGTGCGGCGATGATGTCGGCGGTCCGCGAGCCCCAGTCGAACCCGGCCAGGACGGCCTTCTCGATCTTCAGGGCGTCCATGAACGCGATGATGTCCAGGGCGATGGCGGACTGCTCGGCGGTGCGCGGGGTGTGGCGCGACAGGAAGCTGGTGCTGCCGTGGCCGCGCAGGTATGGGACGAGGACGCGGTAGCCGAGGTCGGCGAGGAGCGGGGCTACGTCGACGAAGCTGTGGATGTCGTAGGGCCAGCCGTGCAGGAGAACGACGACCGGACCGTGGGCCGGGCCGGCCTCGGCGTAACCGATGTCCAGGACGCCCGCCTTGACGTGCTTGAGCGTGCGGAACTCGGTGTGCGTGCCCGGGGTGATGGTGGGCACCGTCGGAGTGGAAGCGCCGCCCGGCGTGTTCGAGGCATTCGCGGCGGATGCGTTGGCCTGTAGGCCGGACAGTGATGCCGCGGCCGCGCCGGTGCCCAGGCCGGCGGCCTTGCTGAAGGTACGCCTGTTGATCATGTGAAGCCCTCCGTCGCGCGTTCCCGATGACCGGCCTGAGTCCGGGGGAACCCCAGCCCGCATTACGGCGTGAGATCACCCCGGCTCTTGACGTGACGACCCTCGCACGCCGTGCGTCACCTGTCAAAGCGGTGACGCGCGAGCCCCGACGTGCGTCACCGGCTTGACAGGTGACGTTCATGAAGAGATGCTCATAGCCGTCCAAGGCGACAAGCTGAACGCCATCCACGACCGACGAAGTGGAGCACGGCCATGAACAAGGGACTCACCACGGACGCCGCCGAGGCGGCTGTACGACACGTGCGATTCAGCAGGCTCCCCGAGCGCGTCCGCTTCGAGGACATGACCGAAGAGGTCGAGGCGGGGCCGGCCGGCGGACTGAACGCATACGACCCCGAGGGTTCGTGGAAGTTCTACTCGTGCCTGGCCCTCGACCTGGGGCTGTAGACACCCGGCGCACCCGGCACACATGAACGGGGCTCAGATCCAGGTGTCGAGCCACATCCTGTCGTACCAGTCGGCGTACGGGATCGTCTGCCCGGTGTAGACCGGGAAGAAGTAGATGAAGTTCCAGGCGATGAGCAGGACGAGCACGCCAGCGGTCACGGCACCCTGGGTGCGGCGCTTGGGAGTTGATCCCGGCGGACCCAGCAGGGCTCCCAGCAGCATCGTCACGGCCAGGCAGAGGTACGGCACGAAGACGACGGCGTAGAAGGAGAAGATCGTGCGGTCCTGGTAGAGGAACCAGGGCAGGTAACCGGCGCCCACGGCACACAGGATGGCGCCGGAGCGCCAGTCGCGGCGCAGCGCCCATCGATAGAGCAGATACACGAGGGCACAGCAGGCCGACCACCACAGGAGCGGGGTGCCCAGGGCGACGATGGCCTGCGTGCAGTCGGCGGTCGTGTGGCAGCCGTCCGTACCCGGTTTCGGCGACTCGTAGTGGAACAGCACAGGACGGCCCTGGACCAGCCAACTCCAAGGATTCGACTCGTACTTGTGCGGAGCGTGCAGGCCCACATTGAACTGGTAGACCCCGTACTCGTAGTGCCACAGGCTGCGCAGCGGGGCCGGAATCCACGACCAGGTACCGCCGCGGCCGTCCGCCCAGTGCCGTCCGTAGCCGTTGTCGGACACGAACCAGCCGGTCCAGGTCGCCAGATACGTCACGGCAGCGACCGGAACCAGGGACACCACCGACCAGCCGAGATCCTTGCGCAGCACCGCGCGGTAAGGGCGCCGCGCACCCGCGACGCGGCGGGAGCCCACGTCCCACAGCAGGGTAAGGACCACGAAGAAGACGAGGAAGTACAGGCCGTTCCACTTGGTCGAGGCCGCCAGTCCCAGAAAGAGACCGGCCGCGAGCCGCCAGGGGCGTACTCCCGTGCCGGCCCGGTCACCGGTGTGTGCGTGCGGACCTATGCGGCCGTCCTCCTCGACCGGCAACGCCGCCGCGAGCCGGGCCCGCGCCCGGTCCCGGTCGATGAGCAGGCATCCGAACGCTGCCAGCACGAAGAACATGACGACGAGGTCCAGCAAGCCGGTGCGGCTCATCACGTAGTGCAGGCCGTCCATCGCCATCAGGGCGCCGGCCAGGCAGCCCAGCAGCGTCGAACGGAACAGCCGGCGTCCTATGCGGCAAAGCATCAGCACCGACAGCGTGCCGAGGACGGCCGTCATGAAGCGCCAGCCGAAGGGGGTCAGGCCGAACATCCACTCGCCGAGCGCGATGACCCACTTGCCCGTCGGCGGGTGTGCGACGAAGGCTCCGGTGTCGGAGAGCGGGATCACCTGAGGATCGGCCAGGATCTGCGGGTCGGCGATCTTGTTGTCCGGCCAGGTGCTCTCGTAGCCGAGCCGGAGCAGGGACCAGGCGTCCTTGGCGTAGTACGTCTCGTCGAACACGACCGCCCGCGGTCGGCCGAGGTGCCAAAAGCGCGACAGCCCGGCGAGGAGCGCCACCAGCAGTGGCCCGCCCCAACCTGACCAGCGCGCCAGCCGGCCCGCCGCCACCGGCGACAGTCCGAGCATGCGCCACACCCGTGACCCGGGTTCGGGAAACGGCACGACGAGGCGGTCGTACAGGGAGATGCGCGGGCGCTCTACGTACCCGAAGCGGCGCAGCCGCCGCTCCCAGGAGACCGCCGGGGGCTCTGCTGCCTGATGAGGCTCGTCGGCCAGCGCGGGCGCGTTCTCATGAATCACGTGGCGCGCTTTCAATTCGTGGAAGTGGCTGCGTGGGCGGCGGTCGAGGTCCGGGTCGGCATCGGCAACCCCCTGGCGCTGGAGGCGGGGCGGGCCGTCGACGGCATCGGGACCGACTCGGCAGAGGTGACGGGGCGAGGCTGAGGCTCGTTGGACCGGCCCTGAGCGAAAAGGCTCGTCAGGAGCAGCAGCCCGACTCCAAGTCCGGCAATGGTCAGTACGGACCCGGTGGCCATCCAGACCGTCCGGGCCCGCTGCCGGGCACGGACGCCGGCGCGCAGCCGGACATGGTGCCGTTCCTCGTAGGGCGTGTCCTGCTGGTTGTCACGCATCAGGCGTGACAGCTCCTGCTCGAAGTGATCCATGGCTCCTTCTTCACTCGACCGGCTTGGCTGCCTCGGCCAGAAGCTGCCGCAACCGTGCGACGCCGCGTGCCGTGAGCGAACGGGCGGTACCCACGGGACACCCCAGCACCTCCGCGACGTGCCGTTCGGGCAGGTCCTGGTAGTAGCGCAGCACCACCGCAGCTCGCTGCCGCGCCGGCAACAGCGCCAACATGGCCTCCAACCGGGTCCGTTCGTCCACGGCGGCGGTCTCGTCCGCCACCCCCGGTGGGTCGGGCAACTGGTCGACGGGGTGCTCGCCCCACCAGCGACGCCGTGCCGAGCGAGCCGCGGCACGCACCAGAACCCTGCGCACATAGGCCTCGGGCGCCTGCTCGGCCACCTTCGGCCAGGCGAACCACAACTTGACCAGCGCCTCCTGCAGCAGATCCTCCGCACGGTGCCGGTCCCCGCCGGTGAGCAGCCTCGCCAGATGAAGCAACGCCGACCACCGAGCCGCCACGAAGCGGTGGAACTCATCGGCCTGCAACTGCCTCATCTGCGTCGACCCTTGCCCCCCTGCCGAACACGCCGGCCTCTACCGCATGAAGGGCAGCACAGCGTCATCGACACGTACGTCGCCGCATGATCGCGGACACGCCCCCACACCTAGAACAAAGGCACTGAACCCCACCCCGCTATGCACCCCCGACGTGTGGCGTGTGTCACACCGGCAAGCCCTGACGGTGGTCACGGCGCGGTGACCGGTCGGTCAGCGTGCGGTCGCGGCGGGTGCGGTCTTCTTGCGCGCGCGGTATGCGGCGGCCTTGATCTTGTTGCCGCAGGACTCCATGCCGCACCACTGGCGCCGCATGCCCCGGGAGCGGTCGATGTAGACCCTGGTGCACTCGGGGTTGCCGCATTCCTTCAGCAAGGGGACGTCCGAGCCGCTGAGCAGTTCCACGGCCTGCCGGGCGATGGTCGCCAGCGCCTGCTCGGGCGTCGCCTCGGCGAGCCGCCCGGTCGGGGTGAGCTGGGGCGTCACGGGGGTCTTGCGCGCGGCGGCGTTGACCGCGTCGAGCGATTCCCGGTCGAAGGCCTCGCCGAGACGGCGGTCGGTGACGAGCCGGTAGATGGCCTCGCGTACGGTCGTGGCCTCGCGGACGTCGTCCTCCTCACCGGGAGTGATCGTGTCCACCAGCCCGGACTCCAGGTACCAGGCATTCAGCCGCTCCGGTGTCACGAACATCTCGAACCGGGTCGAGCGCCGGGCTCGGAGGGTGGCCGCGAAGTCGAGGGCCGGGTGCCCGCATACGAATACATGGTCAAGATTCACGTCACCACCTTGACAGGTGACTCGCATCGAGTGCAAGGGCCGTCACTGCTCCAGACGGTCCTCCGCCGGGGAGTAACGGGGACGGTCCCCTTGTGGGCTACCGTCCCCGAATCCCTCAACTGCGGTTCTCGGCCTGGAACATCCAGCTCTGCTTCTCCAGATCGGCGGTCAGGCCGATCAGCAGGTCCTGTGTCACGGCGTCCGCCGGACCGGTCACCTCGATGTGTTCCCGCACGCGTTCGATGACGGCGGAGAACGTCCGCACCAGAGCGTCGATGGCGTCGACGTCCTTGGTCCAACCCACCGCGAAGTCGGGCACACCGCTGGTGGCGGCGATGGTGGCGGCCCGCCCGTCCGGACTGACTCCCAGCGCGGCGGCGCGTTCGGCCACCGTGTCGGCGTATTCGCGCGCGGTGGTGACCACCTCGTCGAGCTGCAGGTGGATGGAGCGGAAGCGCGGACCGTAGAGGTTCCAGTGGGCCTGTTTGGCCACCAGGGACAGGTCGAGCAGGTCGACCAGGGTCGCCTGCAGGGCCCTCCCCGCGATCTCGCGTTCTTTGTCCGGCAGTGGACTGTTGATGACCGTCATGGGTGTGCGGTTCCTTTCCGGATCTTCGTCAGCATCCCTGTTGTCGGAGCCACCGGTCTTTCACGGATCAGTCGTCTGACTGCCAGTCGGGGGAAGCGACACTCGGAAATGACCCGTTCGAGGGGATCAAGCCAGGTCGTCCAGCGGTCGGAGGAAGCGGCGCTCGTAGCGCCTGATGCAGCGGGTCTCACGAGCCAGTGCGAACGCTTCCTGGCACTCCGGGTCGGACATGCTGTCCGTGCGGTACCGCTCGTACGCGGCCAGGCTGGGGAACGAGAAGAGCGCGTAGGCGATGTCGCTGTCGCCCTCACTCGGCAGGAAGTAGCCATGGTGCGTTCCGCCGAAACGGTTGACGAGCCGGACCCAGCGGCGGCCGTACTCCTCGAAATCGTCGAGCTTCTCGGCGTCGATCTCGTACTTCAGATGAATGGTGATCACGCCTGCATGATGCCGGAGGGGGACGGTGTGCAACCTGTCCTAGCCTGCGCATTCCGCGGTCCAGGTGATGTGCGGGGGCTCGACGCGTGCGCAAAGAGGCCCGCCCTGCGCGTCGGTCAGGCCGAGGCGTCCGACGAGCAGTCCGTCGCGTGCGGCGGCGGCGAGTACGTCGGCGGGGACGACGTCGAGCATCAGCTTGGCGCGGCGGAACATGCTGAAGGTGCCCGACTCGTCGACCGTGCCCCACGACAGGTAGATGAACCGCCGGCCCAGACGGTCCTGCACATAGGGGCCTTTGACTTCGGTGCCGGTCGGCGAAGTATGGGTGGTGCACTCCAGGGTCCAGGTCGCGGATGGTGCGTCGCCGCGCTGGGGCGCGAGGAGTTCGGCCGGACGGTCGCGGCGTTGCACCGCGACGTGGAGGTTGCCGTACTCAGGGACATTGCTGTCAACGGGGGCCGGGCAGCTGAGGCCGGGCAGGTCGACGGCGTCGATGCGGATGCGCATGCCCGCCATCATCCCTCGTTGATGGAGCCAGAGGTCCGGCCATAGGGTTCCCGGCATGTCTCTACGTCTTCGTATGCGTCAAGCCCTCCCGGAAGCGATGCGTGCCCGCGACAAGGCCGCGGTGAACGCCCTGCGCACCACGCTCGCCGCACTGGACAACGCTGAGGCGGTGCCCGTGGACGAAGCCGAGATGCGCGGCCTGGCTCTCGAACAGTCACCGGTCGGCGTCGGTGTCACCGAAGCGGCGCGACGTGAGCTGAGCGAGTGCGATGTGGCGGATATCGTACGAGCCGAGGCCACCGAACGACTGGAAGCCGCAGCGCAGTTGACCGCACCCGCGCACGGTGACCGAGTCGCGCAGCTGCGCGCGGAGGCCGCTGTGCTGCTGCGCTTCCTCGACGGCCACGGCACTCCGTAGAACACAACGGGCCGCGCGCTCGGCTCACTCCGACCGGCGGCGAGGCATCGCACCGATGCCTCGCCGCCGGCGGTCCGCGTCAGGACAGGAAGCCCCCGTAGGGACCGTTGAGGATCTGGTTCTTCTGGCTCTGGTTGAAGTGGGTGTTCGGGTAGTCGTAGAAGGACGCGGACATCGGGGTGCCGTCGGTCGAGGACGAGTCCGGCAGGCCGAAGGCGTGGCCGAGTTCGTGCACCATCCCGCCGTACCAGCGGTTCTTCGACTGTCCGCTGGTGCCTGCGGCGCCGTCCGCGTCGTGCCCGCTCAGCACGACCCATCCGGGGCTGGCGCCCCCGCCCGCGCCTTCTCCCTCGGCGCTGATCTCGCCCACGTTGAGCCACCGGCTGTCTGGGTTGTTCAGGCCGAACTTTCTGGCGAGTTCGTTCTGCATGTTGGTGACGGCCCACCAGTAACGGTCGCCGCCGTTGGGCGTGTTCTCGTACCAGCTCCGCGGCTGGTCCCCGTTGACGACCTCGACCACGGGGTCGTTCAGCGTGAAGGTCTTGCCGAGCTCCTGCTTGTAGTAGCGCTGTGCCTCCCGCATCACGCCGGCGATGCCGTCGGGGTATCGCTGGTCGAACGGAACGTCGGAAGGCTTCAGCCAGAAGACCCGGACGGTCCTTGTCGGCGGCGTGGTCGGGCCGCCTCCGCCGGCGTAGTTGGGCAGCCGCCACACCCGTGACGCCGCATTGCTGCAAGGCAGTTGCACGAGGCCGGTGTTGCCGGCCGAGGAGTCGCCCGACGGGGCGACGCATTTGCCGGAGTGGACCGCCTGCAGGGCGAAGGCGTTGTTCGTCCCGTTGTTCGTCACGGGCGTCAGACGGAACTTCTGGTGGGACCCGGTGCCGCAGGTCCGCTGGACGATCGTGGCGTTGTCGGCGGTGGATGCTCCGTTGACCTCCACGCATTTTCCGCTGGTCGAAGTGCCGATGCCGTACTGGTCGGTGGTGCCGCTGACCGGAGTGAAGGTGAAGGTCTGGTTGGCCTCGCCGTGGCAGGGCCATTGGATGAGCTGGATGCCGTCGGCGGTGGAACTGCCCGGCAGATCGAGGCAGTTGCCGCCGTTCTGGTTGACCGCGGTGGAGGTGAACGCCGTCGCGGCCTGGACGGGCGGTGCGAGCACGACGGTGCCCAGGACCGAACCGATCATCACGGTGAGCACCATCGCCCAGAGGGACAGCAAGCGAGGTCGTCGTCTCATCGGGCTACTCCCCTGAGGGTGCGGGCAGGGTGGTGCCGAGGGCGACCGGGGTACCGAAGTTCGGTGTGCCGTCGGCGTTCCAGGTGAACTTCTGCGCTCGGGTGCTGCGGTTCATGTCGCAGCCACCGCTCGCGGAGTTGTTGGCGTGGTAGACCATCCAGTCCTCGGTCCCGTCGGGCGACTTGAAGAAGCCGTTGTGGCCGGGGCCGTACACGCCGCCTGCGTTGGACCTCTGGAAGACCGGGTTGGGCGACTTGACCCAGGAGGCGGAGTTCAGCGGATCGCCACCGTTGTAGGTGAGCATCCCCAGCTTGTAGTCGGGCGTGGAGCAGTGGCTCGCGGAGTAGACGATGAACGTCTTGCCGCCCCGCTGAAGCACCTCGGCGCCCTCGTTGACCGCGCCGCCCACCGTCTCCCAGCTGTATGTGGGGGTGGAGAGCACATGGCGGGTTCCGGAGGCGGTCCAGGGGTTCGACAGGGGCCGGATGAACATGGGTTGCGAGCCGTTGTAGAACGTGCCCAGGAGGTAGAGCTTGCCGTCCAGTTGCAGAATGCTCGGGTCCAGCTCCCAGGTGTTGTCCTGGGTCGGGTCGAGCAGGTCGGCCTTGAAGGTGTAGGGCCCCATCGGGTCCAGGCCGGCGCTCTCCAGCACGTGGATCCGCTGGGTGCCCAGGTCGTACGGTTCCTGTCCGGCCGTGTAGTAGAAGTACCACCGTTTTCCGCCTGGTCCGTCGAGCAGGTGGAACTCCGGGGCCCACATCGTGCCGGCGCCGTTGGGCCGGGTGAGGTTGAAGATCACCTGGTCGGTGGCGGTGGCGAGCCCCGCGAGGGTGCTGGCCTTGCGCATGGTGATCGTCGAGTTCCAGGTGGTGGTGGCGAGGTAGTAGTACCCGTCGTAGTACGTCAGCCATGGGTCGGGCCCGTGCTGGGAGAGCGGGTTGGTGAAGGTGTGCGGGTTCGTGGAGCCGCCGGTGAAACCTGGCAGCCGCCACACCCTGCCGTTCGCGGTGGCGCACGGCAGCTGCACCAAGTCGGTGTTCGAGGCCGACGAACCGCCGCTCGGCGTCACGCACTTGCCGGAGCTGACGGAGACCAGGTCGAAGGTCTTGTCGGTGCCGCTCACCGACACCGGTGTGAGGCGCCACTGCTGGTTCGTTCCGCCGTGACAGGGCCACTGGATGATCGCGGCGTTGTCCGCCGTGGACGCGCCGTAGACGTCGACGCACTGACCGGACTGGGTGGTGATCGTGTAGGTGTCGCTCGATCCCGAGACGAGGGAGAAGCCGAGGTTCTGGTTCGCTCCGGAACTGCAGGTGAACGCGCGCAGCTGCGTTCCGGCGGTCGACGAACTGTTCGGCAGGTCAAGGCAGTTGCTGCCGTTCTGGTTCACCGCGGTCGAGGTGAACGTGACGGCCGCGGCCGCCGGCGGAGGCGCCACCAGGAAGGCGACCACCATCGCGAGTACGGCGGTGAGCACGGACAGGCATCTGGAACGGGTCACTGGAACGCACCCTTCATCGCTTGGCGGTTGTGGTGGGGCCGTACACCTTCGTCTCGAGGAGTCCGACGGAGTTGGTGCCGTTGCCGGTGAGCAGCACCCGCAGGCGCGTGGTGTTCGTCGCCGTGAACGTGACGGTGTTGTACTGGTTCTTGGCCAGGGGATAGCCGCTCGCCCCGGGTACGTCGACGTAGGCGCTGCCGTTCCAGTACTGCAGCTTCCATGAGGCGGGCATGTCGATGCCCTGGTCGTCGTCGAAGAAGTACACGTCGGCCTTGTTGATGGTCTTGGCCGACGGCCAGGTCAGTTCGGCCCATTGCTGTCCGGTCTCCGGCCAGGTGCCCCACCGCGGATTCACGGTGTCGTTGGACGAGGGCGGGTCGATGCCGTCGTTGATCGCGTTGACGCTCTCCCAGGAGGAGGTGTACGACGCGGACGGGGTCGCGGACGTCGCGAGGTTGGCCGGTGGCTGGACGCCACCCCGGTTGAAGACCTTCACCTCGGTGAGGCCCGTCTTGGCCCCGGCGGCGTTGGTGGCCAGGACTCTCAGGCGTTGGGCGTTGACCGCGGGGAACTGCACCAGGTTGTAGTTGGCACGCGGCGCTGTCGGGCTCTTGGTCTGGCCGGGCACGTCCACCCACGTACTGCCGTTGTAGTACTGGATGCTGTACGCGGACGGGGCCCGGTAGGTGGTGCTCGCCGGGCGGCTGTCCTTGAAGTACAGGCGCACCTCGTTGAACGTGCGGGCGGTGCCCAGGTTCAGCTCGTACCAGTCCTGGCTGCCCGGGGAGCCGCCGGCGCCCCAGAACGGATCGTTGGTGGGATAGCCGTCCACCGCGCCGGCGACGGTGCTGCCGGAGGCGGTGTAGGAGGCGCTGGCCGTCGCCCCGGCGGCGAGGTTGGTCAGGTCGGCGGTCAGGTCGACGCCGGCCTTGGCGAACATGTCGACCAGCCGGGGGCTGTCCTGTACGACCTGGTTGGGGGCCTTGAGACCAGGGACGGCCGTGTGCTGGGTGACCGTGCCGCTCGTGGTGACGTCACCGGTGGCCGGATCCCAGGTGAAGGGCACCAGCGAGTTGACGGTGGCGACCCGGTTGCCGTTGATGTAGATCGAGTACCCCTCCGGGACGCCCGGGTAGCGCACCACGCCGTCGGCCGGGTCGTCCCAGACGATGGACAGGTCGGCGCCCCGGTAACGGAGGTTGTTGACGGTGAAGTGGGCCCAGCCGATGTCGATCGGGGAGAGCTCGACCTTGGCGTCGTTGCGGGGCCGCAGGCCGGCGACGTCCTCGATCACGGTCCAGTTGCTGCTGCCCAGGATGTTGTGGTGGATCCAGGACCGGTAGTCGATGCTGCTGCCGTTCCAGTCGGCCCAGAACTCGTTGGCATCGGGCCACTGGGTGTTGCCGCCGACGTACTGCGCCCAGGCGTTCCAGTAGAGCAGCTTCTTGTAGTCGGTCGCGTTCATCCACGAGTTGGGGTAGTTGCGCAGCACCGAGGAGTACAGCCGGAACTGGACGGTGGAGTTGATGGTGGAGAAGTTGTTCGACCCCGGGCTCCCGGCGTCGGCCGCCGCCTTCTTGTCGACCTGGTTGGCCGTGTAGAAGGGGAAGACGGGGTACTGGGCCGGATCGTCGAACAGGCGCAGGGCCTGCTTGTAGGTCGCGGTGTTGGGGACGGCTCCGACCGAGAACGGGTAGTAGTTGTTGATCTCCTTCCAGGGCACCCACTCGTTGGTCGACTTCAGCCGGTGCTCGAAGAGTTGGCGGTTCGGGTTCCACAGCACGTTGACGATCGCGTCCTTGATCTGTGTCGCGAGCGCCCGCATCTCGGTGGCCTTGGCCGTGTTGCCGGTCGCCTCGTAGGCCTGGGCGGCGGCGAGCGCGCCGCTGTACTGGTAGGCGGACTCGGCGCGGTCCATGTTGCCGGGCTTCCAGTGGAAGGAGACCGCGTCGGCGTCGTTGCCGGTCAGGGCGCCCCAGTCGTACTCGATGAGCTTGTTGTTGTCGTGGTCGTAGTAGGCGAGTTGGCCCTTGACGTCGCCCTCGGCGTAGTGGGCGAGGTTGCCGGCGATGGCCGGCTGGCCGCCGTGGATCTGGTAACTCTTCCACGCGGCCTCGGCGATGTACTGGGTGTAGCTGTTGGACCAGTTCTCCGGGTCACCCGGGTTGTCGAGGAAGCGGCCGCCCTTGGAGACCTGGCCGACGTTCAGCCAGTCCCCGTACGCGTAGGCCGGGTTGCGCAGGTACTTCAGGTCGTCGATGTGCATGGGCTGGGTGAGCGCGATGGCGTTGTTGTAGCCGAGAACGCCCTCGGTGGAGGTCGGGAACTGGAAGGTCTGCCCGGGGATGTCGGCGTCGAGGCTGTTGAAGCGCATCAGCCACCAGCGGTAGTAGATGCTCTTCTTGATCGCGGGCTCGGGCACGTCGATGTAGGGCACGTTCTGCGCCCACCACAGGTTGTAGGCCCTGACGTGGGTCGCGAACGCGGTCGCGGGGGAGTAGCCCGCGTAGGCGTTGTACTCGGTGAGGGACTCGGGGATCTCGTCGGTGACGAAGCCCATGACCACCTTCGTGGTCACCGTGGCTCCGGCCGCGATCGTCACCGACCGGTTGAGGCCGCCGCTGGATACGGCGAAGCCGTCGCCGGTGAGCCGCGGGCGGATGGTCGTGAGGTTGTTGTAGGCGTTCACCTGCCCGGTCAGTTCGCTGCCGGTGCCCGTGGTGGCGTACGGGGAAGTGGCCCGTAACTGCAGTGTGGTGGAGCTCGATCCGTTGTTCTTGATCGACAGGTTGGTCACGGCGACGTTGTTGTCGGTGATGAACTTGGTCTGGTTGACCGTCACCGAGCCGCTGGTGTGCACGCTCTTCCAGTAACTGGGGGCCTGCCAGCGCTGGGAGACCTGCTCGGTGAAGGTGCCCGGGGTGATCGCGACGGTGTAGGCGCTGTTGTCGTTGATGCTCTCCCAGTAGGCGACCTTGCCGGCGAACCCGAGCTTGGAGGGGTCGTGTTCCTTCATGAAGAGGGCGCGGCCACGGCTCATCAGCCAGGGCCCGGACGGGTCGTCGCCGGAGCGGGCCAGTAGGCGGTCCATCCAGAAGTCGGTCCCCGACCTCTCCGCGTCGTAGATGCTCCGCATCATGTCGCCCGGTGTGTAGGCGACGGGCGGGGACGGGATCGCGGGTCCGCTGAAGGTGGGGAACCCGATGGTCTGCGCCGCGTGGGCCGGGGTGGCGGTGAGGACCGAGCAGACGATGAGCATCAGCGCGACGAGGAGGCGCTTCATCGTGGAGCCTGCCGTTCCTGGATGCCCGACCAGCGACCGGTCTTCGCGGCCGCGTCAGACCGGAGCCGGGTCGTGCCGGAGTGGGCTCGTGCGCCGCCGTCGTAGCGGTGGGACGCGCTGTCGGCCCCGCCGGGGACCGCCGTCCGTCGTCTTCTCATCGATGCTCCCTGTCCGGTCGACAGCAAGCGTCCGCACCCGGGCGCGCATGGTGACGGGGCATCGGCTGCCGTCGCTCATGTAGTGCTCATGACATATGACTGTGCACGTGGAAGCGCTGAAGTACGAGGAAGGGGACCGGTGAGGGAGTGTTCCCCGGACCGGCCGGGGGAGTGTTCCCCCCGGTTCCCCGGGAGATGCTGAAAGAGACCTAAAAGGTTTTCGCAACGTAAATGCGGTCCCCGGAAGTGTCAAGAGGGCTGTGAGAGACCCCAGGTGCCGGCCGCGCGGATCAGGACAGCGGCACGGTGGACCCCCTGATCACCATGCGGCAGGGCAGCGTCTCGACGCCCGAGCGCCGGGCCCCGGCGATCGCGCTGAACAGGGCGCGCGCGGCCGTACGCCCGACCTGTTCGAGGTTCATGTCGACGCTGGTCAGCGGCGGGCGGGAGGCGGAGGTGAGGATCTGCCAGTTGTCGAAACCCATGACCGCCACGTCCTCCGGCACCCGGTGGCCCCGCTCGCGCAGCACCTCGATGACGCCGCGGGCGATCTGGTCGCTGCCGCACAGGACGGCGTCGACGTCCGGGTGCCGGTCGAGCAGCATTCCGGTGGCCGCCCGCCCCCAGCCCTCCGACCACACCCCGAACCGCGGTTCGCCGACCAGGGCGAGGCCGGCGTCGGCGAGCGCGGCTTGGGCGCCCTCGGCCCG
The DNA here is from genome assembly GCF_041051975.1 of Streptomyces sp. R21. Classification (GTDB taxonomy): domain Bacteria; phylum Actinomycetota; class Actinomycetes; order Streptomycetales; family Streptomycetaceae; genus Streptomyces. Next base: position 1,191,382 of record NZ_CP163435.1, on the reverse strand, counting down.
CTCCTGCGCCGCGAGATACCCGGGGTCGCCGGTGATGTGCGCGATCCGGCTACGCCCGCAGGCGAGCAGATGGTCCACGGCGATCCGGCCGGCGCCCACACTGTCGGGGACGATGGACAGATCCGCCGGATCCTCCGACGGCGCGTACGCGTACACGACGGGGACGGGCAACTCGCGGCCCAGGGACGGGCGCGGGTCGGTCCGGCTGCCCACCACGATGAGGCCGTCGACCCGGCGGCCCAGCAGTGCGCGGACGTGGTGCTGTTCGCGGATCGTGTCGCCCCGGGCATCGCACAGGAACACCGCGACCTCACCCGCTCCGAAGGCGTCCTCGGCGCCCATCAGGATCGGGATGCTGAACCGGCCCTCCAGGTCGCTGGTGAGCAGACCGACGGTGCCGGTGCGCCCGGCGAGCAGCCCGCGGGCCAGCTGGTTCGGGCGGAACGACAGCCGCTCGGCCGCGTCGATCACCCGCTGCCGGGTCTCGGCGCGCACCTGGCTGCGGCCGTTGAGCGCCTTGGACGCGGTGGCGACGGACACCCCTGCCAGCCGGGCGACGTCGGTGAGGGTGGCGGGCTGCGAACGAGCGGGGTCGGTGGCCTGTGCCATGGGTGCTCCTGTCCCGTGTCGCGTGCCGAGGCCGTCGAGGCCGACACGTCGGACATAAAACAGTACGCGAAAGGTTTCGGAGGCGATCCGCCCCGCCTTGTGATGATCCATCAAAACTCGCTCGCTGCAAGGGGATTGACGACTACCAGGCCGAGTTCTAGCGTTCCAGAAAACCTTTTCGGCCCTTTCCCGCCGCACCGTCCAGCGCCACCAGAGCCATCGGCATCCATCGCACCGACGGCAGGCCGCGCACGGCCTGCCGCGACAAGAGGGGGAGCGAACATGGGGAGCACGGTCGGACCACGTGGACGTGCACGCCGCCTGGTCACCGGCGCCGTCGCCCTGCTCGCCGCGGCGAGTCTGGCAACGGCGTGCGGGTCGGGGGGCGGCTCGGGCGGTGGGGGAGGAAGCGGGGCAGAGGGCGCCGACGGCGTCGACGACGGTGCGAAGCTGACGATGTGGACGCGTGCGGCGACCCGGCCGCAGAGCGAGGCGCTGGTCAAGGCGTACAACGCGAGCCACAAGAACAAGATCGAGCTGACCGTCGTCCCCACCGACGACTACCAGGCCAAGGTCGGTGCGGCCGCCGGCTCCAAGGACCTGCCCGACCTCTTCGCCTCCGACGTGGTGTTCGTCCCGAACTACACCTCCAGCGGACTGTTCGCCGACCTCACCGAACGCATCGACGCCCTGCCCTTCGCCAAGTACCTCGCCCAGTCGCACATCAAGGCCGGCACGTACGAGGGCAAGAAGTACGTCGTGCCGCACACCCTCGACCTGTCGGTGCTCTTCTACAACAAGGACCTCTACCGCAAGGCCAAGCTCGACCCCGACAAGCCGCCCACCACCCTGGCCGAATGGGACCAGCAGGCACGGGCCGTCGACACGCTCGGCGGCGGCGTCAACGGCACCTTCTTCGGCGGCAACTGCGGCGGCTGCGGCGTCTTCACCTGGTGGCCGTCCATCTGGGCCGCGGGGGACGAGGTGCTCAACAAGGACGGAACCGAGGCGACACTCGACTCCGCCACCGCCAAGAAGGTCTACGACACCTACCGCGGGTGGGTGAAGGACGGCATCGTGGCCCCCGGTGCGCGCGAGGAGACGGGCACGACCTGGACCGGGGTCTTCCCCAAGGGCAAGGTCGGCGTCATGCCCATGCCGTCGACCACCCTGGGACTGATGCCCAAGAACCTCGACCTCGGCGTCGCGCCCATCCCCGGACCCGACGGAGGCAAGTCCACCTTCGTCGGCGGTGACGCCATCGGTATCTCCGCCACCAGCAAGTCGGCCGACCAGGCCTGGAACTTCCTCGCCTGGTCACTGGGCGACAAGGCGCAGGTCGACGTGGTCGCCGCGCACAAGGACGTGGTGGCGCGCACCGACCTCGCGTCCAACAAGTACTCCAAGGCGGACCCGCGACTGGTGACGATCAACCAACTCGTGGCCGACGGCCACACCCCGTACGCGCTGAAGTTCGGCCAGACCTTCAACGACCCCAACGGGCCCTGGCTGACCCTGATGCGCGACGCCGTCTTCGGCAACGGGTCGTCCGTCGACAAGGACAACAAAGCGGTCAGCTCCTCCCTGGCCGACTGAACGGCACCGGCTCTCGCAGCACCCCTCCCACGTCCCACGGCAGAGGAGAGTCATGCAGGTGAAGGCAGCCGACCCAGCGGCGGCCGAACCCCGGACCCGGCCCGAACGCCGGGTCCGTCCGTCCCGCGCAACCCTGCCCTGGTGGCGGTCCCGCACCGTGAAGGGTCTCGCCTACGCGGCCCCCACCGCCGTGTTCGTCGCGGTGTTCTTCCTGCTGCCGCTGCTGCTCGTCGGGCAGATGTCGCTCAGCGACTGGCCGCTCCTCGCGGGCGACCGAGGCCTCAACGCCCCCGAGAACTACACCGACGCGACCGACAGCACCCTGTTCTGGCCCGCGGTCCGCTTCACCCTCCTCTACACCGTGATCGTCACCGTCGTACTCCTCGGCCTCGCCCTCCTCCTCGCCCTGCTGGTGCAGGAGTCCAGGCCCGGGGCGGGCTTCTTCCGTACGGTCTACTTCCTGCCCGGCGCCCTCGGACTGGCCTCCGCCTCCCTGCTGTTCTGGGGCCTGTACAGCCCGACCACCGGCCCGCTCAGCCGCATCCTCGAAAAACTCGGCCTCGTCGACGACCCGGTGTCCTTCCTCGGCACACCGACCTCCGCCCTGCTGTCGACGGTCTTCCTCATCGTCTGGAAGTTCGCCGGCTTCTACATGCTGATCCTCCTCGTGGGCCTCCAGCGCATCCCCCAGGAGGTGTTCGAGGCCGCCCGCATGGACGGCGCGAGCCGCGGCCAGATCTTCCGCTCCATCACCCTGCCGCTGCTGCGGCCGTCCCTCGCCCTGACGCTGCTGCTGTGCGTGACCGGATCGCTGCTCGCCTTCGACCAGTTCTTCATCCTCACCAAGGGCGGACCGGACAACAGCACCGTCACCGTCGTCCAGTTGATCTACCGCGAGGCCTTCCAGCGGCTGAACCTGGGCACCGCGGCGGCCCTGTCGATCACCGTCCTCGCCGTCCTGCTCCTGCTCAACGCCCTCCAGTTCCGCGGTCTGCGCCGCGCCGACGAGTCATGAGCCGCAGCTCATGGGAAGGGACACCACGGTGCTGACCCGCGCCCTCGGCCGTACGCCCCACTACGTCGTCGCCGGAGGTCTGGCCGTCGTCTTCCTCTTTCCGCTGCTGTGGAACGCCTGGGCCTCCGTCAGCGGACAGCCCGGCACCGCACAGGAGTCCGGCTACGGCCTCGGCAACTACCGGACGCTGCTGGACTACGACGCGGGCCTGTGGCGCTACCTCCTCAACAGCACGATCGTCTCCGCGCTGACCGTCACCCTGACCCTCGGAGTGTCGCTGCTGGGCGGCTACGCCTTCGCCCGCTTCGACTTCCCCGGCAAGAACCTGCTGTTCCTGGTGACCCTGGCCATCCTCATGGTCCCCTACGCCACCCTCCTCATCCCTCTCTACGTACTGCTCGGCAGACTCCACCTGCAGAACTCGCTGATCGGGCTGAGCCTGGTGCTCGCCATGTTCCAACTGCCGTTCGCCACCTTCATGATGCGGATCTCCTTCGAGGCGGTGCCGCGCGAACTGGAGGAGTCGGCGCTGGTCGACGGCTGCGGCACGGCGGGCGCACTGCGACGGGTCCTCCTCCCGGCCGTGCGACCCGGACTGATCACGGTCGGTCTCTTCGCGTTCCTCGCTGCCTGGAACGACTTCATCGCACCGCTGATCCTCATCTCCGACAGCGCGAAGGCGCCGCTGCCCCTGGCCGTCGCGAACCTGCGGCAGCAGAGCATGGGCGCCGTCGACTACGGCGCCACCGAGGCGGGCGTGGTGGTCCTCGCCGTGCCCTGCCTCCTGATCTTCCTGCTGCTGCAACGGCACTACATACGGGGCTTCATGTCCGGCGCGCTCAAGGGCTGATGACCGATCACTCATGACTGATGACTGATGACTGATGACTGATGGCCGACGCGCGGACGACTTGGCCGGACCACTTGCCCGTACGACCTGGCCGGACAACCGAAGGGACGATCCGAAGGCATGAAGTGGTGAAGGAGAACACAAGGGAGAACACGGCGGGGTCACTCGTCCTGCCGGTGGCGCCGACCCGCGGCAGGCTGCGACCGCTCGGGCTCGACGAGGTCCGGATCACCGGGGGATTCTGGGCCCGCCGCAGGCACACCAACGAGAACGCGACCCTCGGCCACTGCCGCGACTGGATGGAACGCGTCGGCTGGACCGGCAACTTCCGGGCCGCCGCGCAGGGCCGCGTCCACCGCGACCGGCGCGGCCGGGAGTTCGCCGACTCCGAGGTCTACAAACTCCTCGAAGCCATGGCCTGGCAGGGCGGAGCCGCGGGCACGCTCGACACGGACATCGCCGCGCTCACCGAGGCCGTCGCATCCGCCCAGGAACCGGACGGCTACCTGAACACCGCCTTCGGCCACCCCGGACAGCAACCCCGCTACAGCGACCTCGAATGGGGCCACGAGCTCTACTGCCACGGGTTCCTGATCCAGGCGGGCGTGGCGCAGGCCCGGGCCCGGGGAGAGGGCGAGCTGACGAAGATCGCCCGACGAGCCGCCGACCATGTCTGTGCGACCTTCGGACGAGGTGGCGTCGAGGGCGTCTGCGGCCACCCCGGGATCGAGACAGCCCTGGTGGAACTGGCCAGGCTGACGGGAGAACAGCGCTACCTCGACCAGGCCGCGCTCTTCGTCGACCGCCGTGGCCACGGCACGCTCGCCGACGGTGAGTTCGGCCGCGCCTACTATCAGGACGACCTTCCCGTACGACAGGCCAAGGTGTTGCGCGGCCACGCCGTCCGCGCCCTCTACCTCGCGGCCGGCGCCGTCGACGTGGCCGTCGAGACGGGGGACGACGACCTTCTCGACGCGGTCGTACGGCAGTGGGAGGCGACGGTCGCCCGACGGACCTATCTGACCGGCGGCATGGGCTCGCACCACCGGGACGAGTCCTTCGGCGACGACTTCGTCCTCCCGCCGGATCGCGCCTACTCGGAGACCTGCGCCGGCGTCGCCTCCGTGATGCTCAGCTGGCGGCTGCTGCTGGCCACCGGCGAGCCGCGTTTCGCCGACCTCGCCGAGCAGACCCTGTTCAATGTGGTCGCGACATCCCCGGCGGAGGACGGGCGCGCCTTCTTCTACGCCAACACCCTGCACCGACGCCACCGGGGCGCCGCGCCCGCCGTGGACGCGGTGAGCCCGCGCGCCGAGTCGAGCCTGCGGGCGCCCTGGTTCGCGGTCTCCTGCTGCCCGACCAATGTGGCGCGGACGCTGGCCCAGCTGCCCGCGTACCTCGCGACGGCCGACGACCAGGGCGTGCAGCTGCACCAGTACGCCGACGCGGAGATCGCCACCTCGCTCCCCGGCGGCCGTGGGGTCGCGCTGTGCGTCCGTACCGACTATCCGTCGGGCGGCAGCGTGACCGTGCGCATCGACCGGTCGCCGTCGGACCGCCCGTGGACCGTGTCGCTGCGCGTCCCCGCGTGGACGGCGGGCGCCACGGCATGGCTGGTCGACCCGGACGGGACCCGCCGTACCGTGCCCCCGGGCATGACCGACGTGACCCGCCGTTTCTGGCCCGGTGACGAGATCCGGCTCGAACTGCCCGTACGGCCGCGCTGGATCCGGGCCGACCCGCGCGTCGACGCCGTCCGGGGCACGGTGGCCGTCCAGCGCGGGCCGCTCGTGTACTGCGCCGAGTCCGTGGACCTGCCGGACAGCCACGACGTCGACGTGATCGGAGTGGACGCGTCCGCCCCGCCGGAGGACGGGCCGGACGGCAGCGTGGTCGTCGCCGGCCAGATCACCGAGTACGACGCACAACGCGACGAGACCTTGCCGTACCGGCCACTCGACACGACGGCGACGGCGCCGCCCGCCGACCGCACAGGGATCGTCCTGGTTCCCTACCACTCCTGGGCGAACCGCGGGCCTTCGACGATGCGGGTGTGGCTGCCGGCCGTGAAACCGGACCGACCCGCCCCGCCGGACAGCACCCCCACCCCCGATGACCGACGATCGGAGTCCGAGCATGTCCCAACCCCCCCCACCCGACGCCGTCTGTTGAGACTCGCCGCCGGGACCGCGGCCGCGGCCCCGCTCGCGTACGCCGTCCCCTCGGCGTACGCCGACACGACCGGCCAGGTCCCCCCGGCAGTGCCCGTCCGGGCGGCCGCGACTCCGGTGCCCGCCCCGCCCGCCTGGGCCGTGCGCCCCTTCCCACTGGACCAGGTGACACTCGGCGACGGCGTCTTCCGCCGCAAGCGCGACCTGATGCTCGACTACGCCAGGGCGTACCCGGCCGACCGCATCCTGGCGGTCTTCCGGGCCAATGCCGGACTGGACACCCATGGTGCCGAGCCGCCCGGCGGCTGGGAGACCTCCGACGGCAATCTGCGCGGCCACTTCGGCGGCCACTTCCTCACCCTGATCGCCCAGGCGTACGCCGACACCCGGGAGGCCGCGCTCAAGACCAAGCTGGACTACCTGGTCGCAGCGCTCGGCGAGTGCCAACAGGCCCTGGCGGAGCACGGATCGCCGAAACCGAGCCACCCCGGTTTCCTGGCGGCGTACCCGGAGACACAGTTCATCCTGCTGGAGAGCTACACGACCTACCCCACGATCTGGGCGCCGTACTACACCTGCCACAAGATCATGCGCGGTCTCCTCGACGCGCACACCCTGGCCGGGAACGCGCAGGCCCTGGCCATCGCCTCGACGATGGGCGACTGGGTGCACAGCCGGCTCGGCCACCTGCCCAAGGCGCAGCTGGAGCGGATGTGGTCGATCTACATCGCGGGCGAGTACGGCGGGATGAACGAGGTGTTGGCGGACCTGTACGCCCTCACCGGCAGGGAGGAGCACCTCGCGGCGGCCCGTTGCTTCGACAACACCACGCTGCTGGACGCCTGCGCCGAGGACCGCGACATCCTGGACGGCCGGCACGCCAACCAGCACATCCCCCAGTTCACCGGCTACGTGCGGCTGTTCGACCACACGGGCGAGGAGGAGTATGCCGCCGCGGCCCGCAACTTCTGGGGGATGGTCGCAGGCCCCCGGACGTACAGCCTGGGCGGTACGGGTCAGGGTGAGATGTTCCGCGCGCGGGGCGCCATCGCGGCCACCCTGGGCGACAACAACGCAGAGACCTGTGCGACGTACAACATGCTCAAGTTGAGCCGGCAGTTGTTCTTCCACAAGCAGGACCCCGCGTACATGGGCTACTACGAGCGGGGGCTGACCAACCACATCCTCGCCTCCCGCCGGGACGCCCCGAGTGCGGACAGCCCGGAGGTCACCTACTTCGTCGGCATGGGCCCCGGCGTCGTGCGCGAGTACGACAACACCGGCACCTGCTGCGGCGGCACCGGCATGGAGAACCACACCAAGTACCAGGACTCAGTCTACTTCTGCTCCGCCGACGGCAGCGCCCTGTACGTCAACCTCTACCTCGCCTCGACGCTGCGGTGGCCGGAGAGGGGCTTCGTCGTCGATCAGAGCAGCGACTACCCGGCCGAGGGCGTACGCACCCTGACGATCCGTGAGGGCAGCGGCAGCCTCGACATCAGACTCCGCGTTCCGTCCTGGGCCACGGCGGGGTTCACCGTCACGGTCAACGGGGTCCGGCAACGGGCCGAGGCGGTGCCCGGCAGCTACCTCACCCTGAGCAGAACCTGGCAGCGTGGCGACCGGATCCGGATCTCCACCCCCTACCGTCTTCGCATCGAAAGGGCCCTGGACGACCCCGCCGTCCAGTCGGTGTTCTACGGCCCCGTCCTGCTGGTCGCTCGGAGCCAGGAACGGCAGTTCCGTGTGTTCTCCTTCTACAAGGACTTCACGCTCGGGGGCGGTCTCGCCGACGCGATCCAACCCGAGGGCCGCCCCCTGTACTTCACCACGCACGGCCTGACCCTCGCCCCCTTCCACGTAGCGGACGATGCCAACTACCACGCCTACTTCAAGCGCTCAGAACCCGTCGTCGTGTTCGGCAAGACCGACTCGGGCGTGTCCAACCACGCCCGCGGTGACGGCCTGACCTTCCTAGACGTGCTCTGGCAGCAGGCTCCCTTCGCCACCTCCGGCCGCTTCGTGCGGGCGGTACGTGCCCTCGCGGACGGATGGCTGTCCGAGGGACTGTTCACGCGCACGGAGCGGGATCGCGTCGTCGCGGCGGCGGGGCGTGCGGACCTCAGGCCCTGAGGTCCGGACCGGATACGGCTGGTCAGCGCCCGGCGGGCTCCCACCACACCAGATTGGAGGCTGCCTGGGCCACCGGCTCGATGGTCTCCCAACACTCGGCGACCAGCCCCTCGTCGATCCGCCAGATGTCGACGACCGCGACCTCCGGCCCGGCATCGGGGAGCTGTCGCCGCGAGTGCATCACGACGTGATCACCGTCGGCCAGCAGGTGCTGGACCTCGACCCGCATATCGGCGAGCGGGGTGAGCGCCGCCTGCACGGCGGCCAGCCATTCCGCTTTGGTCGAGGAGGTCGAGTCCGGCCTGTGATGGACGAAGTCATCGCGCAGCAACGGTTCGAGCGCGTCGACGCTGCCCGTCTCCATCAGTTCCGCCAGCGCCCGTTGAACCATGCTCTTGTTGTCTGTGGTCATGGACGCCAGTGTTTCCGCGGTCGCAACGGTTGTCGATGAAGTCGGATTTCATGGCGTGCGGCTCCACGATGAGTACCCTCGATCACCGTGCATACGGTCGGGGAGCTCTTGCGGCAGTGGCGGCATCGCCGACGACTCAGCCAACTCGATCTTGCGATCGCGGCTGACGTCTCGGCTCGTCACGTCAGCCTGGTCGAGACGGGCAAGTCCAACCCGAGCGCCGACATGGTCCTGCGACTCGCGGACCAGCTCGATGTGCCGTTGCGTGAGCGCAACGGGCTCTTGCTCGCGGCCGGCTTCGCACCTCGGTACGCCGAGCGGCCACTCGATGACGGCGCGCTGTCGGCGGCCCGGGGCGCGGTCGCGAGGGTGCTGCGTGCGCACGAGCCGTACCCCGCGGTGGCCTTCGACCGCCGGTGGAACATCGTGATGACCAACCGCGCGGTCGAGCCCTTCTTCGCGGGCGTCGATCCCGACCTGCTTCGGCCGCCGATCAACCTGGTGCGGCTGGGACTGGACCCGCGCGGTTTTGCCCCGCTGGTCCTCAACCTGGCCGATGTGCGTGTGATGTTCCGCTCCCGCATCAGGCGTCAGCTCGCCGTTGCTCCCGACGCTGAACTCACCGCGCTCTATGAGGAACTGCTCGATCCCGACTCCGAGGACCCGTCGAGCCGATCAGTCGAATCGGATGTCGTGATCCCGATGGTCCTTCGCATCGGCGGTCGAGAACTGCGGCTGTTCTCGACCATCACCACCTTCGGTACCCCGATGGACATCACGCTGGACGAGGTCGCGATCGAGTCGTACTACCCGGCGGACGCGGAGAGCGCCGCCTACTTCGAGGGACCCAACGGTGACGTTGGGGCCTGGGGCTGAGCTGGGACTCGCTGACGTCCAGCTGGACGACGAGCGTTTGATGCAGCCGGTACCAGATGGTGTCGGGTGGCGTCACGTGGTGTCGGGTGGCGTCACGTGGCACTGCGTGATGCCATGTGGCGCCATTGCCTGTCTCCGTGAGGGCGCGGGTGTGCTTGGCACCAGAGTGGCTCAGGTCGCTCCACTTTGCGTTTTCGCAGTTCAGACCGGATTTCCCCGCGTTCATGCCGCACGAGAAGCCGTGGGGGCTTGCTCATGGCGCCACGATGGTGCCATCATGGCGTCATGGACCTCACGCCGTACGTCGACACTCTCCGCCGAGAACTCGCGGTGGCCGCCGAAGCCGGTGGGGAAGATGCCCGCGAGCTGGCCGAGCGGCTCACCGCTCCGCTGGAGTCGGCGACCCGGCTGACCCTCCTCAACGTGCTCTCCGCCGCGATGGACGAGATCACCCGCGAGCTCGCCCCCGGCTCCGTCGACGTACGGCTGCGCGGGCTCGACCCCGACTTCGTGGTGACACCGCCGCCCACCTACGGCGCTGCCCCCGCGGAGCCGGCCGCGCCCGTCGAACCGCTCAAGTCGCACATGCCCGCCGACGGCGACGAGGGCGGCATCGCCCGTGTCAACCTGCGTCTGCCGGCCCACCTCAAGGCGCGCGCCGAGGAAGCCGCGACCCACGAGGGCCTGTCGGTGAACGCGTGGCTGGTGCGGGCCGTGTCGGCCGCGGTCGACGGCGGCACTCGGCCGCGTACGACGGAGAAGACCCGCACCATCGGACAGAGCTTCACGGGCTGGGTGCGCTAGCCCCCGCCCGCACCCTTCGAGAAGAGCTCAGCACCCTCACCACGTCCCACCAGCGGGGACGTCCCAAGGACTCAAGAGGACGGGACAGCCATGCCTTCTTTCGACACCCCCGAACCGATCTCGGTCACCGCCCAAGTGCCCGCCGGTTCCATCCGGTTCACCGCGGGCGACCGCCTCGACACGGTCGTCGAGGTGCAGCCCCGCGACCCGAAGCGGGACAAGGACGTGCGAGCCGCCGAACAGACCGAGGTCACGTACACGAGCGGCGTCCTGACCGTCAGGACGCTGCCCAGGCGCCGCAGTCTCGTCGGTCCCAACGGCCTCGTCGACGTGACGGTCGACCTGCCCACGGGCTCACTCGTCGACGTGACCGGCTCCTGGACCCAGGTGCTCGGCGAGGGCCGGCTAGGCGAGGTCCGTGTGAAGACCTCGACCGGAGACGTCCGCCTCGACACCACCGGCCCGCTGACGCTGACCGTGGCGCACGGCCCGGTCACCGTGGACCGGGTCGAGGGCCTGGCAGAGATCACCAGCAGCAGCGGCAACGTGCGCGTCGGCCTCGTCGATGGCCCCGCCGTCCTGAAGAACTCGCACGGCACCACGACCGTCGGCGCCGTCACCGGCGAGCTGCGGGTGTGCGGCGCCAACGGCGGCATCGACATCGAACGCGCCGAGGCGTCGGTCACCGGAACCTCGACCAACGGCCACCTTCGCATCGCCGAAGTCGCTGGCGGCGAAATCCAGTTGGAGACCTCCAACGGCGCCATCGAGGTCGGCATCCGCGAGGGCGTCGCCGCCTGGCTCGACGTCAGCTCCAACCGCGGGCAGGTACGCAACACACTCGCTGCGTCCGAGACCCCGGAGCAGACCGAGGACACCGTCAAGGTCCGCGCTCGGACCAACTGGGGCAACATCGACGTCCTCCGCGCCAAAGCCTGAGCGCCTCCGTTCCCCTCCGCACCCGTCTCATCTTCTTCGATCTCCCAGTCACTCACTTCAGCCTTCGAACGGGAGGGCCCATGCCTTCATTTGTCATGCCCACAACCATGCAGGGTGATGGTCACCCGGCGCCGGCCGCCATCTCCGCCGTCGGTCTGCGCAAGTCGTACGGCGACAAGGTCGTGCTCGATGGGATCGATCTGCGCATCTCGGCCGGATCCGTGTTCGCGCTGCTCGGTCCGAACGGCGCGGGCAAGACCACGGCCGTGAAGATCCTCTCCACGCTCATCACCGCCGACGGCGGACAGGCCCAGGTCGCCGGCCACGACATCGTCAGGTCACCGCAGGCGGTGCGGGCCGCGATCGGTGTCACCGGTCAGTTCTCCGCCGTGGACGGGTTGATCACCGGTGAGGAGAACATGTTCCTCATGGCGGATCTGCATCACCTGTCCAGGGGGGAGGGGCGGCGGGCCGCCGCCGAGCTCCTGGAGCGTTTCGATCTCGCGGAGGCGGCGAAGAAGCCCGCCTCCACCTACTCCGGCGGCATGAAGCGCCGCCTCGACCTGGCCATGACGCTGGTCGGCGACCCGCGGATCATCTTCCTCGACGAGCCGACCACCGGCCTGGACCCGCGCTCCCGGCACAACATGTGGCAGATCATCCGCGAGCTGGTGTCCGACGGCGTCAGTGTCTTCCTCACCACGCAGTACCTGGAGGAGGCCGACGAACTCGCCGACCGGATCGCGGTGCTGCACGACGGGAAGATCGCCGCCGAGGGCACCGCCGACGAGCTGAAGCGGCTCATCCCGGGCGGGCATGTCCGGCTCCGCTTCACCGACCCGGCCGCCTACCGCCACGCCGCCGCAGCGCTGCGCGAGGTCACTCGGGACGACGAGGCCCTCGCCCTGCAACTGCCCAGTGGCGGCAGCCAGCGCGAGCTGCGCGCGATCCTCGACCGGCTGGACGCCGCCGGCGTCGAGGCGGACGAGCTGACCGTGCACACCCCCGACCTCGACGACGTGTTCTTCGCCCTGACCGCCGACACCCACGTCCCCGCCCAGTCCAAGGAGACCGTCCGATGAGCGCCCTCTCCCTCGCCGTCCGCGACTCGAACACGATGCTGCGCCGCAACCTGCTGCACGCCCGGCGCTATCCGTCCATGACGCTGAATCTGCTGCTCACCCCGGTGATGCTGCTGTTGCTGTTCGTCTACATCTTCGGTGACACGTTCAGTGCCGGTCTCAACGGCGGTCACGCCGACCGGTCCGTCTACATCGCCTATCTCGTTCCGGGCCTGCTGCTGATGACCATCGGTTCCACCACGATCGGTACCGCGGTCTCCGTGTCGATGGACATGACCGAGGGCATCATCGCCCGTTTCCGGACGATGGCCATCCACCGGCCCTCGGTCCTGATCGGGCATGTCATCGGCAGTGTGCTGCAGTGCGTGATGAGCGTGGTCCTGGTCGGCGCGGTCGCGGTGGCCATCGGTTTCCGTTCCACCGACGCCACCGCGCTGGAGTGGCTCGCGGCGTTCGGACTGCTCGTGCTCTTCGCCACGGCGCTGACCTGGATCGCCGTCGGTATGGGTCTGGTCAGCCCGAACCCCGAGGCGGCCAGCAACAACGCGATGCCGCTGATCTTCCTGCCGCTGATCTCCAGCACCTTCGTCCCGGTCGACGCGATGCCGGGCTGGTTCCAGCCCATCGCCGAGTACCAGCCCTTCACCCCTGCCATCGAGACCCTGCGCGGCCTGCTGCTGGGCACCGGGATCGGCCACAACGGATGGCTCGCGGTCGGCTGGTGCATCGGACTCGCGGTACTCGGCTACTTCTGGTCGACCGCGAAGTTCACCGGCGACACGAAGTAGGCCGCGCGGGTGAGCCCAGCCCCCGAAGGACCGTGGCCACGCACTGACGCTTCCCCGCCTCAGCGCATTCCCACCTTTCGATCACTGTCGAAGCGTGTGTCCGAGATGTCGTATCCGGTTACACCTTGTGCACGGAGGGGTCCTGACCTGGGCCTCCGCAGCGAAGGGACGGCAACATGCCTGCAAGTGAACAGATCCTCGTGGCCCGGTCCCGTCGAACCCGCCCGGGCCGGCTGGTCGGCGGACTGGTCGCCGTAGCGCTGACCGTAGCGCTGACCGGTGCGCTGGCCGGAGCGGTGGCGGCGCCCGCGAGCGCGGCGCCCGAGCGCGCCATGTCGGGGACCGCGAAACTGCAGGGCTGCGGCTGGAACGAAGCCGACAACGGCGAGCACGCGTACTACGAGCATTGCGCGACCGACACCAACGTGTGGATCCAGGTGACGCGGTGGGCGCGGGGCGGCTACCACCGCTGCGTCGGTCCGGGTCGCACCAATCTGGACTACGACGCGACGGGCGCCTGGTACGACAGCAACTTCCGCGGCGGGCTGTGCTCCCACCCGGGGGACACCGCCTGACCTCCCGGCGCTTGAACGTGAGCCCCGCTCCCAGATCTGCGGAGCGGGGCTCACGTTCGGGTCCTACTTCGGTGCCTGGAAGCCGCCGAGCTTCTCCTCAAGCAGTTCGGCCAGCCGGAGCGGTGTGCGGTCCTCGAACATCGGACCGATGAGCTGCACTCCCACCGGCAGCCCCTCGGGTGACCGGCCCGTTGGTACGGCGGTGGCGGGCAGGCCGGGCATGGTGGCCACACCGGCCAGGACGAGCTGGTCGAAGTACGGGTACTCGACGCCGTCGATGTCGATCCGGCGTTCCCTCGGATCGGGGTTGTGGTCGTGCGGGAACGCGGGCGTGGGCGTGATGGGACATACGACGGCGTCGAACTCGGCGAAGAGCTGCCGCCAGCCGTGGCGGTGGAGCTCGCGACGGTTGTTCGCCTCGATCCAGTCGCGGTGGTTGAGCACCATGCCGCGCAGCCGCGCCGCATCGAGACTCCGGTCGTCCGCGCTCAGCTCGGCGGCGCGGGTACGCAGCTCCTCGTACGCTTCGACGGGAAAACGTGCGACGGAGCTTGAGAACATCAAGTGCGTGTAGAGCATCGCGGCTTCGGCCAGGTCGGGCAGCAGCGGACTGTGCCGTTCGACGCGGGCGCCGTCGTCGACAAGCGCGTCGGCTACCCGGTTCACGCCCGCCCGTACAGCGGACCCGGTCGGAATGAGCGGATGCTCTTCGAGAACCAGGACCCGGAAGTCGCCGAGCCGTTCGTGGCGCGCGGGCGGCAGCGTCAAGTCGTACGCCGCGCCGAGCGTCAGCGGGTCCGGTCCGGCCATGACGTCGAGCAGGAGTGTGAGGTCGCGAGCGGTGCGCGCCATCGGACCGACGACGGCGAGGTCGTGCTCGACCGGCAGGGCCGGCCCGGGCGGCGGGACCATGCCGCGGCTCGCCGCCAGCCCGAGTGTCGGCTTGTGCGCGTAGATGCCGCAGAAGTGTGCGGGGGTGCGCAACGAACCGGCGAGGTCGGAGCCGATGGACAGCGCGCCGAATCCGGACGCCAGGGCCGCCGCTGATCCGCCGGAGGATCCGCCCGCCGTGCGATCGTGGTCCCAGGGGTTGTTGGTGGTTCCGTAGATCTCGTTGAAGCTCTGAATGTCCTGCAACCCAAAGGGCACATTGGTCTTGCCGAGCACTACCGCGCCTGCGGCCTTGAGCCGCGACACCTGCACCGCGTCCTCCGCCGGCATGAAGTTCCGGTGTGGCGGCAAGCCCCAAGTCGTGGGCAGTCCGGCGATGTCGTAGGACTCCTTGACCGTCACCGGTATGCCGAGCAGCGGGCGGTCCTCGCCGCGGGCGCGCGCCTGGTCGGCATCGCGCGCGGCGACCCGCGCACGGTCGAAGTCCGGCACGCAGATCGCGTTGATCGCTTTGTCGTCCCGCTCGATACGGGCGATCGCCTCGTCGGTCAGTTCCGCCGAGCTCACTTCACCGGCACGCATGGCAGCCGCGAGTTCTTCGGCCGTCTTGAATTTCCACTCCATGAAATCGACCGTACCGACGTCTGCGGCAGGCCACGAAATGCCGCTTCGCGCAACGGGGTTGAAGTGTTGGATGGGCGCCGTGAGAGGCACCGTCCTGCATCCGACCGGCGAGGAGCACTAGGCCGTGAACGTCGAGATCGACCCGCACGTACGCGACACCGCCGCCCAGTTGGGGTCCGGCGTTCCGTACGCCCTGAAGGTTCTGGCCGGTCAGTTGGCCGACGATCCGGATATGGGGCATCCATCGGGTCTGCCCGGAATCCTCACCGTGACGGTCGACGGCGACCTGTTCGAGGACTGCCCCGCCCTGGCCGTCGGCTACATCCGCGAGCCGGACCGCATCGAGATCCGGTACGTGAACCCGGCCCCGTCCGCCGAGCCCGCCGTGGACGCCGAGGATCAGGATGAGGAACAGGGACAGGAGCCGGACCAGCCTGCCGATCCTGCCGCCGACGCGGTCACCGTACGTGAGGTCGCCGACGCCTGGCGGCGCATCACCGGCTGGCTCCAGCTCAACGCCCCCGACTCCCACGCCGCGCTCCGCGCCGGCGTCGGCCCCGCCGCCATCGCAGACCTGGAAGGCGACCTGGGCATCCGGATTCCCCTCGGACTGAGCGTTCTGTGGCTGCTGACCGCGGGCGACGACGGAGTCAACGGCGCGGGATGCCTGCCCGGCAGCCAGGCCCTGATGCCCCTGGACGCCATAGCAACCTTCTACCGGCAGAAGATGGACTCCCAGGCCCACGAGGACACCCTCAACGCCCGCCGTCTCGAAGACGACCGGATCACCGTGTGGAAGGCGTCCTGGATTCCGGTTGTCTCCCACGGCGTGGCCGACCGCACCTCGGGCCTGTACCTGGACGCCACGACCGGCTACCTCGGCCGTTGGTCCCGCTACGACGAAGGCCCCGGCGACGAGCTCGACACCCTGGTCACTTACCTGGAAGAGGCCGCCGACATGCTCGAAGCCCCCGCCCTGGCCACACGAGACCAACCCGGCCTGATCGGTGGGGCTTTGGTGTGGCTCAGCAGTATCGACCCTGCCCAGGAAGACCGGTGGCAGTCCCTGAAACAGGGCGGGGAGACCCCGGGCCTCAGCTGATATCGGAATGCGAACGCGCCCCGGGGCGTGACACAGTCGCTCCCGTGACCTTGATGGACGTCCTCGTCGACTTCGCCGGCACCGGCCACGTCGGGCCCCTTCACTGCGGAATGCTTCTGACCGAGGCCGAGGATCTCCTCGGTCCAGGGCGTCCCCACCCGGCGATCCTCCTGAAAGGGCCCGACATCGACGGCTACCCCTACTCCTGGGGTGGGCTGGAGCTCGTGGTCACCCGGCGGGCGGTCAGCGGTGTCTGGATCAATCTCTGGCCGGGCTCGACCACCAAGCTGCCTTCTCTCGTGCTGCCCGAATCGGAGTCGTACGAGGCCACTGTGCTCCGCGAGGATCTGGTCACGGCTCTGGACGCTGCAGGCTGTGAGCACGTCGTCAACGACACCCTCACGTTCGGCCGGCAGTCCAGCATCCTCGCCCCGGCCGCTGACGTCTGTGCGGTCTTCAGCCTCCCTGGACGGGACAACGACGTGCCTCACCGAGACCGGCACTACCTCGACGTGATGCACAAGCGCGCGGCCTGACACGGCCGGCGAGAACGGCCGTCAGCCCCGTTCGTGCTGGGCGAGAACTCGGCTGAGCAGACGGGTCAGCGTCTGCTGGTCGTCGGCCGACAGCGGTTGAAGCAGGTCGTCCTGGACCTGATCGAGCACCCCGTCCATGCGCCGCAGCTGTCGGACACCGCCTTCGGTGAGAGTCACTTTGTTGCGCCGCCCGTGGTCAGGGTCCGGCGCCCGGTCGACGAAGCCCTGCTCGACCAGTTCGCTCACGGCCGTCACGACGTCGCTGCGGTCCATACGGCACCGGCGGCCGAGCTCGGCCTGGCTCGCCGCCCCGAACTCGTGCAGCGCGGCGAGGATGCGGTAGTGGTATCCGCGCGCCCCGGTCGCGGTGAACCCGTCGAACACCAGCCGACGGGCGTGCACGGCCAGCTGGGTGATCAGCCAACTCGGCTTCACCGCCAGGCGCTCGGGGATCTCGTCCATGGCGGTCACCGTAACAGTGTTGGTGGGACCAACACGCTGCCATAGTGTTGGTCCCACCGACACTGGAGCTGTCATCAGAGTCATCAGAGGAGACTTCGTGCCCGCCGACACCCGGATCGCCGACCGCATCGAGATCGCCGACCTCTTCGCCCGCCTGGCCAACCTGCTGGACGAACAACGACACGACGACGCCCACACCGTCTACACAGACGATTTCGTGGGGCACTCGCCGCGCGGCGAACTGCACGGCCTCGATGAGTTGACCGCACTCCTGAAGCGAAGCCAGGTCACGGGAGAACACACGCAGCACGTGCACGGGGACGTGTTGGTGGACGTCGACGGTGACCGCGCGAAGGCCACGGCGAACCAGCTCACGTACTTCTACCGCAACGGTGAACCACCGCACCGGACAAGCGGGTTGCGAGTGGCCTGCACCGCGGTGCGGACATCGGCGGGCTGGCGATTCAGCGAGATGCAGGTCACGCTCGCCTGGACGCACGGGAGTTGACGTGGTGAGTCCGGAAACCTCTCGATCGGGTTGATCGAGCCATTCGTGGGATTGGGCCGCCCAAGAGCGCTGGGGGTGGCTATCAGGCTGCTGACGTCGCTTCGTCGCCCGGCATCACACGACGACTCGGCCGCCGAAGTGGCCGGTCGGTGGATCGTAAGAGGGCCGAGGTCCGTCGTTCTCTTCCGGCCGTCACGGTGTAAGCGCTGAGCGTCTTGGTGCGGACTGAGGGTGGATCGTCCGATGCCGGCCGGGCGGCGATGCCGTCGGTGACAACCAGTACGCCGTCGGCGTACGCCTGCTTGGTCGGGCCTGTGCTCGCCCTGTCTCGTCGAGCAGGGCGGCGAAGGGGATCCCGGCTCACCCCGACGGCGCGCGGTGTACCTCCCGTGCCGTAAGGATCCACTTGCGGGCCCGGTCTTCCGCGTTTAGCATTACGATCATAAGTTCATACGTCGCACCGAGGGTGCGCCCTCGCGCTCGGCAAGGGGGATTTCGTGGTGACCGGTGTGAGCCGGGAGACGTCCGCATCAATCGTCGCGACGGCTGATCTTCCTCGAGTTCGAAGTGACCGGTGACGCTCGGGCCGACAACTTGGGCGAGCAGTTGATCGAGCGCTTTAGGTAGGCCGATGGCCCGATCGCCAACGCCGGCTCAGGACGTCGGGCGCCGGCCCGGACAACTCCTCACCCCAGTCCCCGCACGCCTTCGGTGCGCTGCGCGAGCAGTCACGGATACCCGCAAACAAGAGATGGACATCATGAGCACGTATCTGGCAGACAAGGTCGAGGGCCTCACCGTCGAAGGTCCCTCCGCGACGTTCACCTACCGGCGGATGGGTCCGCGGGGCGGCGTTCCGCTGGTCCTGCTGAACCGCTTCCGCGGGACCATCGACTGGTGGGACCCGGAGTTCCTGGACTACCTGGCCGCCGACCACGACGTGATCGTGTTCGACAATGTCGGCGTCGGTTACACCGACGGCGAGCCGCGCGACTCCCTCGACGGATTCGCCGAGGGAGCCATCGAGTTCATCGACGCACTGGGCCTCGCGCAGGCCGACCTCCTCGGCTGGTCCCTGGGTGGCATCGTGGCCCAGCGTGTGGCTCTGCGACGTCCCGAGCTGGTCCGCAAGCTCATCGTGGCGGGCAGTGGCCCGGCCGGCTGGGTGCCCGGCGCTCCGGACTTCAGCGAGAAGGTCCTGGGCATCATGAACAAGCCCGATGCCGACCGGGATGACGTCCTGTACCTGTTCTACCCCGAGACGGAGGCGGCCCGCGCCGCTGGGCTCGAGCACTTCGACCACCTCTCGGCCCGGCTAGCCGAGGGCGGCCCCGCGATCTCCGAGGCGGCTGCGCAGGGCATGCTCACGGCAGTGGGTGCTCTCCTGGCGGTCCCCTTCGACCAGGTGGTGGCGGAACTGGAGGCCATAAAGCAGCCCGTCCTCTACGCCAACGGCCTGCACGACGTGATGATCCCCGCCCACGCCTCCTACGTCGCGGTCCAGCACCTCGACAACGCCACCCTCGTCCTCTACACCGGCGCCGGGCATGCCTTCCTCTTCCAGTACGCCAAGGCCTTCACCAAGCAGGTGGCCGACTTCCTCGCCGCCTGACGACGCCGACCGGCCACCGCCCCCGAACGCTGCGGGGCGGCGGCCGGTGGCCCATCGTGCAAGCGCCGCCTCACGGCCGTGTGAGGCGGCGCCTCTGTGCTTGCCGAACGTCACCACTATGAGATCCGGCAGAAGGTCGGTGCTTCCCGGCGACGCGGCCTCGCAGAGATGGCCCATGCTCGACCCGGCCCTCCTGCTCGGCCCGCGAAGGCCATGAGCGCCGAACCGTCGACGCCATCTCCCTCAGAGTCGCGACCAGCTCTGCCGGTGGTCCGCCGCATCGCTGCAGGCCTGTGCTCCTCATCTTTGTCGGCTCGCCGACTTGTGGCTTCATAGAAGTACGGTCATACTGTAATGGTTGGCGTGATGCTGAGGTGCTCGAACCGCACGCGATTCCCGCTCCCACAGCCTGCGAACGCCGACTCGACCCTGCCGACCGCAGCCGTAGTCGACAGACCCAGGTAACTGCTCCGCGCCCGTCCCGTCCCCCAGGGAAAGGGGGGTTGTCGCCCGCTCGCAGAAACCCCGCGCCGAAGGGCATGACCGTGAATCACTCACACGAAGTACGAGGCGACGTGGTGACGTCGTACAAGAACGCGCCGACCCACACCATCAACGCCGGGGGAGTGACCTTTGCCTATCGCGAGCTCGGTCCCCGGTCCGACGTTCCGGTGGTCTTTCTCACCCACCTCGCCGCTGTCCTCGACAACTGGGACCCGCGGGTCGTCGACGGCTTCGCCGCCAAGCGTCGGGTCATCACGTTCGACAGCAGAGGCGTCGGCGCTTCCACCGGTTCGACGCCCCGCACCATCGAGGCGATGGCGGAGGATGCCGTCACCTTCATCCGGGCGCTCGGGTTCGAGTCCGTCGATCTCCATGGCTTCTCGATGGGCGGCATGATCGCCCAGGTGATCGCGCAGACCGAACCGGACCTCGTCCGCAAGCTGATCCTCACGGGCACCGGTCCCGCGGGAGGTGAGGGCATCAAGAACGTGACCTGGCTGTCCCATCTCGACACCGTCCGAGGACTGCTCACCCTTCAGGATCCGAAGCAGTTCCTCTTCTTCACCCGCACCGCGGGCGGGCGCCGGGCCGGGAAGGAGTTCCTGGCCCGGCTGAAGGAGCGCACCCAGGACCGGGACAAGGCGATCTCCCCCGTTTCGTACAGCAACCAGCTCAAGGCCATTCACCGCTGGGGGCTGAAGCGACCCCAGGATCTCTCCGTCATCCACCAGCCCGTGCTCGTCGTAAACGGCGACAGCGACAGGATGGTTCCGTCCGTGAACTCGACCGACCTGGCGCGGCGAGTGCCGAACGGCGAGTTGGTGATCTACCCCGACGCCGGCCACGGCGGCATCTTCCAGTTCCACCAGCAGTTCGTGGAGACGGCTCTCGAGTTCCTCGAACGGCGGTAGGAGCGAAGTGCGGTGGTCGGTCGAGCCGCAGGCGTTGCCTCAGAGTCGTGACACCCTTCGGGTGAGCGGCTCGAGGCGCCCGCCTGGAGTGGCTGACGTGCTTGTTTCTTGGCCACCCGGCGATGGTGAGGCGGTCGTCGTGCATCGCAGGACGGTCATGTCGGGCCCGGCGTGATGGGTACCCCTTCCAGCGGCTCCGTGGGTGGCCGCGAGCCGTCCCGCTCGGGGCGCGCAGGGCTGTCGCCGCCCCCGGGCTCGACCTCCTCACGCATGGCGCGGCGGAAGCAGTCGACCATCACCCGGCCGCGGGTTGACGGCCCCCTCAGCGCATGAACGCCAGGCCGTTCTCGATTCCCTGCTCAAGGACCTCGTCGGCGAACTTCCGGTCGGAGAGGGCGCGGGACAATTGCAGCGTCCCCACCATCATCGTGTAGAGCCCGATGGCCGTGCCGCGAGCGGACTGCGGATCCTCGGGTGTCAGGCGGGCGGCGATCTCTTCCACGATGGCCTTCGCACCCTCGGTGTAGGCCTGCTTGGTCTCGTCCCCGCAGCGGCCGATCTCGTCGAGCAGGGCGGCGGAGGGGCATCCGGAGCCGGGGTTGTCCCGGTGCTCGGGGGACAGGTATTCGCGAACGAAGTCCTCAAGTCCCGGGCGGCCGGGCTGCAGCGCGCCGTACGCCGCGATCTGTGTGCGCAGTTCGTCTGCGACGACGTTGGCCACGAGGTCGTCCTTGGACTCGAAATGGGCGTAGAACGCTCCGTTGGTGAGCCCCGCGTCCGACATCAGCGTGGAGATGCCCGAGCCGTCGATGCCGTCCTGCTTGAACCGATGACCGGCCTTCTCGATGATCCGTTGCCGTGTCACCTGCTTGTGCTCCTTGGCGTAGCGCGCCACAGGGTTCCTCCGTTCGCTTCGCGGGCCATTGCCTCGCACCCCATCCTAATCTATGGTCTGACGTACGTAATATTACGGTCGACAGGTAATTTTGTCGGCCACCGTCGGAGATGAGGCGTGCCGTGAGCGACGTTCCCTTCCAGTCCGCCGTCGAGCAGTCACGCGCGCTGGCCGCGGGGGAGATCTCGAGCCGGGAGCTCGTCGAGCTCTATCTCGAGCGGATCGCCACCCACAACACCGCACTGAACGCGGTGGTGACCCTCGATCGCGAGCGCGCCCGCCGCGAGGCCCGGGAAGCGGACGCCGCGCGGGCAGCTGGGCGGGACCTCGGTCCGTTGCACGGGCTGCCGATCACGGTCAAGGACAGCTTCGAGACTGCCGGGATGCGTACCGTCTGCGGGCGCACCGATCTGAAGGACTACGTCCCCGACCAGGACGCCGAGGCGGTCAAACGGCTCCGCTCGGCCGGTGCGGTGATCATGGGGAAGAGCAACATGCCGCCGGGCAACCAGGACGTCCAGGCGGACAACCCGGTGTTCGGTCCCTCGTCCAACCCGTGGGACACGACCCGCACCTCGGGAGGGTCCGCCGGGGGCGGCGCCGTCGCCACCGCCGCGGGCCTCACGGCCTTCGACTTCGGCTCGGAAATCGGCGGATCGACCAGAATCCCGTCCCACTTCAACGGCCTGTACGGGCACAAGTCGACCTGGCGATCGATACCCCTCATCGGGCACGTTCCCGGCGGCCCGGGCACCGGACGATGGACGAACGCCGACATGGCCTGCGGCGGCGCACAGGTCCGCGACGCCCGCGACCTCGTCCCCATCCTGCGGGCAACGGTCGGGGCGGCCGACTACGACGGCGGCTTCAGCTACACGCTCGCACCGCCACGAGCGACCCGGCTCGCCGACTTCCGGGTCGCCGTCTGGGGCGAGGATCCCGCGTGCCCGGTCGACAGCGACATCACGGGGGCCATGGACGACGCGGTCGCCGTGCTGCGAGCGGCCGGCGCGAAGGTCACCGTCCAGCCTCCGAACCTCCCCGTCGACATCGCGACCAATCACCGGAAGGCCTTCCTGCCCCTGCTCTACGGCGCGCTGTCCTACGACCGCACCGGCCTCACTCCTGCCCCCAACGCCGCGCTGCTGGCCCGGCTCGTCCAGCACCCGCGCGGCGACGCCGGTCCCGCCCTGCTCGGAACCTTCCAGTCCCACTATCGCTGGCAGCTGGCCCACGCGGCGCGCAACGAGCTCAGGCAGCGATGGTTCGAGTTCTTCCAGGACTTCGACATCGTGCTCATGCCGGTCACCCCGACAGCCGCCCCCGCCCACCACAACAAGCTGATCGACCGGTTCGGGCGGCCCTTCGAAGTCGACGGCGTGCGCCGCCCTTACTGGGACCAGGTCAAGTGGAACGCCGTTGCCAATGTCTCCGGGGGACCGGCGACGACCATCCCCGTGCGCAAGAGCAGAAGCGGACTGCCCATCGGTGTGCAGGCCATGGGACCGAGCGGGGGCGATCTCACCACCATCGAGTTCGCCGCGCTGCTGGGCCGGGAAGTGGACGGCTTCGTGCCGCCTCCGGCCTTCGTCTAGACCCAGACCGCCCCGAGAGCCAAGGAAGACGACGATGCACAACCCGAGCCGCAACGTGTCACGACTGCTGACGGATTCCGCGTCCCGCTACCCGGAGCGCACCGCGATCGTCTTCGGCGACGACCGCGTCACGTACGGCGCCCTCGACGCCGCGGCCAACCGCGTCGCGAACCTGCTCGACTCCCGCGGGATCCGGCCGGGTGACAAGGTCGCACTGTCCTGCCCCAACCTGCCCCACTTCTCCAGCATCTACTTCGGCATCCTCAAGGCCGGGGCCGCGGTCGTGCCGCTGAACGTCCTGCTGAAGGCCCGAGAGGTCGCCTACCACCTCACCGACTCCGACGCGAAGGCGTACTTCGCCTTCGAAGGCACGCCGGAGCTGCCGATCGGGCAGGCCGCGTGGGAGGGGTTTCAGGCGAACGCGGGCTGCACCGAGTTCTTCCTGATCGAGAGCGGCGGCGCGCCCCGGTCCGGAGGCGGGGCGGCGGAGTCGTACGCCTCGGTCGTGGCCGAGCAGCCCGTGACGTTCCGGACGGTCGAACGCGACGAGGACGACACCGCGGTGGTCCTCTACACGTCCGGCACGACCGGCCGGCCCAAGGGCGCGGAGCTGCGGCACCGCAACGTGTACGACAACGCGCTCGCCGGCGTCGACCTGTTCGCCTCCGATCCGGAGCGCCCGGACACCTATCTGTGTGTGCTGCCGCTGTTCCACGCCTTCGGCCAGACCGTCATCCAGAACGGCGCCTTCGCCTTCGGCGGCACCATCGTGATGCAGCCGAGGTTCGAGGCGCGGGCCGCCCTGCGTCTCATGCTCGACCACGACGTGACGTTCTTCGCCGGGGTTCCGACGATGTACTGGGGTCTCCTCGCGGCACTGGACGAGACGGTCGACGTCGCCCGCCTGGCCGCGAACCTTCGCGTGGCGGCGGCCGGTGGATCGGCCCTGCCCGCCGAGATCCACAAGCAGTTCGGGGACCGCTTCGGGGTCACGATCCTCGAGGGATACGGGCTGTCCGAGACCTCCCCGATCGCGTCCTTCTCCCCGTTCGGCGAGGCACCCCGCGTCGGGTCGATCGGGATACCCATCCCGGGCGTGGAGATGAAGCTCATCCGCGACGACTGGTCCGATGCCGCGGGCGGCCCCGACGAGGTCGGGGAGATCGCGATCAAGGGGCACAACGTCATGAAGGGCTACTACAAACGGCCCGAGGCGACGGCCGAGGCGATCCGGGAGGGCTGGTTTCGCTCCGGCGACCTCGCCCGCAAGGACGAGGACGGCTTCTACTACATCGTCGACCGATCCAAAGACATGATCATCCGCGGTGGCTTCAACGTCTATCCGCGCGAGGTCGAGGAAGTGCTCATGGAGCACCCCGCGGTCTCGCTCGTCGCCGTCATCGGCATCCCGCACGACTCCCACGGCGAGGAGATCAAGGCCGTCGTGGTGAAGAAGGCGGGGAGTGGCACGACGGAGGAGGAACTCGCCGCCTGGGCGAAGGAGCGGCTCGCCGCGTACAAGTACCCGCGCGTCGTCCAGTTCGTCGACGCGCTGCCCCTGACGTCCACCGGCAAGATCCTCAAGCGTGAACTCGCCTGACCGCGACGCCGCCCGGGAACGCCGAGGGCGGGATCGACGACCCACCTTGCCCCTCACCCCTGCCCACGCGTCCGTCCCGAAAGAAGGAAATCCGTCCATGACCTCCCTGCACGGCCACCTGACCCTGCCCAACGGCCAGGTGCTACCGAACCGGATCATGAAGTCCGCGCTGAGCGAGGCACTCGCCGACAAGCGCAACGCCCCGGACCATCGCCTCGAACAGCTCTACCGGACCTGGAGCCGGGGCGGGTACGGACTGATCATCACCGGCAACGTCATGGTCGACCGCGCCCAACTCGGCGAGCCGGGCAATGTCGCCATCGAGGACGATCGCGACCTCCCCGCGCTCACCCGATGGGCCACGGCGACCAAGGACGCCGGCATCCCGACCTGGGTGCAGCTCAACCATCCCGGCCGTCAGGCCAACATGCTCGCGCTCGGGCACACACCGGTCGCGCCCAGCCCGATCACGCTCAACCTGCCCGGCGCCACCAAGCCCCGCGAGCTGACGTCCGAGGAGATCGAGGACATCATCGAGCGGTTCGCGACCGCGGCGGCGGTGTGCGAGACGGCCGGCTTCGCCGGGGTGCAGGTACACGGAGCTCACGGCTACCTGGTCAACCAGTTCCTCTCCCCGCTGTCGAACCGGAGAGACGACGAATGGGGCGGCGACCCCGAGCGCCGGATGCGTTTCGTCCTCGAGGTCGTGCGCCGCATACGGTCCCGGGTGTCACCCGGCTTCGCCGTATCCGTCAAGCTGAACTCGGCCGACTTCCAGCGCGGTGGATTCACCGAGGAGGAGTCCCGCTCCGTCGTCGCGGCTCTGGCGAAGGAAGGACTCGACCTGATCGAGGTCAGCGGCGGCAATTACGAGTCGCCGGCGATGACAGGCACCGCCGCGGCGTCGACACGCGCCCGCGAGGCCTACTTCCTGGAGTATGCCCGCACGGTGCGCGGCCTGGTCGGCGATGTTCCGTTGGCGGTCACGGGTGGCTTCCGCTCCCGTGACGCGATGGAGGACGCCGTCGCCACGGGCGAGTGCGACGTTGTGGGTATGGGCCGGCCCACCGCCACGACGCCCGATGCCGCGGACGTGATCCTGGCGGGTCGCGCCGAGACGGTCGTCGCACACCAGCTGCGCTTCGGGATGCGCCGGGTACTCGGCAAGTTCGCCGACCTCAAGGCGCTCGACGGTGTGCTCGACCTCGGCTGGCACGCCGACCAGCTGCATCGACTGGGCGCGGGGCTCGACCCCGACCTGGGTCGCGGGCGTCTCGCCACCACCGTCTCGATGATTCGACGAAACGGCAGGACGTCCTTCCGTCGCAAACGCGGAGCCTGAGGTCCCACCCGGCCCCCTGGCGAGGCAGAGTGAGGGATCAGATCGCCAAGGGGGCCGGCTGAACTGCGGTATGCCGTCGAGCCGCCTCGGTGAAGGTCTCGAAGAGACGACTATGGAGAACCGTTCGCCGGCATCGACCTCGCACTCAAGAACGAGGTCGGCCAGTCGACCGGGATCAAGTACGTCCATCGCCGTGGCGAGTGGGCAGGCCTGCCCGTATCTGCGTGCGGCTCCCGTGCGTTCCACCCCAGCGAGATGTTCCGACGGGACAACGCGAGGGCCAGGGCGTTCCATTCACCCTGGCCCTCATACGACAGCTGCTGCAGGACTCAATGTCCTTCGAGCCTGCCGAGCAGCGCGCGTACCTTGAGATCACCGGCCAGACGTGCGTCGATCACCGGGTTGATCACCCCTCGCAGGGCGGACAGCGGTGTCCAGCGGGCCGGCCGGATCACGCGCGGTGAACGGTGCTCGATGGCATGCGCGATGGCATGAGCAGCCTGGTCCGGTTCAAGGCGCTTGCGCAGCGGTCGTGGCGTTGTCCTGGACAGGAGCTTGCCGATCGTCGGGTCCTCGTCGACGCCGTTTCTGATCATGTCCGTCTGGATCAGCGAGAAGTAGGCGGTGGTGGCAGAAGCGCCGTGCCGGGCGAGTTCCACTCGGAGTCCACGTCCGAGCTGCTCCACCGCGGCCTTGCTCATGGCGTAGGGAATCGCCCCCATGCCATTGAGGAAAGCGAATACCGAACTGATCAGCACGACCTGCCCCTGGTTGGCGACGATCTGCTTCATCGCCGCGTTCACGGTGTTGACAGCACCGTTGACGTTCACGGCCAGCACTTTGTCGATCGCGGGAGCGGGCATGGTGCGCAGTGTGGAACCACGCCCCATGACGCCGGCGTTCGCGATCACGACGTCGACCCGCCCGAACCGCTCACAGATGTGAGCCACGGCAGCGTCGAGGGCGTCGCGGTCGCAGACGTCTGCAGTGAAGCCGGCGACGCCGGACGGTGAGATGCGTGCTGCGATCTCCGGCGTGTTCGGATGCAGATCCACGATGCCGACCCGTGCACCGCGAGCGAGGAGGGCCCGAGCCGTCGCGCTCCCGAGCCCGCCGGTGCCGCCGGTGATGAGTACGACCTTGTCGGCGAGTTCGTATGCCGTCATGCGGATGCCTCGTCTTCAGTCATTGGGCGTTGTCCGCGTCCACGTTCGGTGCGGCTAGTCCGAATTCGGGTCTGAGGGGCGGGACTTCACGATCACTGTTGAGGCGCCCGAGGTCGGTGATCCCTCGGATGCCGGGCCCTTCGTCAGGCGGCGTAGGTGGGGTAGTCGGTGTAGCCGGTCGCGCCGCCGCCGTAGAAGGTGGCGGGGTCCGGGGTGTTCAGAGGGGCGTCGGCACGTACGCGCTCGACCAGGTCGGGGTTGGCGAGGGCCATCGAGCCGACGGTGATGACGTCGGCCAGGCCGTCCTGGATGTCCTTGGCGCGGGTGGCTATGTCCGTGCCGGCCCGGTTGAGGAGCAGCGTGGTCGGCCACAACTTGCGGAGGGTGTGCAGGAGTTCGTCGTCGCTGCCGTGGCCGATGTGGAGGTAGGCGAGGTTGAGGGGGGCGAGGGCGCGCAGGAGGTGCGGGTAGAGCTCGTGGGGGTCGTTCTCCACGAGGTCGTTGATCTGGAAGGGGTTGCCGGGGGAGATCCGGATGCCGGTGCGGCCGGCGCCGATCTCGTCGGCCACGGCCGTGGCGACCTCGACGGCGAAGCGGATGCGGTTGTCGAGGGAGCCGCCGTACTGGTCGGTGCGCTGGTTGGTGCTGGGGAAGAGGAACTGGTTGACCAGGTAGCCGTTGGCGCCGTGGATCTCGACGCCGTCGGCGCCGGCCGCGATGGCGGCCGCGGCGGCGCGCCGGAAGTCGTCGACGGTCGCGGTGACCTCCTCGGTGGACAGTTCGCGCGGCTCCGGCATCTCCTGGAGCCCGGACGGGGTGAACGTCTGGCCCGCAGGCTTGATCGCGGAGGGTGCCACCGGCTGCCGGTGGTGGGGGGTGTTGTCGGGGTGGGCGATGCGTCCGGCGTGCATCAGCTGGATGACGATGCGCCCGTCGGCCTTGTGTACGGCGTCGGTGACCTTGCGCCAGCCGGCGATGTGCTCCTCGGTGTAGATGCCCGGAGTCACCGGGTAGCCCTGTCCGTCGGCGGAGGGCTGCGTGCCCTCGGTGATGATGAGCGCGTGCGAGGCGCGCTGGGCGTAGTACTCGGCGTTCAGCTCGGTCGGCACGCCGGCCGGGGTGGCCCGGCTGCGGGTCAGGGGGGCCATGGCCAGCCGGTGCGGCAGGGGGATCTCTCCGACGACGGTCGGGTTCCACAGGGCGTTGAGCATGGGTGATTCCTCAGATTGTGGGTGGCGTACGGCCACAGAAGGGGCGGTCAACATGTGGGCGTGGTCGGCCGGGTGGAGACCCAGTGCCTTCCACTGACGCCGAGCCCGCTGACGCGCCCGTCATGAGCGGTGCCGGTCAAGGCGTCATCGACACTCAAATGAAATTACGAGCGTAATTCTATTTGGTGTGGCCGGTAGGTGCAAGCCGGATCCGAGGTGAGCCGAGGGGACTGTGGCGCGCCGACACCGTCGGTCGGGTTGGCGTGGTGCGCTTCGGTCAGTCGGAGCACACCACGGGGGTCGGGACGGCCGGTGGGGCCCCGACCGTCCGACCCGAACGCGAAACTGCCGTGGACCGCCCAGCCGGGCCGAGCGGCCTGGTCCCGGTGGTCGGTGGACGCGCCACCTCGCCACCGCCTGCCAGGCCGTCAGCCGGTGCTCATGGGGTGTGGTCCGCGCGGCGGAGAACGGGACGCAGGGCCTCGATGACGGCGGGGTCGTCCACGGTGGAGGGGATGGGTTCGTCGTGACCGTCGGCGATGCCTCGCATGGTCTTGCGCAGGATCTTTCCGGAGCGGGTTTTGGGCAGGGCGGGCACGATGGCGACGTCCTTGAGGGAGGCGACGGCGCCGATGCGGTCGCGGACGAGCTGGACGAGTTCGGCCTCGACCTCGCCGGGTTTGCGGTGGGTGCCGGCCTTGAGGACGACGAGGCCGCGCGGTACCTGTCCCTTGAGGGCGTCGGCGACGCCGATGACGGCGCATTCGGCGACGTCGGGGTGGGCGGCCAGGGTCTCTTCCATGCTGCCGGTGGACAGCCGGTGGCCGGCGACGTTGATGACGTCGTCGGTGCGGCCCATGACGAAGACGTAGCCGTCGGCGTCGAGGTGGCCGCTGTCGCCGGTGAGGTAGTAGCCGTCGAAGGCGGAGAGGTAGGAGGCGATGAAGCGGTCGTCGTCGTTCCAGAGCGTGGGCAGCGAGCCGGGCGGCAGGGGGAGTTTGACGACGATCGCGCCGTCGACGCCCGCGGGGACCGGTTCACCGGCGGCGTTCAGGACATGGACGTCCCAGCCGGGCAGTGGGCGGGTGGGGGAGCCGGGCTTGACGGGCGCGGCCTCGATGCCGACCGGGTTGGCGACGATGGGCCAGCCGGTCTCCGTCTGCCACCAGTGGTCGATCACCGGGATGTTCAGCAGGTTGCTCGCCCAGTGGTACGTCTCGGGGTCGAGGCGTTCGCCCGCGAGGAAGAGGTAGCGCAGGCCGGACAGGTCGTAGTCCGCGGTCAGTTCACCCTTTGGATCCTGCTTGCGGATGGCGCGGAACGCGGTGGGCGCGGTGAACATCGTCTTGACCTTGTGCTCGGCGGCCACTCGCCAGAACTGGCCCGCGTCCGGCGTGCCGACCGGCTTGCCCTCGTAGAGGACCGTCGTGGCGCCGGCCAGCAGGGGCGCGTAGACGATGTAGGAGTGCCCGACCACCCAGCCGACATCGGAGCCGGTGAACATCGTCTCGCCCGGCCCGATGTCGTAGACGGCGCCCATCGACCAGTGCAGGGCGACCGCGTAGCCGCCGCAGTCGCGGACAACACCCTTGGGTTTCCCGGTCGTTCCGGACGTGTAGAGGATGTACAGGGGGTCGGTGGCGGCGACGGGAACGCAGTCGGCCGGCGGCGCGTCGGCAATGAGGTCGGCCCAGTCGAGATCGTCGGGACCCAACTCGGCCCGCTGCTGCGGGCGTTGCAGGATCACGCTCTTCTCCGGCTTGTGGACCGCGAGTTCGATCGCCTGATCAAGGAGGGGCTTGTACGCGATGACCCGCTTGCCCTCGATACCGCAGGAGGCGGAGACGACCACCTTGGGGGCGGCGTCGTCGATACGCACGGCGAGCTCGTGCGGGGCGAACCCACCGAAGACAACCGAGTGGACCGCGCCGATGCGGGCGCAGGCCAGCATCGCGATCGCGGCCTCCGCAACCATCGGCATGTAGATGACCACCCGGTCGCCGCGCCCCACCCCGAGCTGAGCCAGCGCTCCGGCGAAGGCCGCCACCTCGTCCCTCAACTGGGCGTAGGTGTAAGTGCGTTGGGTTTCAGTGACGGGGGAGTCGTAGACGAGCGCGGGCTGTTCGCCGCGACCGGCCTCGACGTGCCGGTCGAGCGCGTTGAAGCAGACGTTGAGCCGCCCGTCAGGAAACCACCGGTAGAAGGGCGCGCCGGAGGCGTCCAGGGCGCGTCGCGGAGCGACCTCCCAGTCGATGCCCTCCGCCGCCTTCAACCAGAAGGCTTCGGGGTCTTCGGTGCTGGCGCGGAAGACATCCTCGTACGTTCCCATCGCGCACTCCTTTGTGGCTTCGGGGTCCTGCTGCCCTGAAGTCGGACGACGGCGGCAGCGTACAGAGAGTTGTGGGACACGAATACCGCGTGTCATCGACTTGACCGCGGCTCGGGGTGGCGCAAGGCCGCGTGGCGTGCTGAATGGCACCGAGACGCTTGCAGCGGCGGCTCTCCGCGACCGTGGCCGTGGCCGTGGCCGCCAGGCGCCACCGCCATTAGATCGCCGACGGCGTCGTCGCCCCTCCGGTGGCCGTGCCGGACGGAAGGTGTGGCCGACAGGGTCTCAGTCGTTGTCGGGCACCATCGAGACCACGACCTTGCCGGCCTTGGTGCGGCCCTGCTCGACGTACGCCATCGCCTCCAGCGTCCGGTCGAACGGGAAGGTGCTGTCGATGACAGGGTGGAGCTTCCCGCTGTCGTAGAGGGCACTGAGTTTGCGCAGCTGGAAGCCGCTGGCCTGCATGAAGAAGAACTGGTAGCGCACGCCGAGCGCCTTGGCCTGCTTGCGGACCTTGCGACTGATCGCCTTCATGACCAGGCCCAGGAACGAGGGGGCGCGAAGCTGCTTGGCGAAGTCGGCGTCCGGCGGGCCGACGACGCTGATCGCCAGGCCGCCGGGCTTCAGGACGGTCAGCGACTTCTCGAGGTTCGCTCCGCCCAGGGAGTCCAGCACCAGGTCGTAGCCGGACAGTACCTTCGAGAAGTCTTCCTTGGTGTAGTCGACGACGACGTCGGCGCCGAGGCTCCTGACCAGCTTCTCGGTGTCGGTGCCAGTCGTCGTCGCCACTGTGGCGCCGAGGTGCTTGGCGAGCTGGATGACCGTCGAGCCGAGGCCACCGGCACCGGCGTGGATGAGTACCTTCTGACCCGGCTTCACCTGGGCGCGCTCGACGAGAATCTGCCAGGCGGCCAGGGCCACCAGCGGCACCGCGGCTGCCTCTTGGAGGGTGAGCGAGGCAGGCTTGGGCGCGACGTCGTCCTGGTCGATCGCGATGAACTCCGCGAAGCCTCCGATCCGCAGGTCGCGCGGACGGGAGTAGACCTCGTCGCCGACTTCGAAGCCGTGTACGGCGGAGCCGACCCGCGTCACGACGCCGGCCACGTCGTGGCCGAGCACGAACGGAGTCTTGTACTTCAGGAGCTGCTTGAACTCCCCGTTGCGGACCATTTTGTCCAGCGGATTGATGCTGGCGGCGCTCACTCTGACCAGGACGTCGCGGTCCCCGACGGTGGGCTCGGGTACGTCTGCGGCGCGCGCGCCGTCCTTGCCGTACTTCTCGACGACGAATGCCTTCATGCCGGCGCCTTTCTGCGTGGGTATACCGATGGTTCACGTGATTCTTCGCGCAGGTTCCCGTGCGCGCCCGTTCTCGCGTGCGACCGGGTTGATGTGCTGGCCGCGACGCTACTTACTGAGTATAGAAAAGTAAACTCAGCGAAGATGGGATCGGCCCGGGTGGTCGATACGCGGATGGTGTCTCAGTTGTGCTCGTCGGCATCCAGCAGTGCGAGGGCGTTGCGGATGCCCTGTTCGAGGAGGTCGTCGGCGAGTTGCCGGTCGGTCAGGGCACGGGAGAGCTGCAGCGTCCCGGCCAGCATGCCGAGGAGGCTGAGTGACCTCAGGCGCGCCGACGGCGGATCGTGGGGTGCCAGACGGGCGGCGAAGCCGTCGACGAGGACCAGCGCGCCGTCGGTGTATGCCTGCCTGGTGGGATCCGGGGAGCGTGCGATCTCGTCGAGCAGGGCGGCGTTGGGGCAGCCGTCCTCGACGCTGTCGCGCTGCTCGGTGGAGAAGTACCAGCGAATCATCTGCTCGAGTCCGGCACGGCCGGGCGCCGTCTGCGCGACGATGTTCTCGTGCTGGGCGCGCATCTGGTCGGCGACCGCAGTGGCGACGAGTTCGTCCTTGGACGCGAAGTAGGCGTAGAAGGTGCCGTTGGTCAGCCCCGCGTCCTTCATGAGCGTGGCGACGCCGGAGCCGTCGATGCCGTTCCGCTTGAGCCGGCGACCGGCCGTCGCAATGATCCGCCGCCTTGTCTCGTGCTTGTGTTCTTTGGCGTACCGCACCATGCGTTCCTCCGTCGGAGCCGGAGCTTGCGCCCCTGGCTGCCGCCCTGGTCAGGTCAGTGTGCCGCGTGGGCAAGGAGAGCCGCGAAGTTGATCCTCGCGGTCTGCAGTTTCGGGTCGTGGGGCTCGGGGACCCCGCCGTCGGTGATGTACAACCGGTCGCCGCGAATCGCGGTCGCGGAGGGCGAGGCGAGACCGTCCGCGCTGGTCAGGACGGGCTTGTAGGTGCCGTTCGGGTAGACCACCACGATCCTGTCCGGACCGTTCTGCGAGGAGGAGCCGTTCTGCGCCGCGAACACCACATCGGACCAGGGGGTCAGGAAGCTGAGATCGTCGATGTGGGGCAGGCCGCCCGCGACAAGGCGGATGGGACCGGCCGCGCCGGTACCGGTGACCGGCACCCGCAGCAGCGTTCCCTTGTTGAAGTTGCTGACCCACAGAGCGCCGTTGTGGAACCTGAGCCCGTTGGCGCCGATCGGCAGGGCTTCGGTCGGCACCGGTGCGAGAGCGGCATCGGTCAGCCACGGGGTCACCGATCCGCCCGAGACCGGGACGGACCAGATGATGCCCTTCAGGCTGTCCGCGATGTAGAGGGTGCGTCCGGCCGAGTCGATGGCCAGCCCATTGGGGCCCGCGTCGGCGGGCAGAGCGGCGATGCGCTGAGGGGCACCGTCCGGGCGCACCATGTACACGCCGTTTCTGGCCGCGTTGCCCGGGGCCCACACGCTGTAATAGACGGTGCCGTCATCACCACGGGCGTTGCCGCTGATCGCCTCACCCACCTGCCCGGTGGCGAGCACCGTGCGCGCTCCGGACGGGGAGATGCGCATCAGCTCCGGCCCGTGGGTGCGCTCGCACACCGCGCAACTGCCGAGCAGGGACAGGGTCACTGAGCCGTCGGGGTTGACGGTGATGTTCTCGGGGATCTCGCCGGCGGAGTGGTCGAACTTCGCCGCGGTCCGTACGTCGGTGACAACCGATCCGCCGTACGACTGACCCGTCCCGGCGGACGCGGACGGCGCCGACCCCAGGACGGCCGCCGTCGCGGCGACCGCCAGCGCGACTCCGACGTTCAGAAAACGCTTGGCGCTCGATGCGCTGCGCCGGGCCGTTTGCTGGCGTTGTGGCTGCATGACTCTCCTCGGCAAATCAACGAGTGACTGATCAAGTGGCTGATCGATGGGACTTTCGGCGGCGTCAGAGATGCCGGGTGCATCGGAGACTTCCGGGCGGAATCGGCGCCCCTGAAGCCGGACCGGGATGTCAGGTGGGCATGCGGTTGTTCTTGCGGATCTGCCTGTCGAACGCTCCGGCGGGGACGAGGCGGCGCGCCGTGGTGACGCGTGAGGCCAGCGGGCCGGCGGCGTAGCGCAGCTTCGGCTTCTTGTCGGTGGCCGCGGTGACGATCACCTTGGCGACGACGGCGGGGTCGTCACCGTCCTTCATCGCATCCGCCATCACCTCGTCGAAGACGCGCCGTCGCTCCGCGTACAGAGGCAGCGGGGTGTCGGGCTGCGCGGCGTTGGTGTCGAAGCTGGTCTTGGTGTAGGCGGGCTGGACGAGGAGGACCCGGACGCCGTGCTCGCGGACTTCGTGGTCCAGCGACTCGGAGTAGCCCTCGATGGCGTGCTTCGACGCGACGTAGAGGGCCATGAAGGGCTGGGGGGCGACCCCGAGGACGGACGAGATGTTGATGACGCGTCCGCTGCCCTGGGCGCGCATGTGCGGCAGGACGGCCTTCGTCATACGGATGACACCGAGGACGTTGATGTTCAGGACGTTCTGGGCCTGGGTGACGGAGTTCTCCTCGACGGCGCCCGCCGAGCCGATGCCCGCGTTGTTGACCAGGACGTCGATGCGTCCGAACCGGTCGATCACCTCTGCGACCGCGGCGGTGGCCGAGTCGTCACTGCCCACGTCGAGATCGAGGTACGTCACACCGGCGGGCGGGGTGAGCCCGGAGGTCTTGCGGCCGGTCCCGATCACCTCGAAACCCGCCGCGACGAAGGCGCGGGCCGTCTCCTTGCCGATCCCCGATGAGGCACCTGTCACGAGCGCCACCGGCCGAGTTGTCGCCATCACGAGCTCCCTTGCTTTGAATTACGTTCGTATGTCTTACGGTCATACGACAATAGAGGGGTCGCCGGTCGATGGCAAGTGGTCGCGTCCGGCGATCGGGGAAACGTGGGGTGCGTCTCGCGTGCGGCCGGGTCGAATGACCGATCACGGACCGTTGGCTGAGTATCTAAAAGTAAACTTAAATCGGGTAGGGTCATCCCCATGGATGCGTGGACCGAAGGTCTTCAGGGCGCCGGCATGGACTCCCGTCTCGACCGGGACATGTCGAACTGCTCGATTGCCCGGACTCTTGAGGTCGTGGGTGAGAAGTGGACGATCCTGATCCTGCGTGAGGTCTGGTACGGCTCGTCCCGCTTCAGCGACTTCGAACGCGTCCTCGGGTGTCCTCGTAACCTTCTTGCGGCGCGGCTTCGGATGCTGGTGGAGGAAGGGATCCTGGCCACCGAGACCTACAAGGAACCGGGCTCGCGGAGCCGGCCGAAGTATGTGATCACGCCCAAGGGCATGGATCTGGTCCCGGCCGTGATGGGGCTCCTGCAGTGGGGCGACCGTTACCGCGCCGACCCGGAGGGCCCGGCCGTACTGGCGCGACACCGCGGATGCGGCGCGCACGTCGACGCCCAGATCCGCTGCGAACGGGGCCACGCCGTGCAGGCGGACGACATCGAGAGCGTCCCCGGCCCTGCATTTCGCATGAGGTCGCCCGAGTGAGCTGAAGAGTCCTCTGTAGAAGTGGATGTGGATCGGGATGCCGGGCGCGGGGCGGGGCGTGAGATCCCGAGCACGAGCATCGACGGTCCCCCGATCCGCGGTTCTGGGCGGTGACCTTCAGGGCAGCTGGGGGTAGAGCGCCGAGACGCCTCCGGCCAGTGCGGCCTGCGCCTGGCGGGCGGCGTTGTCGGCGAGTATCTCGTAGGCGCCGGTGGCGATGCCGTCGACGGCGATCCGGGCGATGTCGGCGGGATCGGACTTGGGCCCGTCGACGGCCCGGACCATGTCGGTGTCCATGTAGCCGACGTGCAGTCCGGACACGCGGATGCCCTGGTCGGCGAGTTGGAGGCGCAGGGTGTTGGTCAGGGACCACTCCGCGGACTTGGCGGCGCAGTAGGCGCCGAGTTCCGGGAAGCTGACCCAGGACAGGCCGGAGAGGATGTTCAGGATCGTGCCGCCGCCGTTGGCCGCGATCTTGGGCGCGAAGGCGCGGACCATCGACAGCGTGCCGAAGTAGTGGGTGTCCATCTCCAGGCGGATGTTGTTCAGGTCGGCGGCGAGCAGGTCGGCACCGGTGGATGAACCCGCGTTGTTGACCAGGATGGTCACGTCGCCGATGGCCTCGGCGGCGGCTGCGACGGAGGTGGAGTCGGTGATGTCGAGCGCGATCGGCTTGGCGCCGGGCAGGTCCACCTGGTCGGGGTTGCGGGCGCCCGCGTAGACGGTGGCGCCGCGGCTGAGCAGTTCGGCGGCGAGAGCCCGGCCGAAGCCGCGGTTGGCTCCGGTGACGAGGACGGTGCTGGTCGAGAGGTCCATGGAGGGTCCCTGGTGAAGTAGGAAATGGCGTGCTGCTGGGATCGACCGCGCCGCCGGTGTCAGGGGGCGAGCGCCGGTCGGCCGGCCTCGGTGAGCCCGCGGATCTGTCCGTCGGGCCAGGGGTGGCCGATCTGATGCCTGGGGGCGCCCGTCGCGAGGGCACCCGTCACGAATGCTGTGGGTCGAGGCCTCGGCAGTGAGGACTCCCAGTCATTGGCGTACGATCATAATGCTATACGGGGTCAATCGGTGATCGCAAGCGCTGTGTGCGGAGAGGGGGTGGGGTGTGCCGTGTCCGACGTGGGGAGTGCGAGCGTGCCCGGAGAGCGCGGTCTGCGGGATGGCATAGAGGCGGCTCTGCCGCGAGGTCCTGGCGCCCGCGCCGCAGTCCTGTCGCGGAACACCTCGACCCTCGGCTGCGAGACCGCCGACGTCGCGCGTTCCTGACCGGCGCGTGGAGTGCACCGGCCGGGCGGAAGCAGTGGGCGGGTGGCCAACGGGGGAGGGGCCCGCCGTGGACACGGCGGGCCCCTCCGTCAGCTCACTCAGGGTGGTTCAGAGCTTGACGATCAACTTCGGTACCGCGGGCCGTACTCGAGACAGCGACACCCCCCCGTGTCGACTACGACCCGGCGGAGACAGCGGTGTGGGAGCCGCGCAACGAGGCTTTGTCGATCTTGCCGACCGCGTTCTTCGCGAGGGCCTCCACCACGAAGAAAGCGGTCGGGCGCTTGTAGCCGGTGAGGTTGCGCGCACAGAGGGCTTTCAGCGCCAACGGATCGACGGTCGCGCCCGGTCGTGGCTGGACGTAGGCGACGACCACCTCTCCCCACTTCTCGTCGGGTACGCCGATCACGGCGGCTTCGAGTACCGACGCGTCACCTGTCAGCACATCCTCGATCTCCTTGGGGTAGATGTTCTCCCCACCCCGGATGATCATGTCCTTCGAGCGCCCGACCAGGGTCAGATAACCCTCGGCGTCGAGGTGGCCCACGTCGCCGGTGTGCAGCCAGCCGTCGACGATGACTCGGGCCGTTTCGTCCGGACGGCCGAGATAGCCCCGCATGACGTTGGGGCCCCGCAGGACGACCTCGCCGTCCATGCCCGGCGCCACCTCGGTACCGTCCGCGCCGACGATCCGGATCTCCTGTCCCGGGAAGGGAAGCCCCACGGTTCCGGCACGTCGGGGGCCCGCGACGGGGTTGATGGTGGAGCCGCAGGTTCCTTCGGAGAGGCCGTACCCCTCGACGAGTGGGAACCCGTATCGCGCCTCGAACCGGGTCAGCAGCTCGGCGGAGGCGGGTGCCGCACCGCAGACGCCGTACCGCAAGGACGAGGTGTCGGGCCGGACATCGTCCGGGAGCGCCGCAAGCATGCCGTAGATCGTCGGCACCGCACTGAAGAAGGTGGGGCGCTCGCGCTCGACGACGTCGAAGAACGTCTGAGGGTTGAACCGGTCGGTGATGACGACACTGGCCCCCGCGAGCAGCGGCATGAGGATGCTGACCACGATGCCGTTGACGTGGAAGAGCGGCAGGATCAGCAGGCACCGGTCGGCCGGCCCGACGTGCAGTGACCGGCGCCCCATCTCCGCCATGGCGTCGATGTTGGCGTGGTCGAGCATCACGCCCTTCGGTGTGCCGGTCGTGCCGCTGGTGTAGATGAGGAGAGCCAGCGCGGAGGAGTCCGGATGGGGGACTTGGTCCGATCCCACCGCTTCTTCGTACAGTTCGCCGACGGCGAGTACGGCAGCACCGCCCGCGACGACGGACGCGCCGTCCTCCACCACCAGCAGGCGCGCGCCGGAGTCCTTGAGCTGTCGGACCACCTCGACGTCGGTCATGCTCGGGTTGACCGGCGTGATGGTGGCGCCGAGCCGCCAGGCGGCGAACAGCAGCAGTACGAACTCGACACGGTTCGCCAGCTTGAGGGCCACGACATCGCCGGGATCGACTCCGAGGTCCTGGAGCTGACGCGCTGCCGCCCGGACGCGGTTCAGCAACTGGGTGTTGGTGAGTGACTGGCGGCTGTCCGAGAGCGCGAATCCGTGGGGGTCGAGGTCGGCGCGGCGGTCGGGAAGGGAAGCGAAATTCATGGCGGGTGTACCTGTCTCGGGGTGTTGCGATCCGGTCAGGGAGTCGATGCGGCGGGCGCCGGGTGCAGCTGGCGGGTGAGGAACTCGGTCTGGTCGCGCACCAGTTCCTCGAAGGTCTCGCCGGTGTAGAAGTCGAAGTGGCCGGCGTCGTACCTCTTGATCTCTCCCCGCGGCGCTGTGTGCGCGTACCGGAGCGTCTGGGCGGGCGGCGTGACGGAGTCGGTGTTGCTGACGCAGAAGAGGATCGGGATGGCGACCTTCTTCGCCGCCCGCCCGGGCCGGTAGGCGGCGATGGTCGGAATGACGCGTGCCGCCACCTCGTTGCGGAACGTCGTCCCGGGCGGCTGCAGTGCCTGGTATCCGGGCAGTGCGTCCGGAGCGTTCATGAGGGCCGGAGAACCGGGGGAGGCCGCGATGGGAACCATCGAGGGCGCTTTGCCGCGGAGCCGGGTCGCCAGATCCCGGGCGAGCACGGGGGCCATCCTGAGTGAGGCGAGGGGGCCCAGCGCGAGCGCGGAGGCGAGACCGTCGGTGAACGGGCACTGGGCCACGGCCGCGCGCAGTTCGGGATGGCGCGAGGCGACGGTGATGGCGTGACCGCCGCCGAAGGAGCTGCCCCAGACCGCGACACGGGTGCGGTCGACGTCAGGGCGGGCCTTGACGTAGGCGAGGGCGGCATCCCAGTCGGCGAGTTGACGCTTGATCGACAGGAGCTGGCGGGGGTGGCCGCCGCTGTCCCCGAAGTGCCGGTAGGTGAAGGCCACGGCGGCGATGCCGGCCTGTGCGAAACGCTCGGCGAAGGCGTCCAGGCGCATCTCGCGGATGGCGCCGAGGCCGTGCCCGAGGACGACGACGGGCGGGGAGGTGACGCCCGTGGGGAGGTAGAGCCACCCGGCGCAGGTGC
Source organism: Streptomyces sp. R21 (assembly GCF_041051975.1). GTDB lineage: Bacteria > Actinomycetota > Actinomycetes > Streptomycetales > Streptomycetaceae > Streptomyces. The sequence goes on along the minus strand of NZ_CP163435.1, from coordinate 1,151,570 downwards.
TGTCGCCGGAGGGGAAGGTGATGTCGTGACGGGTGAAGGACTCAGGAGCGGTCATGTCGGCTCACCGTCCGACTGTCGAGCGGCGCACGGGCACGCTGCCCACAGCGAGTGATTGTGCGTACGTGTCCTGGTTGTAGAGCGGGAGTTCGCCCTTGGCGTTCGTCGACTCCAGGTAGTCGAGCATGAGTTCCTGGCCCTCCTTCGACATGACTCTGGTGAAGAACTCGGCGCGTTCGACGTGCAGGCCGTCTTCAAGTGACATCGAGCCGCCGAAGTACACCGACCGCTTGGCGGCCTCGACCGACCCCTTCGACCGCTTGCCGAAGTGCTCCGCGAGTTCGATCGCCTGCGCGACCACCTTGTCCTGTGCGACGACCTTGTCTACCGCCCCGTTGGCGAGAGCCTCCGCGGGCGTGAAGGGCTTGCCTTCGAGGATCGCGGCCAAGGAACGGTGGGTGCCGATCAGGCGGGTCAGCCGTTGCGTGCCGCCGCCACCTGGGATGATGCCGAGGAGGATTTCCGGCTGGCCGATGAAGAAGTCCCCGTCGGCCATGACCCGCAGATCGCACGCCCAGGCGAACTCGGCGCCGAGGCCCAGAGCCGATCCGTTGAGGGCGGCGACGAAGAGGACACCGCTGGCGTTCATCCGGAGGAAGGTCGTGTGCAGGCGCTCCAGTTGGAGGGCTCCCCGCATCGGGGTCCTGCGCATCAGGGGCCCGAGGAGACGGGACCGGTCAATGTGCTTCGCCATGCGTACGACGGCGGCGGCTCCGCGTCGGCCGACCGTCGGGCTCGCCGCGCCCTCTTCCTGCAGCCACCGGACCGCGGCGTGGCTGACGAACCGCTCGGGACGGGCTCCGGTGAAAACGACGGCACGGATGCTCGGATCGCGGTCGACCCGGTTCACCAGCCTGTCGAGCTGTTGGGCGATATCGAGGCCGAACACCTGGTGCGGGCCGCCGTCGACCCGGACGACCAGGACGGTCCCGCGGTCCTCGATCTCCAGATGGCCCTTGTCTTTGTATGGCATGGATTCTGCTCCCGGGCTGAGGTCATGGGGAGTGGAAAGCGCGTGGCGGAGGGTACGTACAGGCGCCAGGAATCTGGGACAGCGCGAGAAGGCGCGTCCAGGGGCGGGCGCCGGCGTCCAAAACGGCACGTCACTCGGATGTGTACTATTGCCGTGACAGCCAGATAACCAAGTTATTTAAAGCGTGTCAACAGTGGAGGCGGGAGAGACATGTCAGGGCGGGCGAGAGTCGATGACGCGCCGGAGCGGCTTGTGCGGGCCGCCATCGGTCTGCTGGCCGAACAGGGGCCGTCGGCCGTCAAGGCGCGCACGGTGGCGACCGCGAGCGGACTGTCGACGATGGTGGTCTACAGCCACTTCGGTGGGATCCCCGAACTGATGCGAGCCGTCGCCGACCACGGGTTCAAGGAACTAGGCGCGGCTTTCGCCCGGGTGCCGGTGACGGAGGACCCGATCGCGGATCTCTTCGCCATGGCCTTGACCTGTCGTCGGGTGGCCCGCGAGAACCCTCACCTGTACGACCTCATGTTCGGGCTGTCCACTCGTGCGACGTACCGGCCGCTGTCGGATGCGGACCTTCGCTTGAGTGGGCGTTCCCCGGCCTTCCGAGGTGCCCACGCTCATGTCACCTCAGCGTGCGAACGGCTCGTGCGCTCCGGCAGGGTCGAGCCGCAGGAACCCGAAGTCATCGCCGCCCAGTTGTGGAGTCTCGTGCACGGTTACATCACTCTTGAACTGGCCGAGCACTTCGTCGAGTTCGATGACGCTGCGGTGCAGGTGCTGCTGCCCTTGGGCGTCAACTTTTCTGTGGGGTTGGGTGACAGTCGGGAACGCGCCGAGGCCTCGCACCAGGCCGGCGCGCGCCTTTACGAGTCGATCGTCCAAGGCCCATGAAAGCCGGGGCGGTGGGACGCTGCTCCGTGCCCGGCTAGGACGACCTGGTTTCTGACTGGGACGACCTGGTTTCCGCACCGGGGGCGTCGGTACCGGGCGTGAGCTGGTCGTGCCTCCCCAGTGTCCCGACCTCTCGCTCGAGGGACGGAACCGCGCGGGCCGCGAAGCGCCGAGCCCAGGGTCAGGCCAGCGGGGAATTCAGCGCTCCCTTCGCCCAGTTGGCCACGACGACTGCACGCGGGACGTACACGCGGCTGCGCCGACGCACGAGCCCGTCGACGATCGCGGCAGCCGCCCGGTCGGCGCTCGTGGTGACGTTGCCCGGGTAGGGCAGCCGGTTGCGCAGGGCCTGGAACGAGGGGAGGCCCGCCTCGGCGCCCCGGACGAGGTCCGTGTCGATCCAGGAAGGGTGCACCAGGCCCACGGTGACCCCGAGATGCGCCACCTCTTGGCGATAGGTCAGGGCGAGCAGTTCCGTCGCGGCCTTGCTCGCGCCGTACGAGGCCATCGCGGCCAGCGGCATGAAGGACAGCGCGGACGCCACGACCAACACGTGGCCCCGGCTGCGCTCCAGATGGGGCGTCGCGTACTTGAGGGTGCGGAACACCCCGTTCAAATTGACGTCCAGGACCCGCTCGAACGACGCCTCGTCCGTCTGTCGCACCGTCCCGTACGCCACCACGCCGGCGTTGGCGACGACGAGGTCGATGCCGCCCATGACCTCCGCGGCCTCGTCGATCGCCGACCGTAGAGCGGTGCCGTCGCGCACATCGGCCTCACGCCAGAAAGCGGTGGGGCCCAGATCGCGGGCGAGGTCACAGAGCCGGTCGGGCTCCAGTCCGATCAGGGTCACCCGGGCGCCTCGGGCGGCGGCGAGGCGGGCCACCTTCTCGCCGATGCCACGTGCCGCTCCGGTGACGACCAGCCTTCTGCCCAGCAAGTCACGTTTCATGGCGGCAACATAACTTCGTTATTGATTGGGTGCAAGAGGTCGTGCGGGTGCGGGTGATGTGCGAGGTCCCGCATATCCGGGAGGAGCGGGGAGTCGGACACTGGGCCCGGCTCCCCGCCCCGGAGCGCACCGGTCAGGTGCGGTAGGCGTAGAACGCCGCGTTCGGGTAGGAGGCGACGAGGCTCGCGACCGACCTGCGGTAGGTGTTGTTCGAGTGGTACGTCACGTACGGCACGCCCTGCGGGCTGCGGTAGGTGACGATCATCGTGTGGTCCTTGGACCCGTTCTTGTCGAAGTCCATCTGGAGCACGTCGCCGACGTCCAGCTGGTAGACGTTGGCGAGGCTGGTGGTCCGCTTGGAGTTCTGGGCGAACCAGGACCACTCGTTGACGCCGACGAAGGAGTCCGACTGGATGTCCGCGTTGCCGAACCACTTGGTGTAGTCGTACACGTAGCCGGGGATGTGCTTCCAGCCACCCGCCTTCAGGGACTGACTGACGAAGTTGGTGCAGTCGCCGCCGGCGCCGTGCCCGTTGTAGTTCGGGTAGTTCGGGTTGTAGTTGCTCCAGTACTTCTCCGCGTACGTCGCCATGGCCTTGTAGTCCAGGGTGGCGCCCGTGAGGGTCTTGGGCTTGGCGGGCGCGGGGTACGTGGTCGCAGCGCGGGGGGCGTCCGGCGTGTCCGAGGCGGCGACGGGGGCCTTGACGGACGGCTTGGCGAGCGTGTTCACCGCGATGGGGTCGGTGTCGCGGATGCCGGTCAGCTGCCAGTTGCCCCGCTCGTCGGCGGTGAACGTCAGCTCGTGGTGCGCCTGGAAGCCGGTGGTCTTCGGCTCGTCGCCGCGGACCTTGGCGTATGTGAGGGTCGTGGTCTCGGTGACCGCGGCCTTGGCCTTGTGCCCCGTCACGCGCGTGGCGTCCAGTGTGACGGTGGTGCCGGCCTTGCTGTACTTTTCGCCGAGCTTCGCGAGACGGTCCTTGCGCCCCTCCAGCGAGGACAGGGTCGCTCCCTCGGTCCGGGCGGTGCCTGAGGACACGCGGACCCCGCCGGAGAAGCCGTTGGACAGCGGCTTGTTGCGGTCCCCCTGCTTGCCCTCGACCAGGGCGTCCGTACGGTCGGTGAAGACCGCGTCGGCCAGCCGCTGGAAGGTGGCCTTGGTCTGCGCGTCGACCGTGGGGTCGTCGACGACGGCCGCACCGGCGCTCCAGTTGGGCAGCAGCGCCACTCCGGCGACGACGGAGGCGGCGGCTGCCCCGAGTATGGTGGCGCGTCGCCCCGTACGGCTCAATTTCCTTGACTTCACTGAAGATTCCCCTCTTCACCGGCACTGGGGACGCCGGGAAGCGCATCTTCGCATGCCCTGTGTGCGTGTTGTGAAGAGGGATACGGTTGAGGTTTGGTTACTCCCTGAGCGTCGGCCGGTCGGGAGACCGCGCCGGGCCTACAAGGGCGCCGGGGAGGAAGCACCCGCGATCAGCGGACGGGGCGTGCCCGTGCCGTCCGCGGGCACGCTCCACAGGTCGCTGCTGCCGACCTTGCCGTCGGTGGGCAGGGCATACGCGACGGTGTGGTTGTCGAGCCAGGTGGCCTGGTCGTCGACGCTGTGGCGCTCGGCGAGCGCGGTCTCCTCGAGGGTGCGCAGATCGAGGACGTACTCGTGCCAGAGGTCGGTGCGTGACAGGACCCGCTTCTTGAAGGCGACGCGGGTTCCGTCCGGGGAGAGCGAGGGGCACTCCACGTTCTGGACCAGGGTGGTGACCGTACGCCGGGACAGTGAACCGCGCACCAGGTAGGTCTTGCTGGCGGTGTTGAGGGTGGCGTAGAAGGTGTCGTCGTCGGAGGCGAAGGTGACACCCCAGAAGTTGATGTCCGAAGCGTGGTAGGGCTTGCCGTCCTTGACGACGGAGAACGTCTCCAGGCTGGGCGTCAGCTTCATGGTGCGGGTGTCGAGGACCGAGGTCCGGGTGGAGAAGAAGGCGGACGAGTAGGACTCGCCGGAGACGAAGACGGTCCAGGCGACGAAGCGCCCGCTGGGCGAGACCCGGGCCCGGCTGGGGGTGCCCGCGAGCGGGAAGGTGCGCCGGGTGCGCAGGCCCGCGTCCAGCAGCAGGGCTCGGTTGCTCTGCTTGAGGACGCCGGGGTTGGACTGGAGGCAGACGCCCGTGCCGGCCGCCGCGTAGAAGCGTGCGCACTTCAGGTCCGAGGCGATCCGCCCACTCCTGGGATCGGTGGACGGGACAGAGGCGACCGCGGTGCGGTGCGGGCCGGCGGCCGCGTTGACGAAGGCCAGACGGCCCTTCTGGTCCAGCGTCAACTTGCCCGTGCTGACGGTGGGACCGCCGGGCTGCGGCTGGTTCGCCCGATCGGCGCGGGAGGCGGCGTGCAGGACCACGCCGGTGCCGACGCCCGCGAGGAGCAGTACCGCCAGGGCGAGGATGAGCAGGCGGCGGCGCAGCGGTGTCATGTGGATCCTTGTGGCTGTGGTGGTCATCGGGTGCCGCCGTCCGGCCGTAGCACCATGCCCGCGACGATCGCGCAGCACAGCAGGCCCACCGCGGAGCCGGCCAGCGCCGGGCCGTCTCCCCACACCGTCCAGGCGGCGCCGAAGGCCAGCGAGCAGCAGAAGCGGGCCAGCGCCTGGCTGGTGCCGACGATGGCGAGGCCGGTGGCGCGCAGATGTCGGGGCACGATGTCGGCCAGGGTGGCCGGGAGCACGCCGTCGGTGGCCGCGTAGAACGTGCCGTGCAGGGCGAGTACGAGGAAGGGCAGGGCCTCAGTGGCCGGGGCCCACAGCAGGAGCGCGTAGCCGGCGAGCAGGCCCGCGTGGCCGGTGAGGAACACGGTGCGCCGTCCGACCCGGTCGGCCAGTGCGCCGACGGGCACGGCCAGCACCAGGAACACCACGGCGGTGCCCAGCGGCAGCAGCGTGAACCACTGCTCGCCGATGCCCGCGCGCCGTTGCAGGAGCAGGTAGACGAACGCGTCGCTGACGGTGGTCAGGCCGAGCAGCGCGGCGCAGCAGGCGAGCGCCCGCAGCCGCGGCAGGCGCAGCAGTGCCAGCGCTTCGCGCACCCGTATGGGCCGCTTGCCGTCCGCCGCACCTGTTTCGTCCCGCTGCTCGTCGGCGTCCGCCGCACCTGCTTCGTCCCGCTGCGCGTCGGCGTCTGTCACACCTGCTTCGTCCGGCTGCGCGTCGGCGTCCGCCGCATCCGCTTCATCCGGCCGTACGCCTTGCCGTCCGCCAGGGACGGAAAGCGTCGGCGCGCCTTGCCGTCCGCCGGATATGGACAGCGTCTGCGTGCCGCCCTGGCGCCTGCCGGGTACGAACAGCACCAGTACGAGCACGCCGAGCGCGGCGACGCATGCGCTCACGCCGAACACGGCGTCGTAGCCGTCGGCCGCCGCGCGCAGGATGAAGAAGGCCGCCAGTGGGCCGAGCATCGCGCCGGTGGTGTCCATCGCCCGGTGTACGCCGAAGGCCCGGCCCTGGTTCTCGGGCGGCGTGGACAGGGAGATCATCGCGTCGCGCGGGGCGGTGCGCAGGCCCTTGCCGGTCCGTTCCAGGGCGAGGACCGAGCCGAGCGCGCCGAAGCTGCTCACGAGCAGGAGCAGCGGCTTGCACAGCGCGGACAGGCCGTAGCCGAGCCCGGCTATCAGCTTGTGGTTGCGCACCCGGTCGGCGAGGTGGCCGCCGGTGAGCTGGACCAGGGCGCTGACGCCGTTGTAGACGCCGTCGAGGGCGCCGAATCCCAGCGGGCTGAAGCCGAGCGTGGTGACGAGGTAGAGCGGCAGGACGGCGGTGACCATCTCCGAGGAGATGTCGGTGATCAGGCTGACCGCTCCCAGCACGAGCACGACCGGGGCGACCTTGGATCCCGGGCCGCGTCTTCGGCCGGGCTCGGTGTCCGCCCCCGCGGGTGTGGAGCGGTCGGTGAGATACATGATCAAGGACTCCAGGAGCGGTGCGAATCAGTACTGCCTGCTGCTCTCGTCTCAGTTCTGCCGACTGCTCTCGTCCCGGAGCCAGGTGCCGAAGTCCTGTGCCTGAATAGCCTTTTCGGCCTTCCGCCGGGCCACGACCGCCGCCATGACGAACACCGCGACACTCGGGAACAGCTTCGGCTCGCCGCGGAGCAGGGCGATGAGATCCGCCCTGCTCGTGCGCGCCGAGGCCTCTTCCGGTCGCTGATGCTGTTCGACCTGGGCCGTGGACACCGCCGCCCGGATCCGTCGTCTGATCAAATCCGGCCAGGTGCGCGGCGGTTGGACCACGACCCGGGCAGCGTCGACAACGAGCCGTTCTTCGGGGCCGAAGGCCAGGGACGCGGCCAGATCGTCCGCCATCAGCGGCGGCAGCGCGGCGATCCGGGCGTGCCCCGCCTTGGACACCGCGATGACGCCGCGTCCGAACAGCCCCTCCCGTACGGCGGGGAGGCGCTGCCAGACCTGGTAGTAGGCCCGCACCCGCCATGCGCAGGCGGCCAGCGGGATCTGCCGTTCGGGGGCGGTGGCGAGGATCCCTGAGGCCTCGTCGTCGAGGGGCTTGGTCAGTGCCGCCACGTCGGCGCCCGCGATCACGACGTCGGCGTCCACGTAGACGCGGGGGAAACCGCGCGCGTGATCGTCGCCCGCCCGCAGGGCAACGTGCTTGGAGGGAACGGGGATCTCGACCACGCGGACACGCGGGCCGCGCGCAGCCGCGACCTGCGCGGTGTCATCCGTGCAGCCGTTGCATACGACCACGATGTCGGTGTCGTCCTCGGGGGAGTCGGCCAGCAGCGCATCGAGGAGCCGGCCGATGACCTGCGCCTCGTTGTGAGCCGGGATCACGATGCTCGTCACCTGGGCAGTATGGCGTCGGCGTCACCCTTGCGAGGTGTGTTTCGTCCAAGTGTTCCCGTGACTGCGTTCAGTGGTCTAGATTGATGGCCGCCAGACCCGGTTTGGGTGGGGAAGATGTTTTTGATGCCACGTCAGATAACGGCGTGTGTACGCAGATACCGGAACAGGCAGTAGCCAACGTGCAGGGAGCATGCGGCGGTTGGGGAACCGCCGAAGCTCCGTTGATCTCAAGTGCCGCCGCGTGGAGGGCGCAACGGCGCTGGTTCAGCCCCGGGCCATGGACCTCAGGTCGTATGCCCGGTGTCGTTCGGTCAGGGGTAGCCGCGCATGTGGTGGGGGGCGCATGACCATTGAGGTCACGCATGAGCAACTGGCTGTGGATCACAGAAGTCCAGATGCTCGTCGAAGACGCTGGGAACAGAAGTATCGTTTAGTCCTGCTGGCCGCGGACGGCTTCGCCGCCACTGCTGCGGCCTTCGTGATCCACGCGGTGTACGGCCGCTGGGCGGTGGCCCTGGTGCTGCCCCCGATGTGGATCGTGGCCATGCTCGCCCATCGCTCCTACGACCGCAGCGCCCTGGGCCTGGGGACCGAGGAGTACCTGCGGGTGCTGCGTGGCGCCGTAGCGGTGCCTGCGCTGGCCGCGGGTGTGTACTGGTTGTTCGCGCACGACTCGGGCCTCCTGCATGACATGATCATGGCAGCAGCCCCGGCCGTCGCGATCGCCCTGCTGCTCCGCTACGCGCTCCGCCGCCGACTGCACAGACGCTGGGCACGGGGCCGGGACCGCAGCACGACCCTCCTGGTCGGGCCCGCGCGCGGCATCGTGGAGCTCGTCGCCGTCCTGCGACGCGGCGGCGTACACGAACTGCACGCTGCCGGAGTGTGCCTGAGCGATCCGCAGAACGCCGCGGCGATCCGCAAGCTGGGGCTCCCCGTCCTCGGCGGCGTCGACACCATGACCGACGTCATCCGGGCCCTGGGCATCACCACCGTGGTGGCACTGCCCGCGCCCGAGTTCGACGCCTCCGTCCTGCGCCGGATGTCCTGGACGGCGGCCGTGCAGGGCGTCGACTTCCTGCTGGCCCCCGTGCTCTCCGACGTGTCCGCCTCCCGGCTCGCGGTACGGCCCACCAACGGGGCCCCACTGCTGCGGATCCAGGCGCCGAACCTGTCCCGTATCTCCCGGCTGCCCAAGGAACTGCTCGACCGGGCACTCGCGGCGGTGCTCCTGACGGCCCTCGCCCTGCCCATGCTGCTGATCGCCCTGATCGTCCGGCTGGACAGCTCCGGCCCCGCCCTGTTCCGGCAGCAGCGGGTGGGCCGCTACGGCGACCACTTCACCATGCTGAAGTTCCGCACGATGCGGCGGGACTCGGAGGCCCTGCGGGCGGATCTGGCACACCTCAACCAGAACAGCGACGGGCTGCTGTTCAAGGTGAAGCAGGACCCACGGATCACCCGCGTCGGCTCACTGCTGCGCCGCACGTCCCTCGACGAACTGCCGCAGCTGATCAATGTGCTCGGCGGCCGCATGTCGCTCGTCGGGCCCCGCCCCTCGCTGCCCGAGGAGGTGGAGGAGTACACGCCGGAGGTCAAGCGCAGGTTGCTGGTCAAGCCGGGCCTGACCGGGTTGTGGCAGGTCAGCGGCCGTTCGGACCTGGCCTGGGACGAGGCGGTCCGGCTCGATCTCGCCTACGTGGACAACTGGTCGACGAGCGTCGACCTGGCGATCCTGCTGCGCACCGGGCAGGCAGTCGTGCGCGGAACGGGGGCCTACTGATGGACCAAGGGAAGAGGAACGCAGTGACGCAGACCAGGGAGCCGTTGGGGGTCGCCGTCGTGGGGGCCGGCTACTGGGGACCCAACCTCGTCCGCAACTTCCAGGCCAGCGAGCAGTTCCGGCTGCGCTGGCTGTGCGACCTCGACGTGGAGCGGGCCCAGCGGGTTCTCGGCGGCTACTCGACCGTCGAGGCCACCGCGGACTACGCGGCCGTCCTCGCCGATCCGACCGTCGCCGCCGTCGCCGTGGCCACGCCCGCCGGAACCCACCTCGACATCGCCCTGGCCGCACTGCGCGCGGGCAAGCACGTCCTCGTGGAGAAGCCCCTCGCGGCGACGTACGCCGACGGGATGCGCCTGGTGACCGAGGCCGAAGAGCGCGGGCTCACCCTGATGTGCGACCACACCTACTGCTACACGCCCGCCGTCGGCCGCATCCGCGAGCTGGTCCGCTCCGGCGAACTCGGCGAGATCCACTTCGTCGACTCGGTCCGCATCAACCTCGGGCTCGTCCAGAAGGACATCGACGTGCTGTGGGACCTGGCCCCGCACGATCTGTCGATCCTGGACTTCATCCTCCCCGAGAACGTCGAGCCGGTCGCCGTCGCCGCCCACGGAGCCGACCCGATCGGCGCCGGACAGGCCTGTGTCGCCTATCTGACGCTCCAGCTCAACACGGGCGCCATCGCCCACGTGCACGTCAACTGGCTGTCGCCGACCAAGGTGCGGACCACCATGGTGGGCGGTTCCAAGCGCACCCTGCTCTGGGACGACCTCAACCCCCTTCAGCGGGTGGCCGTCTACGACCGGGGCGTGGACATGGCCGCACCGCAGGAGATCGGCGCGGACGAGCGCCGGGACATGCTCATCTCGTACCGCTCCGGGGACATGGTCGCGCCCGCGATCGGCGAGAAGGAAGCGCTGCGCAGCATGGTCGACGAGTTCGCCGACGCGATCAGGGAACGCCGGGCGCCGCTGACCGACGGCCGGGCGGGCCTGAGAGTGCTGGACATTCTCGAGGCGGCCTCCCGGAGTCTCGAGTTCAAGGGCGCGGTCGTCGGCCTGCGTGCCGGGCACTGAGCGAATCAATTCACCGAGAGGGCACAGCAGTTGAACAGCGTACGAGGAAAGAAGATCCTGGTCACCGGGGGAGCGGGCACGATCGGCTCCAACCTGGTCGACCTGCTCGCCGAGGGCGGCGCCCGCGAGATCGTCGTACTCGACAACTTCGTGCGCGGTCGGCGGGCCAACCTCGCCAAGGCCCTGCCCAGCGGCGTCGTGGAGGTCGTCGAGGGCGACATCCGGGACACCGAGACCGTACGGAAGGTCACCGAGGGCGCCGACCTGGTGTTCCACCTCGCGGCGATCCGCATCACCCAGTGCGCGGAGGAGCCCCGGCTCGCCAACGAGGTTCTGGTCGACGGCACCTTCAACGTCCTGGAGGCGGCGGCCGCGGCCGGAGTCGGCAAGGTGATCGCCTCCTCCTCGGCGTCCGTCTACGGCATGGCCGAGGCCTTCCCCACGACCGAGCGCCACCACCCGTACAACAACGACACGTTCTACGGCGCGGCGAAGGCCTTCAACGAGGGCATGCTGCGCAGCTTCCACGCCATGTCCGGCCTGGACTACGTGGCGCTGCGCTACTTCAACGTCTACGGCCCCCGGATGGACATCCACGGCCTCTACACCGAGGTGCTCATCCGCTGGATGGAGCGCATCGAGGCGGGCGAGCCGCCGCTGATCCTCGGCGACGGCACGCAGACCATGGACTTCGTCGACGTCCGCGACATCGCGAGAGCCAATGTGCTGGCCGCCGAGTCGGACCTCACCGACGAGGTGTTCAACGTCGCCAGCGGTACGGAGACCTCGCTGCGCGAACTCGCCGACGGTCTGCTGGAGGCGATGGGCGCGTCGGGTCTGGAGCCGGTGCACGGGCCCGCCCGCGCGGTCAACGGCGTGAGCCGGCGGCTCGCGGAGACCCGACAGGCCGCCGAGCGGCTCGGGTTCACCGCGCAGATCGACCTGCGCACGGGGCTCAAGGACCTGGTGGAGTGGTGGCGCGCGGAGCGGGAGGCGGCCAAGTGAGCACCGACCGCATCCCCGTGATGATCCCCTGGCTCGGCGAGGAGGAGGCCAAGGCCGCCTCCGACGCGGTGCTGTCGGGGTGGGTCGCCCAGGGCCCCCGGGTCGCCGCCTTCGAGCGGGCCTTCGCCGAGCGGGTGGGCGCCGAGCACGGCATCGCGGTCAGCTCCTGCACCACCGCCCTGCACCTGGCACTGGTCGCGCTCGGCATCGGACCCGGCGACGAGGTCGTGGTGCCGTCGCTGTCGTTCATCGCCACCGCCAACGCCGTGCGCTACGTCGGGGCCGAGCCGGTGTTCGCCGACGTCGACGCCGCCACCGGCAACCTGACCACGGCCACCGTGAACGCGGTCCGCACGCCCCGTACGAAGGCCGTCCTCGCCGTGCACCAGGGCGGCGTACCGGCCGATGTGCACAGCCTGCGCGCCGCCTGCGCCGACTGGGATCTTCCGCTGGTCGAGGACGCGGCCTGCGCCATCGGCTCGACCGTCGGCGGCAAGCCGGTGGGACACGGCGCGCTGATCGCCGCGTGGTCCTTCCACCCGCGCAAGGTCGTCACCACGGGCGAGGGCGGCATGATCACCACCGACGACGCCGAGTGGGCGGCACGCCTGCGCCGACTGCGCGAGCACGGGATGAACGCCTCGGCGGCCCAGCGCCATGCGAGCAACAAGCCGGTCCTGGAAAGCTACTTGGAGGTCGGCTACAACTACCGGATGACGGACGTCCAGGCCGCGATCGGCCTGGTCCAGCTCCAGAAACTCGACGCGATGATCGCCCGCCGCCGCGAACTGGCGGCCCGCTACGACGCGTTGCTGCAGGGCGTCTGCGGCCTCACCCCCGTACGCGACCCCGCGCACGGCACCAGCAACTTCCAGTCGTACTGGGTGCAGTTGGACGAGGCCTTCCCCGTCGGCCGGGACGACCTGCTGGCCGCGCTCGCCGAGGCCGGCATCTCCGCCCGGCGCGGGATCATGGCCTCGCACCTCGAACCCGCCTACACCGGCCACCCCAGCGCGCCGCTGCCGGTCACCGAACGGATCAGCCGTGACTCGCTGATCCTGCCGCTGTTCCACACGATGACCGAGGCGCAGCAGGACCGCGTGGTGGCGGCACTGCGCGAACAGGCCCGCCAATGACCGCACTTGTGATCATCGGCGCGGGCGGCTTCGCCCGGGAGACCGCACAGGCCGTACGGGACGCGGGCGACCTCAAGCTGCTCGGACACCTCGACGACAACGCCGCCCTGCACGGCACCGAGGTGGACGGCGTGCCCGTCCTCGGCGGCTGCGACCTGGTCCATGACCTGCCCGACGCCCGGGTGGTGATCTGCGTGGGCAACCCCAGGGACTACGCGGCCCGCGCCCGGCTGGTCCGCAGGCTCGACCTGCCCACGGACCGCTACGCCAGCGTGATCCACCCGACGGCGGCGGTGTCGGCGACCTCCGAGGTCGGACCCGGCTCGGTCCTGCTCGCGCACTGCGTCCTGACCGCCGCCGTGCACGTGGGCGCGCATGTCGCGGTGATGCCGCAGGTCGTCCTCACCCACGACGACGTGGTCGAGGACTACGCCACGCTCGCGTCCGGCGTCCGCCTGGGCGGCGGCGTACGGCTGGAGCGGGGCGCCTATGCCGGTTCCGGGGCCCTGGTGAGGGAGAGCACGACGGTCGGCGCCTGGTCGCTGATCGGAATGGGGAGCGCCGTGCTCGGCGATGTGCCGCCGGGCGAGGTCTGGGTGGGGAGCCCGGCCCGGCGACTGCGCGCGGCGCCCGCGCCCGCGCTGGACGAACTTGTGACACGAACAGTGGGGGGACCGCTGACATGAACCAGATTCCGCTTGTGGACCTCAAGGCGGCCCACGAGGAAGTCGCCGACGAGGTACGGGCCGGATTCGACCGGGTCCTGGCCAACACCGCGTTCGTCGGCGGCGACGAGGTCCGCCAATTCGAGCGCGAGTATGCGCAGTTCGGTGGTGTCGCGCACTGCGTGGGCGTCGCCAACGGCACCGACGCCGTCGAACTCGCCCTGCGGGTGAGCGGAGCGGGGCCCGGCGACGAGGTCGTGATACCCGCCAACACCTTCATCGCCACCGCGGGCGCGGTGGCCAGGACCGGCGCACGACCGGTCCTGGCGGACTGCCTGCCCGACAGCCATCTGCTCGACCCCCAGGCCGCGCTGGACGCGGTCGGCCCGGACACCCGCGCGGTCGTACCGGTGCATCTGTACGGGCAGTTGGCCGAGGTCACCGGGCTGGCCGGTCAACTGCCCGACCGCGTACGGGTAGTCGAGGATGCCGCCCAGTGCCAGGGCGCGACCCACGACGGACGGTCCCCGGGCAGCGGAGGGATCGCGGCCACCAGCTTCTACCCGGGCAAGAACCTGGGCGCCTACGGCGACGCGGGCGCGGTGCTCACCGACGACGAGGAACTCGCGGGTCTGGTGCGCGCGATCGCGAACCACGGCGGCGTCGCCAAGTACCGCCACGACGTACCTGGGTTCAACAGCCGCCTGGACGGACTGCAGGCCGTCGTCCTGCGGGCGAAGCTGGCGAGGCTGGCCGACGGCAACGCGGCCCGTCGGGCGGCCGCGGCCCACTACGACACGCTGCTCGCCGACCTGGCGGCCGCCGGGCGGGTCGTCCTGCCGACGACGGCCGACGGCAACGTCCACGTCTGGCACCTGTACGTCGTGCAGGTCGCCGGCGCCGACCGTGACGACATCGTCGGCAAGCTCAACGCCGAGGGCATCGGCGCGGGCGTGCACTATCCCGCCCCGGTCCACCTCACACCGGCGTACCGCCATCTCGGCCACACCCGGGGCGACTTCCCGAACGCCGAGAGGGCGGCGGAGCGGATCCTCTCGCTCCCGCTCTTCCCGCAGATCACCCCCGACCAGCAGCAGCGGGTCGTCGACGTGTTCGCCGACGCGCTCCGCGGCTGACCGGTCCCCGCATCACGCACCCCCCGACTTCAGGTGTCGGTCCAGCACAGCACCGCTGAGAGGTACACATGAACAGATGGAGCAGACGGCTCCGGGGCGGCCGCCTCGCCGTCGCGGCAGCGTTGATTTGGGCGGTGCTCCCGGGGGCCGTGCCCGCCCAGGCGGCGGCCGATCCGTGCGGATCGGGCTCGAACGCCATCGTCTGTGAGAACTCCAAGGCGGGCAGCCCGATGTCCGACTGGTTCTCGCCCAACGCCTACGGTGACATCCAGGGGTTCTCCACCAAGGAGAGCCTTCAGGCCGGTGACACCGTCCAGTTCAAGGTCCAGTCGAAGGTCTCGTACCACATCGAGATCTACCGCCTGGGCTGGTACGGCGGCGACGGCGCCCGCGAGATGTCGACCGCGGCCCAGGCGGCGGTGACCTATCCCGCCAACTACGCCACCAAGCCTGCCAATTGCACCACCAAGGCGGGCACCGGCCTGGTCGACTGCGGCAACTGGCCCGTGACCGCGAGCTGGACTGTGCCCAGCGACGCCGTGTCCGGCCTGTACATCGCCAACCTGACCCAGACGGACGGCGACGGCCTGATGCCGTACCCCTTCGTCGTCCGCAAGGACTCCAGCACCTCCGACGTCGTCGTGCAGACCAGCGACCAGACCTGGCAGGCCTACAACGACTACGGCGGCCAGGATCTCTACGGCGGCGCGGGTCCCGCGCCGGACGGCCGGGCCTACGAGGTCAGCTACAACCGGCCGCTGGACATCGGCGGTGACAACGGCATCTACGGCTCCGAGTTCATGATGCTGTCCTGGCTGGAACGCAACGGCTACGACGTCAGCTATCTGTCCGGCGTGGACGTGTCGACCAATGGCGCCACCCTGCTGAAGAACCACAAGGTGTACATGTCCTCCGGCCACGACGAGTACTGGACGCAGAGCCAGTACTCCAATGTCCTGGCGGCCAGAAAGGCCGGCGTCAGGCAGGCCTTCTTCAGCGGCAACGAGGTCTTCTGGAAGACCCGGCTCGCGCCCAGCATCGACGGCACCAGTACGGCGAACCGGACCCTGGTCTGCTACAAGATGACCAAGATGGCGCAGAACAACGGCATCGCCGACCCCAGCGGCAGCTGGACCGGCACATGGATGGACCCGGCCAGCACCAACTACGGCCAGACCTACCAGCCGCCGAACATCCTCACCGGCTCCATGTTCCAGGTGAACGGTTCCCGCAGCGACGCGATCACCGTCCCCGGCTCCTACGGGAAGAACCGGCTGTGGCGGGGCACCTCGATCGCGAACCTGACGTCGAGCCAGACCGCCACCTTCCCGGCCGGCACCCTCGGTTACGAGTGGGACAGCGACCTGGAGAACGCCACCAGACCCGCCGGGCAGATCGACCTGTCGTCCACGACGGTGGACATCACCGACGGCAAGTACCGCCTCGACTGGGGCAACATGTACGGCAACGGCACCGCGACGCACAATCTCGTCGAGTTCCGCGACCAGACCTCCGGGGCCCTGGTGTTCGGGTCGGGGACCGTGCAGTGGTCGTGGGGCCTGACCAACATCCCCACGTACAACCCCGATGACACGGTGGTCACCGAGGACGTCCGCATGCAGCAGGCGACGCTGAACATCCTCGCCGACATGGGTGTCCAGCCGCTGTCCCGGCAGAGCAACCTCACCGCCGCCACGGCCTCCACCGACACCACCGGCCCGTCCGTCACCGTGACGATCCCGGCCTCCGGAGTCACTGTCCCGGCCCTCAAGCCGGTCACCATCAAGGGCACCGCCACCGACTCCGGCGGTGTGGTGGCCCGTGTGGAGGTGTCCACGGACGGCGGTACCACCTGGAACGCGGCGACCGGCCTGGGGTCCTGGACCTACAGCTGGACCCCGACGGCCCCGGGCTCGGCGTCCATCAAGGTCCGCGCGGTCGACGACAGCGTCAACATGGGCGCCGTCACCACCGTCCCGGTGACCGTCGGCCCGCAGGCCTGCCCGTGCACGATCTGGCCCGCCACCGCCGTGCCCGGCACGGTCAACGGCGGCGACGGCGGCTCGCTGGAGCTCGGCGTCAAGATCCGCACCACGGTGGCCGGATCGATCACCGGCGTCCGCTTCTACAAGTCGCCCTACAACACGGGCACCCACACCGGCAGCCTGTGGAGCGCCTCCGGCACCCGCCTTGCCACCGGCACCTTCACAGGCGAGACGGCGTCCGGCTGGCAGCAGCTGAACTTCGCCACCCCGGTGACGGTCAAGGCCAACACCACCTACGTCGCCTCGTACTTCGCGCCCAACGGCGGATACTCCTACGACGGCGGATACTTCTCCGACAGCGACGCCGGCCTGGCCCCGCTCACGGCGCTCAAGTCCGGCACCGACGGCGGCAACGGCCTCTACCACTACGGCTCGACCAGCGCCTTCCCGTCCTCCGCCTCCTCGGGCAGCAACTACTGGGTCGACGTGGTGCTGGACACCTCGACGGCCAGCACGACGCCGCCCACCGTCACCTCGACCTCGCCGACCTCGGGGGCGACCGGCGCGTCGATCACGGCACCGATGTCCGCCGTGTTCGACCACGCCATCGACGCCGACAACCTGACGTTCACCGTGAAGGACCCGAGCGGCAACACCGTGCCGGGCACCAAGACGCTCCCCGCGGCGAACAAGGCGACCTTCACACCGTCGACGGAGCTGGAGCTGCACACCACGTACACCGCCTCCGTCCAGGCCGCCGACCTGTGGGGCAACGAGATGGGCGCCCCGGTCACCTGGAGCTTCACCACCAGCTCGACCCCGCCCGCGGTCACCTGTCCCTGCACGCTGTGGAACACCTCCGCCGTGCCGGCCACGCCCGACGTCACCAACGACCCCAACTCCCTTGAGCTGGGCACCCGGTTCCAGTCCTCGGCGAGCGGCTGGGTCACCGGCGTCACCTTCTACAAGGGCACCGGCAACACCGGAACCCACACTGGCAGCCTCTGGTCCGCCTCCGGCACGCTCCTCGCCTCCGGCACCTTCACCAGCGAGTCGGCCTCCGGCTGGCAGACGATGACCTTCGCGACCCCGGTGGCGATCACCGCCGACACCGCGTACGTCGTCTCCTACCACGCGCCGAACGGCAACTACGCGGTGGACGGCGGCTACTTCGCGGCAGCCCACAAGTCCTACCCGCTGACCGCCACCGCCGACATCGACTCGGCCCACAACGGGCTGTACCGGTACGGCAGCGACGTGGCCTTCCCCAGCGGCTCCTACGGATCCGCGAACTACTGGGTCGGCCCCGTCTTCACCGCCGACAACCCGTCCGCGTCGCTGACGTCGGGCACCTCGGAGGTGACCGGATCCTCGCTGTCGCACACCGCCGACGCCGACGCCCCCCTCGTCACGACCCTGCCCGCCAAGGTGAAGCTGTCGTCCCTCAAGGCGACCGTGACCATCCTGCCGGGCGCCAAGGCGGCCGACGCCAAGAAGCTCCACGTCACCGCCGTCACCTCCTACGACCGGGCCACGCACAAGATGTCCGTCCACCTCTCCGCCCCACTGCCGGACGGCACACGGTTCAAGGTCACGATCACGGCCAGGGACAAGGACCACCACACGGTGAAGTCCCAGAGCTGGACCCTGACCAGCAAGACCGTCCGCAAGAAGCACTAGTGCCCACCGGTGCCGGCCTCCCGCGGGGCCGGCACCGGGGATTGGCTTTCTCACCGATGACCACCGTCAGTGTTGTGATCCCCTGCTACAAGTACGGCCATTTCCTCGCCGACTGCGTGAGCAGCGTCCTGGACGAGCAGGACGGCGTTGACGTCCGGGTCCTCATCATCGACGACGCCTCGCCCGACGACTCGGCGGAGACCGCGACCAAACTGGCCGCCTCCGACCCGCGCATCGAAGTCCGCGTCCACGCAACCAACAAGGGCCATATCGCCACCTACAACGAGGGCCTGCTGGAGTGGGCCGACGGCGACTACGTGGCCCTCCTGTCCGCCGACGACCGGCTCGTCCCGGGCGCACTGGTCCGGGCCGCCGCGCTCCTGGACGCCCACCCCGAGGCGGGTTTCGCCTACGGGCGCCCCCTGCACTTCCAGCACGGCGGCCCGCTGCCACCGGCCCGTACCCGCAGCACAGGCTCGGTCGTCTATCCCGGGCAGGAGTGGCTGGAGCGGCGCTTCCGCGAAGGCACCGGCTGCATCACCTCGCCGGAGGTCGTCGTCCGCACCAGCCTCCAGCGCACGGTCGGCGGCTACGATCCGGCGTTGCCGCACGCGGGCGACATCGAGATGTGGATGCGGCTCGCCGCACACGCCGACGTCGGTTACGTACGCGGCGCGGATCAGGCCTTCTACCGCGTGCACGGCAAGAACATGTCCACCACCGACTTCGGCGGTCAACTCGACGACCTGCGCCAACGCCTCGTGGCCTTCGACTCGGTGCTCGAAAAATGCGCCGACCGGCTGCCCCAGGCCGACCGCCTGGCCGACGAGGTCCACACCCGGCTCGCCCGCTTCGCGCTGCGCCGGGCCTACCGGGCCTACGACCGGGGGCGCACCGGGATCGTTCCGGTCGACGAGTGCGTGGCGTTCGCCGAACAGTGCCTGCCGGGGTACGCGGCGCTGCCCGAGTACCGCGCGCTGCGCCTACGACGGCGGATCGGCCCGAAGACGATGCCCTATCTTCAGCCGCTGGTGTGGTCGGCCGTGGCCGAACGCGGCCGGGAGTGGCTGTGGTGGGAGTCCTGGAAGCGCCGCGGCATCTGATGACTCACCCGTCCAACTCAGCCGGCCACCGGAACCGGATCGGCCTCTCGACGACCCGCGGGAACCTTCCTGCGGCGCAGCGCGTACTGGTCGAACCACAACGCGCCCAGGAGCGCGCCACCCGTGCCCAGCAGCGCCGTACCGGCCAGCGCTCGGCTCCGGGTGCCCTGGACCTGGGCCGCGCTCGGCGCGACCAGAACGGCAGCGCTGATCCGCGCCCCGGCCGCGACCCCCTGCGCATCCTGCAGGTCCGCGACATGCCTGGTGTAGACGTCGATGATCCGCTGGACCGCCGTGTCGGCCTCGACGGGGCCGGCCCTCCGCGCCTGCACCTGCACCGAGGGGATCAGATAGCGGGGCGTCGCACTGGTGCCGCTGTTGCGCGGGATCAGCTGGTACGTCCCGTGGACGCCGGCGGAGTCCAACTCCTTTCGCCCGGCGGGCGATTCGAGCTGCTGGATGACCCCGTACGACAGTGCGGCCAGCGGCGGTTGGAGGTTCGTGAGCTGGTTCGGCTGGTTCCCCGTCACCGGCGGCTTGAGGACGACCACCGCCGAACTCAGGTACTCCGGGGCGGGACGCAGCACCGGGTAGGCCCCGACGGCGGTCAGCAGGAGCGCGAGCAGCAACACGTACCAGCGGCGGAGAAGCGCTTCGGCGACGTCACGAGGCGACACAGGGATTCCTTCCGTCGTCACCGATCCTCGCAGGCGCCGGGGCGAGCCGCCACCAAAACGCGCGGCCTAAGCTGTGCCCGAGCCCGGACGTCCCGTCCCGCGGCACCGGGCCGGGGGGAGGGTTCATGAGCCTGGGCGACCTCTGGGCGATCATGTGCAGGCGCTGGTACTTCATGGTGCCGCTCACCCTGCTCAGCGTCCTCGCGGGCGGATATCTGAACCGGACCATCCCGGTGTCCTACCAGTCGCAGAGCTCCGTCACACTGCTCGACTCCTCGGCGGTCGCCAGGCTGGCGCCGACCTTCGGCAACCCCATATCGAACGCGGGGGGTTCGCTGGTCGTCACGGCCGACGTGCTGATCAGGACCCTCCAGTCGAGCGACTCGGCCAAGGAACTGCACGACCGCGGCCTCACGGACCGCTACACGGTCGGGTTCGCGCCGGAGGCCGACAGCCCGCTGCTCACCCTGAGCGTCACCGGCACCGACCGGGCGAAGGTGCTCCGGGAGACCACCACCCTCACCAAGTTCGCCGGGGAGCAGCTCAAGGCCCTGCAGGCGGCCTCCAAGGTGCCGACGGTGTACGCCGTGCAGACCGCCCCGGTCGTCCTGCCGCAGACACCGGTCGCGCAGTCGAAGACCCGGTACCAGGACATCGCGGCGGTCGTCATCGTCGGGGTGGTCAGCGCGTTCCTGCTGTCCATCCTGGCCGAGGGCGTCGCGGTGGTACGCCGACGGGGACGCGCCCAGGCCGGATACGTTCCCCGGCGCCATCGCGCCCGGTCCACCGAACGGGCGCCCAGGGGCCTGCTGGTGCGCAGGCTGGACGCCACGACGATCCTCACCGGCTATCTGGTGCTGGCGTTCTTCGTCCCGTCCAACCTCACCCTGCCCGCGCTGGGCGGCGTCGGCACCCCGGCCAACGTCTTCGCCCTGCTGGGACTTCTCTGGTACCTGGCGACCTGGCTGGGCGGCCGCATCCGTCCCGCCGAGGGCACCAGACTGCCACGCGTGACGATGTGCCTGCTCGCCGCGGCGGTGCTGCTCTCGTACCTCGCGGACGCCACCCGCGACAGCTCCCACCAGGAGGTCCTCGGGGCCGACCGGGGGCTCATCGGGCTCGCGGTGTGGGGGGCGCTCGTGGTGCTGGCCTCCGCCGGAATCCAGGAGCGCAGCCGCCTCGAGGTCCTGATGCGCCGGCTCGTCGTCATGGGCACGGTGGTCGCCCTGATCGGCTACTACGACTTCTTCGCCGCGACCAACATCGCCGACTCCATCCACATCCCCGGCCTGCAGTCGAGCACCGCCGGGATCAGCGCCATGGACCGCGGCTCGTTCACCCGGCCCCGCTCCACGACGGCCCACCCGCTGGAGTTCGGGGGGATGCTGGCCATCCTGGTGCCCTTCGCCGTCCACCAGGCGTTCGATCCGGTGCGCCGGCACGCCGGCGCACTGCGCCGCTGGGCACCGGTGGCGATCATGGCGGGGGCTCTTCCGCTGACCGTGTCGAGGACATCCATCATCGGTGCCTTTGTGGCGATCCTGGTGATGGTGCCCCGATGGAAGCCGCAGCGGCGCTGGGCCGCCATCGGCATCATCCTGGGGTCGGTGGCCGGCTTCAAGGTGATCATTCCCGGGCTGATCGGAACCATCACCAACCTGTTCGCCAGCTTCCTGTCCAACTCCGACAGCAGCACCCAGGCGCGCACCGTGAAGTACAGCGCGATCGTCCCCTATCTCCATGAACACCCCTGGTTCGGACGCGGATTCGGCACCTTCACGCCCGACCTGTACTTCTTCACGGACAACCAGTACATGCTGACCCTGGCCGAGATGGGGTTCCTGGGGCTGATCGCGCTGCTCGCCCTGTTCGTCACCGGGATCCACACCGGCGGCGCCATCCGCCGGCTCGCCCGCACCGAATCGGACCGGGAACTCGGGCAGGCGTTCCTCGCCTCGGCCCTGGTCGCCCTGGTCATCAGCGCCACCTTCGACGCGCTCAGCTTCTCCATGTACGCCGGGATGTTCTTCCTGATCCTGGGCGCCGGCGGCAGCTACCTCGGCTTCGTCCGCCGTGAGGCGGCCGCGGCCACCGTCTCCGCTCCCCGCAAGCCGTCCGAAGTCCAGCTCCCTGAACTCGTGGAGTCCCGATGAGCCCCGTCGCCGTCATCGTCGTCACCTGGAACAGCGCCGCGGTGCTCCCTGGGTTCCTCGCCGCTCTTCCCGACGGCATGGCAGGCCTCGACTGGCGGCTCGTCGTCGCCGACAACGACTCCTCCGACGACACCGTGGACGTGCTGCGGACGCTGGCCCCCGACGCCACGATCGTCCAGACCGGCCGCAACGCCGGATACGCGGCCGGCATCAACGCGGCGCTGACCGCCGCCGAGGGAAGCGAAGGCGTGCTGATCTGCAACCCCGACATCCGGATGCGGCAGGGTTGCGCCAAACGTCTCGTCGACAGCCTCGGGGACGGGGTGGGGATCGCCGTACCCCTTCTCTACGAAGAAGGCCGGGACACGCCCCACCATTCGCTGCGCCGAGAGTCGAGCGTCCTGCGGGCCCTCGGAGAGGCCGTCATCGGCAACACCCGGGCCGGGCGCTTCCCGGCCCTGAGCGAGCTCGTCACCGACCCCGCCGTGTATCAGCGGCCCACGCGCGCGGACTGGGCGACCGGTGCGCTCATGGCCATATCGGGGGAGTGCCTGGCCGCTTGCGGGCGGTGGGACGAGTCGTTCTTTCTCTACTCGGAGGAGACCGAGTACTGCCTGCGTGCGCGGGATCGGGGCTACGCCACACAGCTGGAGCCGTCGGCCGAGGCCGTGCACCTGGGGGGCGACTCCCAGGTGTCGCCCCGGCTCTGGACCCTGCTCACCCTCAACCGCGTCCGGCTGTACCGGCGTCGGCACGGCGCCCTCGCCACGGCGGCCTTCCGCGCCGCCGTCCTGCTCAGGGAGACCTCACGCGCCGTGCTGGGGCGCCCGGCGAGCCGCGCGGCCGCAGCCGCGCTGACCCGACCGGGCGCCCTGCGCGCAACGCCGGGGCCGTGAGGTCAGGCGGGCTGCCACAGCTCGATCCGGTTGCCCTCGGGGTCGGTGACCCAGCCGAACCGGCCGACCCCCTCCATGTCCTGCGTCTGCTCGGCCACGTCCGCTCCCTTGGCACGCAGCTGCGCGAGCATCGCATCCAGGTCGCTGACCCGGAAGTTGAGCATGGTCTGCTGGGTGCGGGACCCGAAGTAGTCGGTCCCGGACTCGAACGTCGCGAACACCGTCGGTCCCGCTGCCTGGCGCCACAGGCCGTTCTCGTCGGCGTCCAGGCCCAGACAGTCGCGATACCAGGCGTTCAGGACCGCCGGGTCGGTGGCCCGCACGAAATACCCGCCGATTCCAAGCACACGTTCCATGCCGGCCATCCTGCCAGGACGGCGGTCGGCCGGGTCGGCACCACACCATTGCCGCTCTCACCGCCGTCTCCAGCATGGGGAACTCGTCAGCCGGCGCTCCGTGGGCGGCAGACCATCGCGATGAAGTCGTGCCCCACGTCCGGCAGTGCCGCGTCCTCCGCGGCGAAGCACCGCTCCAGCAGCGCCAGCGTCTCCGGCTCCTGGTCACGGAAGTTGTGCGCGATTCCGGAGAACGCGATGTGCAGCACCGTGCCCCCGTACGGCCGTTCCTCGACGACCTCGAAATGACGCCGCAGACCGGGCAGCAGCGCCGCCGCGTCGACCGCCTCGGAGGGGTCGTCCAGCACCATCGACAGCCTGCTGGGCCGTACGACACGGTGCTTGATCCGGCCGTCGGCCAGCCGCCGCCGCTCTTCGGGCAGCCGGGCCAACAGTGCGTTCGCCGCCTCCAGTTGACCGTCGGTCCACTGGAACCGGGTGGGGCCGACGAACTCGTCGACCACGAACAGCCCGTCGGGCTCGATCAGTTGGGACAGCCGCGGCAGGGTCTCGTCGAGGTCGTCGAAATGGTGCAGCGACTGAAGGCCGAGGAGAACGTCGAAGCGTTCCCCGTCGCTGGTCATCCGGTTGACATCGGTCACCCGGAAGCGCAGGACGTCGGCGAGCCCGTTCTCGGCGGCGGCCCGGGTCGCGAAGTCGATCCGCTCCGGCGCCACGTCCACGCCCTCCAGGAGAGAGAACGCGCCGGTCCTCGCCCAGAGCAGCTCGTTCCCGCCGGTGCCGCACCCCAGCGACAGACCGCGCAGATCGGCGCGCGGCGCGAAGTGCTTGGCCGCCACGTACTCGGGAAAAGAGGTGTCCGCGTCGCCGGTCATCAGCAGGTTCCAGCGCCTGATGACCGCCGGTATCGCCCACCACTCGGTCAGCGACGGGTCGACCTGTGACCAGTGCTGGACCACGCGGGCACCGCCGCGCACCTTCAGCTTGGCCAGTACCGGGTCCAGGTCCAGCTTCCGCACCTTGCGCAGCAGCCGGTCCGCGTCATGTCTGTTGATCAGGTTGTTCAGCATGCGGGCTCCGTTCGTACGGCGATGAGCGACTTCGGCGCACCGAGCACCCGCTCGCTCAGGATGGCCGATCCGGGGAACAGGTAGCGCATTTCGGCGCGGGTCAGCAGCTCGATGTTGATCACGGCGTTCATCGCCGACTCCGGGCTGTCGGGGCGGCTGTGGACGAGCGGCCAGTGCCGCACCAGACGGGCCCGGGCGGTCAGTGGCAGGAACTGGAAGCCGGGCGCCACGAAGTGCGGCTCGACGGGGAAGTAGCGGTACGGCGTCTGGATCCAGTGCAGCGGGGCCAGTTGCTCCACGGCCGCGACGAACTTCTGACGCTGGCTGTGCCCGCCGACGTGCTCGATGGTCGAGTTGGAGAACACCAGGTCGTAGCCGCCTTTGTCGCTCAGTTCGGCGGCGATCGCCGGGTCGGTGACGTCGGCGTTCTCCGCGGTGATCCAGTCGGGCAGTTCGGCGGGGTGCGCCTCCAGGTTGATCAGGTGGACGTGCTTGGCGCGCAGCGGTGCGCGCAGCCACATCTCGGCCGTCCCGCCCAGGTCCACGACGCTCATGTTCTCGATGCCGGGGAAGCAGCGTTGGAACCGCTGCCAGCGGGCGATGCGGAGGCGTTCGCCCAGTGAGCCGGGCGCGTCGACGAATCTGTTTCTCAGGGCGCGGGATCGGGCCATGGGATCAACCACCTGTGGTAGGGACGGAATGGGGAGCAACGGATGGAAGGACGGGGTCGGGCTGCTTCAACTGGGCTGGCGCCACTGGGTGTAGAAGCTGGCCGGGTTCATCAGATACCGGACGGTGGGGTGCGGGACATGGAGCACCCGGTGCGCGCGGCCGTACCGGCGGATCAGCTCCCAGTCCTCACGGGGCAGTACCTCCGGTGTCCGGCGCAGGCGGCTGAAGTGCAGGGAGCGATTGCGGCGGGCGACGAAGGCGTTGGTGTCCAGGAAGGACTCGCGGGCGGCCCGGCGCCGGTCGTAGGGCACCGACAGGACGTCCTGCTCGCTGCCGTCGGGCAGGACGCGGCGCAGCGCCGTGTAGACGCCGTCGGGGCCGCCGGGCGCCTCGAGCACCTCCAGTGCCCGGGCGAGATGGTCCGGCTCCCACAGGTTGTCGTCGTCCAGGAACGCCACATAGCGGGAGCGCGTCAGCCGGATCCCGACGTTGCGGACGACTCCGGCGGTGCCGGTGTTGCGCGCCAGGGACACGGCGAACAGCCGTGGGTCGTCGGGCAGTTCGGGAAGTCCGGCGCCGTCGTCGACGACCACGACGACCTGGTCGCGCACGCTCTGCGCGAGCGCCGAGCGCACCGCGGCGCGCAGCGCCTCGGGGCGGCGGTGGGTGGCGATGACCGTGGCGACCAGCGCCGAGGGTGCGGCCGGGAGGCCGGCGGCGAGCCGTCTGGTCTCGGCGTTCTCGAAGCGGCGGAGCCCGATGGCGGAGGGGGCCAGCAGGATCTTGTTCCTGGTCTCGAAGAGCACCAGCCAGCCGAACGCCGCCTTGAGCAGCGTCCAGGGCGCCCGCGCGACACGACGCATCATGGTCTCGCCTACCTCGGCGGGCGCCCCGTTCACGAGGCCGGCTCGGGGTGGATCAGGCGGCCGTCGGACATCCGGTTGTTCCGCCACACGTTTCCGGCACCCTTCGCGTTCCAGTGGGCGACCACGCCGTATCCGCCGGAGGCGGGGTGGTACTCGGTCGAGAAGATGTTGTCGGTGACCTTGATCCCGGTGGCGCCCGTGTCACCGCCGTAGAGCGCGTACGCGCCGCCGGCCACCCAGTTGTGGTCCACGGTGACATTGCGGACCACGCCGACGTCCGCGAACAGGCCGATGCTCCCCGAGGCACCCTGCTTGAGGCTGGTCGGGTTCAGCAGCGTGTTGTGGCGGATGATCAGGCCGCCGGTGTTGCCGCCGCCGCTGATCACGGTGTTGGTGTGCTGCCACTCGCCGCCCAGGTTGACGAAGGGGGCGATGTCGTGGACGTAGTTGTCGTGCAGGTTTCCCTGTCCCGTGGACAGGGCGTCACCGAACACCGAAACGTTGCACCAGCCGACCTCGACGGGACTGCCGCTCATGTTCGACACCGCGTAGTCCACGCCGCCGTTGTCCGGCCCCTTGCCGGGCACCGCGGTGATGGTGGAGTGCAGGACCCGCAGGCCGCTGTAGCCGGCGCGCAGGTTGACGCCCCACCAGCTGTCCGAGGTGATCTTGGTGTCGATGACGGTGACGTTGTTCGCGTAGATGTCGAGGGAGCCGGTGATGTCCCACCCGCGGATGACCGTCCCGTTCTTGCGGATCGTCATGTACCCGGTCTTGTGGGGCTTGAGGGGGATCCGCGGACCCGTCGTGTCGGCGTCGGGGAAACCGCAGGCGCCGGGAGACGAGCAAGACACGGTCTTGGCCGGCGGTTTGCCGGACGCACCCGCCGTACCCGCCGTCGCGGTGGGCTTCCCCGTGGGGGACGGCGACTCGGAAGGGCGCCCTGTCGCCTCGCCGACCGCCGTCGAGGCACCGGCGCCCGGTGATGCCGAGGAACCGCTCGCGGGGCAGGTCAGTGCCTCGTCCGGGCAGGCCGGCGACCCGGGCTTGCCCGACCCCGACGCGGCCTTGTCCGATCCCGATCCGGATCCCGAGCAGGCCGTGACCGCGACCGCGAGCAGGGCTGCCAGCAGCAGCCCCGCGAGCGACCTCCGACTGATGGGCCGTAACATCGAGTTCACCTCATGTCCTGTTGGGTGGGCCGAACCGGTGCGGTCGACCGGTGCCGGCCGCGCTGGGGCCGGTCGCCGCGGTCGACGCCGCGCAGGAAGTCGCGGCTGGGCAGGACGCACACGGTGTAACCGGCCAGGGCGATGGTGCCGATGGCGAGGAGCGCGAGCCGGCTGTCGCCGAGCCGATGCTCCAGGCCGAGGATGATCGCGGCCATCACGGCTCCGCCGAGGAAGGGCCATGCGCAGGCCCTGGCGATCCGGCCGACGCCGATGCCGCCACGGCTGAGGGCGAACAGGAATACGGGCACCACCATGCAGCCGGCGACCAGGACGTGGGCCTGGGAGACTCCGACGATGCCGTTCAGGTGCGCGGCGACGAGGAGCACCGGGATCAGAGCGACCAGCCACAGGCCCTGCACCAGGAAGAGCGACCGGCGCTGTCCGATCGCCACCAGGCAGTCGTAGGCGAGTTCGCTGCCGATGCGGATCAGACCGAGGGCCATCAGCCAGGGCAGCGCGGCGGCGGCGGGGCTCCAATGGCTCCCGTAGATCAGCTCGATGAGCGGCCCCGCGAGGCCGGCCAGCAGGACGCACAGCGGGACGGTGCCGGTGACCAGTACGCCCAGGGCACGGCTGAAGCCCTGGGCGAGCGCCTGCGGCGAGTCGGCCAGTCGGGAGAATCCGGCGAAGGAGACCCGGCGGGCGGCCTCCGAGATGATCCTCACGGGCCAGCCGGAGATGTTGAAGGCGAGCACGTAGAAACCCAGCGACACGTTGCCCAGCGTCGCGCCCACCACCATGGTGTCGACGTTGACCACCGCGAGGGCCAGCATGCTCGCCCCGGCCAGCGGAAGTCCGAATCTGAGCAGGGCCCGGGCCTGCCCGGGGTCCCAGCCGAACTTCAGGGTGCCCGGTGCCGCCAGCGCGCAGCCGATCAGTGTCACGACGTTGCCCGCCACGGCTCCCCAGGCGAAGCTCATCGCGCCCCAGCCCTCGAAGGCCAGCAGCAGCGTCACCGACGTACTGAGCACGAAGTTGAGCCCGTCGATGATCATCCGCTTGCCCTGGGCGAACTCACGGGTGAGGAAGCCCCCGGGCACCTGTGCCACCCCGTCGATCAGCACGCACAGGCACATCACCCGCAGTACGCCCACGGCGCTCGGCGAGCCGAGCAGGCCGGCCACCGTCGGTGCCGCCGCGAACAGCGCCACGTACACCAGGCCGCTGGAGAGGGTACTGAGGGTCAGCACGGTAGGCGCGAACCGCCGGGCGTCCCCCTCCCAGCGCACGATGGCCAGGCCCACGCCCAGCTCGTTCGCGGACAGCAGGACCAGCAGCACGGTCTGCGCGATGCCGTACACGCCCCATTCCGCGGGGCCCAGGGCGAAGCGCGCCAGCACGATGCCGGTCGCGAAGGTGCCCAGGCGCATGACAACGGTGTTGATCAGGCTCCAGCGGGCCGCGGAACGGACCTTCCTGCCGAGGGAGGGCGGGGCGGGGGTGTCGCTCGTCTCAGCGCTCTCGCTGTCCGGTGTGCGAACGCTGTCCATGAGTCGACTCCTCGTCGAGCGGCTCGGCGGCGGGTGTCGCGGCCATCACGGGCCGCCCGGCCCTCGGCTCCGCGGCGGGCCTGTTCTCGGCGGACCGCGACCAGGTGGGCGGCGGCCGAAGGGCGATCGTCTGATCCACGACCGGCTCCCGTGCCGCCGACTCGCGTGTGCCGACCGGCAGTTCGGGTGCTTCCGCCGGCACCGCCGTGCGCGACCGTCGGCGCGCCTCCACGTAGAAGGTGGCGATCATGCTGAGCACCAGGCCCAGGCCCCCGGCCATGATCATGTACTCGAGCCGGGTCTTGGTCTGCGCCACCGGGTTCTGCGGGGCCACGATGGTCGTCATGCGGATCCTGGCCTTGTGGGTGACCGACTGCTGGTCCTGGAACTGCTCCAGCCGCTCCTCGGCGTACGAGGTCAGGAGGCGGTCCGAGGCCAGGACGGCGGTCTTGTCGGTGCCGGTGACGGTCAGCCACATCAGCGGTCCCTGGGCGTTGTCGGCGAGCTTGGCCTCGAACGTGCCCTTGGCGCCACGGGACTTGAGCTCCCGTACGGACGCGTCGGAGTTGAGGTTGCGGGCCAGGCTGTCGGCCATGCCGGTGAGCGAGGTCTGGGTGCTGAGGAAGGGGTTGCCGTCGTAAGCATCGGTGGCCTTCTGGGAGTTCAGCAGAACCACCGTGCTCTGCGACTGGTAGGTGACCGGAACCACCAGCGCCACGGCGACCGTCAGACCGGCGGTCAGCAGCAGTCCGGGCAGCAGGACGTACCAGCGCCTGCACATGACCCGGAAGATCTCAGCGAGATCCATGGTGGTCCCCCCTCGCGACCAGACGTTCGACGAGCATATGTTGCAAGCGGATCATATGGGGAGCGTTTGGTCGGTGGGCCTCGGCCGGTCGGTGGGTCTCGGCCGCATGCTCGCCGTGCCTCCCTCCAGGAGCACCTCGGCGATGCGGTCGCTCGCGCGGCCGTCCCACAGTTCGGGCCGGCGCGGCGCGGGCGGATCGTCCAGCGCCCGGTTCACCGTGGCCACGATCCGCGCCGGATCACGGCCCGCGAGCACATTGGTGCCCTGCTCGACGGTGATGGGCCGCTCGGTGTTGTCCCGCAGGGTCACGCACGGCACGCCCAGCGCCGTGGTCTCCTCCTGTATGCCGCCCGAGTCGGTCAGCACGACGCGCGCGGAGTCCTGCAGGGCGATGAAGTCCAGGTATCCGGCGGGCGGTACGAGCCGGATGCCTCCGGGGACGCCGATGTCGGCCAGCCGTCCGGCGGCGCGCGGGTGCACGGGCAGCAGAAGCGGGAGCCGGCCGGCGATCTCGCCGAGCGCCTTCAGGAGCGCGGCGAGGACCTCGGGGTCGTCCACGTTGGCGGGCCGGTGCAGGGTGACCAGGCCGAACTCGCCCCTGCTCAGGCCGTATTGGTCGAGGATGTCGGAGGCGCGGGCCCGTTCCAGGTTGGCCAGCAGCGTGTCGATCATGACGTTGCCGACCAGGTGGATCTGGTCCTCCCGGTACCCCTCCGCGCGCAGGTTCTCCGCGGCGTCGGGGGAGGGGGCCAGCAGGTAGTCGCTGACCCGGTCGGTGGCGACGCGGTTGACCTCCTCCGGCATGCTCCAGTCGCGGCTGCGCAGGCCGGCCTCGACATGGGCGAGCAGCGGTCCGGCCTTGGCGGTGACCAGGGCGCAGGCCAGGGTGGAGTTGATGTCGCCGACCACGACGACGATGTCCGGGGACAGCTCGCCGAGAAGTGGCTCGAACGCGGTCATCACGCGTCCGGTCTGTTCGGCGTGGGTGCCGGAGCCTACTCCGAGGAAGCGGTCGGGCGGGCGGATGCCGAGGTCGGCGAAGAACACGTCGTTCATGGCCGGGTCGTAGTGCTGACCGGTGTGGACGAGGATCACCTCGGCGCCCCGGTGCTCCAGGGCGTCCATCACCGGTTTGATCTTCATGTAGTTGGGTCGCGCCCCCGCGACGCAGACGATGCGCGGCATGGTTCAGAGCACCTCGATGGTGGGTCCGGACGGCAGCCGCCGTCGGCAGTCGAGCACGAACGGGGCGTGTTCGGCGATGAGTTCGTAGTCGAAGCCGTCGTGATCGGTGAGCAGGACCACCACATCGGCGGCCGCCAGCTCCTCCTGCGAGGGTTCGACCCGCACCAGCCTGGTGTCCACCGGCAGGCTCTCGACGACATGCGGGTCCGCGGCCCTGACCTGGGCCCCCATGTCGAGCAGCAGTTGGGAGATGCGCAGTGCGGGCGACTCACGGGCGTCGCCGGTGTTCTTCTTGTACGCCAGGCCGAGCAGCAGGATGCGCGAGCCGTTCACGGAGCGGCATCTCTGGTTGAAGAGGTCGCTGATCCGGCGCGTCACGTACTCGGGCATGTGGCTGTTGATGTCGTTGGCCAGTTCCACGAAGCGGAAACTCTGGCCGAGTTCGCGCTGCACCCGCCAGGAGAGGTACGAGGGGTCGATCGGCAGGCAGTGGCCGCCGACACCCGGTCCGGGCGTGAACCTCATGAAGCCGAAGGGCTTGGAGGATGCGGCGTCGATGGCCTGCCAGACGTCGATGTCCAGGTGATGGGCGAACATCGCGATCTCGTTGACCAGCGCGATGTTCACATGACGGAAGGTGTTCTCCAGGAGCTTGGCCAGCTCGGCTTCCTTCGGTGAGCTCACCGGCACGGTGGTGTCGACGAGTTGCCCGTAGAAGTCCTGAACTGCCTTGAGCGAGGCCGCGTCCACACCGGAGACGACCTTCGGGGTCTCCTTGAAGCCCCAGACGGCGTTTCCGGGGTCGATCCGCTCCGGGCTGTAGCCGAGGTGGAAGTCGGCGCCCGCGGTCAGGCCCGAGCCGTCCTCCAGGATCGGGGCGAACAGCTCCTGGGTGGTGCCGGGATAGGTGGTCGACTCCAGGACGACGGTGGCTCCGGGACGCAGATAGCGGGCGAGGGTGACGGCCGATTCCTTGATGTAACGGAGATCGGGAGTGCCCTCGTGCAACGGCGTCGGCACGGTCACGACGGCGACGTCGAAACCGCCGCAGTCGCGGGCCGATTCGCTCGGGCGGTAGGCGCCGCGGTCCATCGCCGCGCGGATCCGCTCGGAGGAGACGTCCTCGACGAAGGACTCACCGGAGGCCAGGCTCTTGACCCGCCGGGAGTCGACGTCGTAGCCGATCACCTCGTGTCCGACCTCGGCGGCGCGGATGGCCAGCGGCAGGCCGACGTATCCCTGTCCGACCACGACTACGCGCATCAGTGACTCCTGTTCGCGGAGGCGGGCGACGGGGTGAGCCGGATGAGCTCGCGGGCCGTCATGAGGAGGAAGGCGGCATTGGTGGTGACGTAGCGTCGGCCGAGGCGGCGCGGCTCCTGAAGTGCGCGGTAGAGCCACTCGACTCCCCACCGCTGCCAGGACTTCGGGGCCCGCTTGGTGACCCCGGCCAGGATGTCGAAGGAACCGCCGACCCCGTGTACGAGGCGGGCGCCGGTCGCCTCGCCGTAGGCGGCGGTGAAGATCTCCTTCTTGGGCGACGTCATGCCCAGGAAGAGCATCTGGGCGTCGCTGTCGGCGATCGCGCCCGCGATGGCCCCCTGCTCGGAGTCGTCGAAGTAGCCGTTGCGGCTGCCTGCCACCTTCAGCCTCGGGAAGCGGTCGGCGACCCGGCGCAGCATCTGCTCCAGCACCTCCTGCTTGGCGCCGAGGAAGTACACCGACATGCCCGCCGATTCCGCCTCGGCCAGCAGCCGCAGGAACAGATCGATACCGGCGACGCGCTCGGGCAGCGGGGCGCGCAGCACCCGTCCTGCCCAGACCACGGCCTGTCCGTCGGCGAGGACCAGATCGCAGCCGGCCACGGCCTCGGCGAGTCGGGGGTCCCGCCGCATGTTCACCAGCTTCGCGGCGTTGACCACCCCGATCTCCAACTGCCTGCCGTCCCGCACCGCTTCGAGGCAGCGCTGCACGGTCTCGTCCATGGTCAGCGGGTCCACCTCGACCCCGAAGAGGGACTGACGCCCGCTCATATCCGGCCCCCCTGCCAGGCGTGGAGCATCCAGCCGAATTCGTACGGCCGGCACTCGCGGTCCACGAAGACCGGGCGGTACACCCGGTCCAGCACCTTCAGCCGGAGGCCCGGAGCGACTCGGGTGCCGAGGCCCCGGGCGGCGCGTACGGCCTTCTTCGGATCGCCCCGGTAGACCTTGCGCCAGGTGACGCCGAGCTCGTCGAGGATCAACGGCTCCTGGTGTCCGGCCAGTTCGGGTACGTCCGTCATCCAGCGCAGGCCCTTGCGGATCGCCGCGCCGAAGTCGCTGCCGCCGGCGTCGGTGAGATCGAACAACGCGGTCGGTGCCATCGCGTGCTGGTGGACGCTGTAGACCGGGTAACCCTCCACGACACCGCCGGTGCGCGCGTCGTAGTGCCACCACCACTGCCCGCCCTCGCCCTGCAGCTCGCAGATGCGCGCCGCGCACGCCTCGGACGCGGCCAGCGCCTCCGGGTCGCCGTCTCCGTCACCGCTGGCGTGGGCGCGGGCCAGGGCCTGGAGCGGGTACGTCTGGTCGGCGAAGCAGCTCACGTGCGCCCGGTACCAGGGCACCAGGCCGGGTCCGGTGGCGTGCGGGAACAGCGGACTGCCGCCGATCCGGGCCCGCAGCAGACGGTCGCGGGCAGAGGCGAAACGTCTCTCCACATCCACCGTGCTGCGAGCCGCCGCGAGGGCGGACAGCACCCACGCCGCCTCGACGGTGTACTGCGGCCGGCCCTGCTCGTCCAGGGCCTCGACCCGGTCGAGGGCGTCGGACAGCTTGGGATGCCCGGTCTCGGCGGCGGCCCAGGCGATGAGCGCCGCGTCACCGAGGTTGATCACCGCGGGCAGCGACTCGACGAGCAGACCGGCGAACTCCTCGGCCGTACGCCCGCCGAGCACCGCACGCTGGCGGTCCTCGGGCAGGAACCGGGCCCCGAGCACGGTGATCGCCGCGTACCGGATGCTGATCCCGCGCCGTTCCAGGGTCCAGGCACCACCGGGGGTCCTCCGCCCGGCCATCGTGAAGGCGAAGGCCTCCCCGCCGGGGAGCAGCATCGAGGAAAGCCCCGACTCGGCGACTTCGAGAAGGCGTTGGGCCAGCGTGAGCAGCGAAGGCTCCTCACGACCGAGCGCCGCCAGACGTGTAGTGGTCATCGTTTGGGCACACCAACCCCCCTGTGGGTCCTCTGGTGAACAGACTTTTGATCGCCACGTCGCCGATGGTCACGCGGCGCAAGGCAGACGTCAGGCATCAGGCGTCGGAGCGGTCGTCACTCCTCGCCACAGGCACACTTGTCCCCACCCGGTACCCCCCCTGGGCACTAATGGTTTATGTGCTCACTGTGCACAGTCTGCACGGTTCGCGCACATGTTATGCCTGAAGATGTTCGAGGATTGGCCATTTGGGAATTCAACGATCCTGGGGACGCGGGAGTCATCCGCGTTCGACGAGTTCGCCGTCCTTCTCGTCGTACAGCGCGCCCGTCTCGGGGCACTTCCAGCCCCCCGACTCGCCTTCCTCGGCGACCAGCCGAACGCCGGCCCGGCCGACCCAGCCGATCCGGCGCGCCGGAACGCCGGCCACGAGCGCGAAGTCCGGCACGTCCCGGGTCACCACGGCTCCCGCCGCGACCAGTGCCCAACGACCGACGCGTACCGGCGCCACACACACCGAACGGGCCCCCAGTGACGCCCCCTCGGCCACCACCACCGCCACGGCCTCCCAGTCGCCACCGCGCTTCAGACGGCCCTGCGGGTCCACGGAACGGGGGGAGTGGTCGTTGGTGAGGACCGCCGCCGGGCCGACGAACACCCCGTCACCGAGCACCGCGGGTTCGTACACCAACGCGTAGTTCTGGAGCTTCACGTTGTCGCCGATCCGCACCCCCGGGCCGACGTACGCTCCCCGGCCCACGATGCACCCACTGCCCAGCCGGGCGTCCTCCCGGACCTGGGCCAGATCCCAGACCGTCGTCCCGTCACCGATCGTGGCCGTCTCGTCGACCTGGGAGGTCGGCTGGATTCTGAAGCTCACTTGGCTGAACCCTTCTTCTCGTCGAATCGTCGAACAGCGGCGCGAGGTGTTCTACAAGCCGAGGTTGTACCAGGCGGCCCACGCCTCGGTCAGGCCAAGCGGTCCGGCGCGGCGTCGGAGAGGCGATGCCCAGGGCACGTTCCAGCCGTTCTCGCCCACGCGGTGTGTGGGGGAGACGGCCGGGGTAGCCGGGGCTGCGCTGCGGGGCCCACTGCGAAGGCGTACACCCGGGGAGTGACCGTCGTACATCCCGGGAGTGACCTGCCGCCCGGAAACTCCGTCGGAGGCCGGATGGCATCCGTGGGCTCGTGTTGAAGGGTGGGGCCATGGGTGGAAACAGATTACTGATGAAGCGTCAAAGAGCTTTCCTGTCAGGCCGGTTGGCAGCCTTCGCGGCCGCTCTCTGCCTCACTTCCGCCAGCATGGCCCTGCCGCCCGCGTCCTCGTCCGCCGCGACGGGGCCGGACGGCGAGACGGTGGCCGACGGCGGACATGCCGCGCAGATCAACAGGACCGAGTACGGCATCCCGCACATTCTGGCGCGGGACTTCGCCGGGCTCGGCTACGGATACGGCTACGCCTTCGCGCAGGACAACGTGTGCGAACTCGCCGACCAGGTGGTGACGTTGCGGGGCGAGCGGTCCCGGTTCTTCGGGTCCGACGGGGAGTCCGAGGGCGCCAACCTGGCGAGCGACACCTACTACGGCGGCCAGCTGCGCGCGGGCACCGTACAGCGGCTGTTGGACCGCAGGGCGCCGCTGGGGCCGACGGCGGAGCTGCGCCGGATGGTCGAGGGATACGCCGCCGGGTACAACCGCTATCTGCGGGACACCGGCGTCGACAGGCTGCCGGACCCGCGCTGCAAGGGAAAACCCTGGGTGCGACCGGTCACCGCGCTCGACCTGTGGGGCATCGTGCACGACGTCAACGGGGCGACCGGGGCGGTACCGCTGGCGCCGGAGATCGGCGCCGCGGAGCCCCCGGCGGCGGGCGGCAAGGGCACGGCGGCCACCGGGGCCGGCGGCGGAAAGGCCGCGGCGTCCTTCACCCCGGGCGGACGGATCGCAGACGCCGCCGATTTCGGCAGCAACGGCTGGGCGCTCGGCCGGAACGCCACGCGGACCGGCAACGCGATGGTCCTCGCCAACCCGCACCTTCCCTGGGTCGGCGGCAACTTCCGCTTCTACCAGGTGCAGTTGACGATCCCCGGCACCCTGGACGTGTCCGGGGCCGGCCTGTACGGCACCCCGCTGGTCGAGATCGGCCACAACCGGAACCTCGCCTGGACGCACACCGCCAGCGACGCCCAGCACGCCTCCTTCTACGCGCTGAAGCTCGCGCCCGGCGACCCCACCAGCTATGTGGTCGACGGCAAGGCCGAGCAGATGAAACGCCGCACGGTCCCGGTCACCGTCCGCGACAAGAACGGCGGATTGTCGACCGTGAGCCGGACCCTGTACACCTCACGCTTCGGCCCGGTCCTCGCCTCGGGCTGGACCACCCGGACCGCGTATGCCGTCCGCGACGCCAACGCCGACAACCTGCGCTCCATGAACGCCTGGCTGGCCATGGGCAAGGCCCGGAACCTCAGCCAGTTGCGCACCGCCCAGGACACCTACCAGGGCATCCCCTGGACGTACACCCTCGCGGCCGACACCAGCGGCGGCACGTACTTCACGGACTCCTCGGTCGTCGCGCACCTCACTGACGCACAGCTGGAGCGTTGCGCGCGCCCCGACAGCCAGGAGGGGCCCGCCGCCCTGGACGGTTCGACATCGGCCTGCGCCTGGGGCAGCGACCCGGACGCGCTCGTGCCGGGCATCTACGGCCCGTCCCACCAGCCGAGGTTGAGCCGCACCGACTACGTCGCCAACTCCAACAACGGCCCCCGGTACACCAACCCCGAAGCCCCCCTCACCGGCTTCCCGGGCGCGTACGACAGTGATCCCCGCCTCGGCCAGCGCGCCCAGCTCGGGCTCAGCATGATCGCGCAACGCGTGGCCGGCGCAGACGGACTGGGCACCCCGGGCTTCACCCGGAGCACCCTGCGGGCGTCGATGCTGGGCAACCGCGTTCTGTCGGCCGAGACCGGACGTGACGACGTGGTCGGCATGTGCCGCGCCCACCCACACCTGACGGCCACGGACGGCAAGGACATCGACGTACGACAGGCCTGCGCGACCCTCGCGCGCTGGGACACCCGCGCCGACACGGACAGCCGGGGCACCGCGCTCTGGGGCACCTTCTACGACCACCTCGTCGAAGCCGGGCCCCCGGACACCTGGCACCGCGTCCCCTACGACCCGGCGCAGCCCCTGACCACGCCGCGCGGCATCAAGGGCGAGGACGTACGCGTCCAGCGTGCCCTGGCCGACGCCGTCCAGGACTTCGCCGCCCGTGACCTGCCTGTCGACACCGAACTCGGCGCCGTGCAGAAGTGGGCCGACACCCCGCTGTCCGGCTGCAACGGCGACAAGGGTTGCTTCAACGTCCTGGAGGCCGGCCCCGACTCGGGCACAGGCACCCCGACCGCCGGCGCCTTCGGCAGCAGCTTCCTGATGGCCGTCGAACTGACCCCCGACGGCCCCCGTGCCCACACCTTGCTCACTTACGGACAGTCGTCGAACCCGGCTTCGCCCCACTTCACCGACCAGACCCGTCTCTTCTCCCGCAAGCAATGGGTCACCGAGCGGTTCACGGCATCGGAGATCGCGGGTGACCCGGCCCTGAAGGTGACGACCTTGCGCCGCTGACGCCAGGGACGTCTCACCGACCCAAATCGGCGGCCTTGACCGCGCGTTGCGCGAAGACTTCCTCGCGGCGGTCCTCCATCTGCCGCAACGCGTCCTTGCGGTCACGCTTGGAGAGCCGGTCGAGATAGGTGTGGCCGACTAGGTGATCGGCCTCGTGCTGCAGACACCGGGCGAAATAGCCCGTCCCCTCGATGACGAGAGGGCTGCCGTCCTTGTCGTACCCGCGGGCGACAGCACGATCGGTGCGCGGAACCGCCATGGCGGCGCCAGGCACGGAAAGGCAGCCCTCGAAGTCGTCCACGAGTCGTCGACTGCCTGGATCGGGCTGGTCCAGCACCGGGTTGACGATGTGGCCGACATGCCGGATCCCCTCGTCGTCCGGGCAGTCGTAGACGAACAGGCGCAGGTCGACGCCCACTTGGTTGGCGGCCAGGCCGGCACCGTCGGCCACGTACATGGTCAGGAACATGTCGTCGATCAACGCCGACAGCTCCGGCGTACCGAACTCGGTCACCTCCCGGCACGGACGGCGCAGCACCTCTTCACCCACCACCGTGACCCTGCGAACCGAACCCCGTTCCGCCTCCGGCGGCAGAGCAGGAAACGTGCCGACGGGCCGGCCCTGTACGCGGACTCGCCGGTCGACGGGACGGGACCGCTCGTGACGAACAGACATGGCTCTCTCCCCTTTTGCGCATGCCACAGCTGCCGCGGAGGCCACCGCAGCCGATTGTTCTCGGCAAGGACTGCCGCTTGCCAGGAGCTTTGCAAAGTAGCAGACTTTGCAAAGTGACTGAAGATGAGCTCAACACCCCGGGCGACCGGACGTCGGGCGACCGGACATCCGACACCGGCGAAGAACTGCGCACGCATGAAGTCCGCACGGCGCTGCTGGAGCTGCTCGCCGAAGTCGGCACCGTCACGGCCACCGAAGCCGCCTCCCGGCTGGGATACAGCTCCGGTCTCTGCTCGTTCCACCTACGGCAGCTCGCACGTCACGGATACATCGAAGAGGCCCCCCACAGCGGAGGCCGCGCACGCCCCTGGCGCCTGAAGCGGAGCGCCCCTGCCTCCGAGGGGCCCGCGCAGGAGCAGTTCGGCGATCTGGCGCGAGGGCTGGAGGACGAGAGCTGGCAGCGATGGCTGACCCAGCGTGACCAGGCGCCGTCCCCATGGCGCCACGACGAGGCCTTCAGCGCCGTCGCCTACCTGACCCCCGAGGAGATGAGCCGCGTCGCGGACGCGATCCGACGGACGCTCGCGCCCTACCAGGACCGCGAACACCGCCCCCTGGCCCGGCCCGACGGGGCCCGCCCGGTGGCCCTCATCTCCCGCCTGTTCCCCCTGCTTCCCCACACCGCCGACGACGACGTGGACCAGGACTGAGCCGTGCCGGCCGGGGTGGCCTTGATCAGGGCTTCTCCAGCGGCAGAGTGACGGTCAGGGTGGTGCCGCGCGGCGTGCTGTCGAGGGCGAAGGTGCCGCCCAGGGCCTGTGCGCGGCGGCGCATGGAGGCCAGCCCCATGCCGGTCGCTGTTCCTTCGGAGATGCCGGCGCCGTCGTCGCCGACGACGATGTGCAGGGACCGGCCGCGCAGGGCCAGGCTGACCCCACACCGGCGAGCGCGGGCATGGCGGATGGTGTTGGTGAGGGCCTCGGTGACGATGCGGTAGGCGGCGGTCTCCACGTCGGGTGACAGCGGCGGCAGGTCGGCGATGCTCACCTCGGTGGACAGTCCGGGCGGCAGGGTCCGTACGTGACGGCGGATCGCCTCGCCCAGCGGCAGGGTGTCCAGAACGGTGGGGCGCAGGCCGTCGATGATGCGGCGGATCTCGGGGACGGCGGTGGCGACTTCGGCGCGGACCCGGTTCAGCAGCGGGGCGCATCCGGCGGTGTCACCGGTGGCCAGGACGAGTGAGGCGGCCTGCAGTCCCAGGGACATGCCGGACAGCGACGGCCCCAGCCCGTCGTGCAGGTCGCGGCGGAGCCGGTCGCGTTCGGCGCGGGTGACGGCCACCACGCGGTCGCGTTGGATCTGGAGCGCCTGGGTGAGTTCGAGGGCGCGGACGAGGACGGCGACCTGGGCAGCCATCGCGGCCAGCAGCCGGACGTCAGCCTCGGTGTAGGTGTCCACCGGGTCGCGGCGGGCCACTTCGAGGATGCCGACATCGCGCCCGCCGACCTGCAGTGCCACGGTGTGGCCATGGACCGGCGGGCTTCCCCAGGCGCCGAGTGGGCTGCCGTCGAGGGCCGCGACCCGTGCCCCCGGGGCGCGTACGGCGTCGGCGACGGAATGCAGCGCCGCCGGCAGCAGGCCGGGCTCGTCGGCGGAGGCGACCTGGTCGCCCAGGCGGGCGAGCGCGTCCAGCGGGTCCTGGCGGGCTCCGTACACCAGCCTGTCCGCGGCGAGTTGCAGCCGGGCGCGGGCCGGTGTGAGCAACACGGCCACCAGGCCGGCAGCCATCACGCCGGGCAGTGGGCGCCGGTCCAGAGTCGAACCGGCCAAGGCTGTCACCCCGACGTAGACCACGATCACCATCCCGGTCAGCGACGCGTAGACGACACCGCGGCGCACCACCGCCTCGATGCCCAGCAGCCGGTAGCGCAGCACACCGACCGCTACCACCACCGGCACCAGATACACGCAGATCGCCAGGGCGGGTCTGGGGACATCGAGGTACGTGGTGGCCAGGAGCGGTCCGACGACACAGACCAACCAGGCGAGTTGCTGGCGTTCGGGCGGCTTGGCGCTCACCAGGCGTGCGACCGTGCCCACCCAGATGGCGAGCGTCGACAGGGCCAGCAAGGGGACACAGATGCCCAGCAGCACAATCCCCAGCAGCAGCGGCGGAAGCGCCGGCGGCGCGTCCACTCCCGGAGCGGCGTCGGCGAACATCTCGGGACCGAAGGGCAGAACGGTGGTGAGCAGGACCAGGGTGGTGACGACCGCTGCCACCGGCCAGCGCCACCAGCGGGCCGCGAGCCGCCCGTTGGGGTAGTACGCCAGCACGATCGTGGAAGGAGCAACGACGGCCGGCATCCACAGCGCCGTACTGGCAGCCGCGGCCACGTCCGCGGCGGGCCAGGCAGGCCGGGCGATCGCGGCTCCGTAGACGCCGTAGCCGTTCAGCCCCACCTGGCACATCGACGACGCTCCGGTGGCGAGGAAGAGCCAGCCGAGCACATTACGAGGCCGCAGCCAGACCAGCACCAGGCCGGTGAGCTCCCATTCCAGACTCGCCCCGCCGACGACGCCCACGAAGTAGGCGTTGTCGCCCAGCCGTTCGGCGTGCGGCAGCGAGGTGATCCAGCCGGCGAAGGCCAGCACGGCCGTGCTGAGCAGTACCACCGTCCCGGCAACCGCGCGTGCAGCCATTCCCTCAGTGTGCGGTGGTACGCGTCCCGTCCGACACCGAAAGCGTCCCGCCGATCACGGGAAGTGTGCCCGCCGGCACCAGGACACCGGCCCTGGGCTCCTGGGAGCTCCTCCGCTGTTGGACGCACGGCAGTTCTGGCCGTTGCCGTCGCGGCTGCGGGAGCACAGGCCGCCCGGGGCTAGCCCGCGTGGCGGGACGGGTTCCAAATCTGGTGGATTCCCGTCTGCGGGCGAGACACAATGCCCGGGGAATCGGGGCGAGGGGGAGCTTGTTTGGACGTGTTCGTGTGTGCCGGGTGCGGCACGGAGCTGACGGCGCCGGTGTCCCGGGTCGCCCTCCCCGTCCACACCCACCACGGGGGATGGGAGGAACTCCACCCTCCGCTGATGGAGCCCGCGACGTATGCCGTCGACCCCCAGCCCACCGGACCGCCCTGGCGGCTGTGGAAGGAGGTCGGAGCGGACGCGGCTGCTCGGCAGGGCGTGTTCGCGCCGGTGTACTTAGTCTCCTTCGGCGTGCGGAACAGAATCGTCATCGCCCCCGGCGACTCCCGGTCCATGACCCTGATCCCCGACAAGTGCGAAGGCTACTGCCAGGGCGTGGATGGCCGGGCCGGTCCCAACCTGGCGTGCGAGGGGTGCGGGCGGGCCGTGGCCACCCGCATGGACGACTGCGGGATGTGGCAGACGGTGTGGCTTGAGCCCGACGCGGTCGTACGCCGCCCCTCGGGACTCCCTGCCGGTCCGCCTCTCGGCTGGGACGATGTGGAACGCGTCGAGCATCGCGTCCCGCCCGTCGAACCCGACGGGTCGTGGAGCCGCCGCTGGGAGGCGGCGGTCGGAGTCGCACTGGCCCATCTCGTGGCGGTCACCCAAGACCGCCCGGTTAACCTCCCCGCCGGTCCCGTGGCCGAGTTGCTCGGCCACGCCGTCGGCCGGCATCTCCCCGCCGGGCCCGGGGCCCGGTCCGTGGGGCTGGCCGGCCCAGGGATCCACCTGCCCCGGCCCCGTCCCGATGTCCTCCTCGTCCCCCGCCACCCCCTCACGGAAGCGCCTTGGCGTCCGCCAGGCGATGAGGGGGCTGTGGTACCGCTGGACAGCGGGGTCTGGGCGTACCTCGCCCACCCGGGCGAGATTTCGCCGATGCCCGCGACGGGGGCCCTCCCGGAGGGCGTCCTGCGCGACGACTACCCCCTGCCGCCGCGCCCCCGGTCCCCGCTGACGCCCCACCACCGCGCCTTCGAGGACACTCTGGTCCGCCTACCCGCCGTACGCGCACCCCGGCTGCGCAGGTATCTCGACGCGTACCGCAAGGCCGTTTGGCCTGCAGCAGCGGGCTGGCCAGAGTGAGGACGGCGATCGGACGATCTGAAGGAAACGGCCTGCTGACCCACCCGCAACCGACAGCCCGGTACACGCGTCACGTAACACGTGGAACGCGAATGGCTCTTCTCCCTCATCCCCCTGACGATCGGCACGATCTTCCTCGGCATCGGTGTGCACGGCCTGCGCCGCGCCAGTGCGCTGCGGCGCACCGGTGTCACCGCTGAGGCTCGGATCGTCCGTCACGATGTCAGTCGGGGTGACGAAGGCGCCAAGTATTACCACCCCGTCGCGGCCTGGACGGCCCGGGACGGGCGCTTGTGCGAGTACGCCTCCAGGTTCGGCCGCGGAGCCGTCCGAAGCGGCTTCCGCGTGGGGGCGTACGTCGTGGTCCGATACGACCCGCAGGCCCCGCAACGGTTCGCGATCGAGGGCTGGGACATGCGGTGGGTCGACCTGCTGTTCACCGTCCTGGGGACGGTGTTCGCCGTGGGCACGGTGACGGTGGTGCTCGTCCGGCTGCTCACCCTCTGACCTCTCGGCGGGACTGCTCAAGGACGTGCGGTGGCGGTCTGGCCACCCGTGACGCGCAGGAGGTCGAGTCTTCCCGCGTCGCTGCTTCCGAGTGCTGCCGTGTACGTGACCATGCGCAGGTCCGCGCCGGGAACGATGAGGACGTCGCAGTCCAGGAGGATGTCGCCGACCTCGGGATGACGGATCGTCTTGCAGTCGGTGGTGTGCTCGGCGGCGGGCGTCCGAGCGGCCCAGTGACGGGCGAAGTCGTCGGATCCTGCCCGCAGTTCGCTTACGAGACGATCGAGCTGGACGTCTGCGGGATAGCGGGAGGCGGCGTCCTTGAGGTCGGCGACGA
This sequence comes from Streptomyces sp. R21, assembly GCF_041051975.1. Classification (GTDB taxonomy): domain Bacteria; phylum Actinomycetota; class Actinomycetes; order Streptomycetales; family Streptomycetaceae; genus Streptomyces. Next base: position 1,108,479 of record NZ_CP163435.1, on the reverse strand, counting down.
TCGACGCCTCGAAGGCTTCCTGACCGCGCTCGGACTCGATGGGCAGCAGGGAGGCATGGGCGACACCGTCGCCGAACAAGGCGCGCGCGAGGTTCCGTTCGGAGGCCGGGACCATGGACGGGTCACCGAGCAGAGCGCTCCACATGGTGTTCCACCACACCAGGGTCCAGTCGGCGGTGAACACGCCGATCGGGACGTCGCCCAGGCGCGCGGCGAGCCGCTGGATGCCCGGCGGCACGTGTGTGCCGACCGTGCCGTCCTGCGGCGGCAGCAGCCCGGCGGCGCGGTACAGCTGGTCGCGCTCGGTCCGGGAGAGCTGAAGGGTCCGGGCGAGGGCGCCGACGACCTGGGCCGAGGGGTTCGTCGCGCGTGACTGCTCCAGGCGCAGCACGTAGTCGACGGAGAGGCCGGCCAACTGCGCGAGCTCCTCGCGGCGCAGCCCCGGGGCGCGACGGCCGGCCGTAGCGGCGAGGCCGGCGTCGGTCGGCGAGAGGCGGTCGCGCCAGGCGCGCAGGAGTGCGCCGAAGGCGGAGCGGGAGGCAGCCATGGTCCCGATTGTCGCCGCTCGGCGCCCGGCGAGCCTGGGTACTGCCAGTCCTAGTGACGGGGACGGCACTGGCCGGCGGTGGTGTGAGCGGCGAGCGTTGGGCGCGCACCGCCCGCCGGGCGCGCACCGCCCGCCGGGCGCCGGCCGAGGGAGCCACCCATGCAGCACACCATCGTCATGACCGGCGCGAGCCGTGGCATCGGCCGCGTCGCCGCGGAGCGCATCCTGCGCCTGTCATCCGACGTGCACCTCCTCGTCGTCGCCCGCGAATCGTCCGGCGCACTGCCGCTCGCCGAACTCGGCGCGGGCGGGCGCACGTTCAGCCACGTCGCGGCGGACCTCGGCTCCCTGGACAGCGTCCGCTGCGCCGCGACCGAGATCCGCGACCGGCTGGAACGCGGTGAACTGCCGCCGCTGCGCGGCTTCGTGGGCAACGCGGGAGTCCAGTACACGAACGCACTGACCGCGGGCCCCGACGGATTCGAGTCCACCTTCACCGTCAACGTGCTCGCCAACCACCTCTTCGTCCGCCTCCTCGCGGACTGTTTCGTGGCTCCCGCCCGGATCGTGATCACCGCCAGCGACACCCACTTCGGCGACTTCAGGCACAACCTGGGCATGGTGCCCGGTCCGGCCTGGAAGTCCCCCGACGTTCTCGCCCGCACCGGTGCCTTTCCCCGGCCGGACACGGCGACCGCCGGGCGCACCGCGTACTCGACGAGCAAGCTGGCTGCCATCCACCTCGTGCACGAGTACGCGCGCCGCCTGCCGCACGGCATCGACGCGATCGCCTTCAACCCCGGATTCGTCCCCGGCACCGGCCTCGCCCGCAACGCGGGCCCTCTCGCCCGGTTCGCGGTGCGCCGCATCATGCCGGTCATGACCCTCACCCCGCTCGCGACCGGCCGTGGTGCCGCCGGCCGCCACCTCGCCGACGTCGTCCTCGGCACGACCCGGGCGCCGAGCGGGTCCTACGTCGACCGCGGCCGCGTGGCCCGCTCGTCGCAGGAGTCCTACGACCCGGGGCGCGAACGCGACCTCTGGGCCGCCGCAGAACGGCTCACGGCGTGAGCGAGGCGAGGGCGGCGTCCAAGCGGCGGGCGGCTTCCTCGGCGACAGGGCGCAGGGCGTCCAGTCCGGTCAGCGCGACCATGGTGTCCGGGTCCAGGGCCTGTACGGCGGTGCGGTCGCCGTCGCGACGGACGACGACGTTGCAGGGCAGCAGCAGGCCGATGGAGCGGTCGGTTTCCAGAGCGCGGTGGGCGAGCGGCGGGTTGCAGGCACCGAGGATCAGGTAGTCCTCCATGTCGTGGTCGGGGAGTCGGCTCCCGGTATCCCTGCCCAAAAATACCCCTTGGGGTATGTATCTCATGGTCGACGGTATACCCCCCGGGGTAATTCTTTGCTGAGGGCCGGAGTGTGGCCCCCGGCGCCCAGCGGCACAGGGGCCGGTTGGACCGGCCCCTGTGCCCAAAGGCCCGCTGACCCGGCGCGGATCATAGGAAGGCGGCCGCAGGGCGGTGATCACGGCTGTTGTTCCGTCCCGGCCGGTTCGGTGCCGCCCATGTCGAGCCGGAACGGCGGATACGTGTCTGTCATCAGGGCGACGTAGGCGGCGACCCGCAGCACCCATCGGTCGAGGCCGAGGATCAGGTCGAACAGGCCCTTCGGGTACTTCGCGGTGAAGGCCAGGATCACGGCGGCGATCACCGTCAGCGCGGCGATGAGCCCGCCGGACCACCAGCCGAGATGGAATCCGCCGAGGAGGAAGCCGATGACGACGTAGTGCGGAATGGCCAGCAGCCACCACTTCACCAGCACCAGGCCGCGCGAGAGGTGCTCGGGGTAGGCGATGTCCAACCGGGTCGGATAGTCCGGTTCCTCGCCGAGGCTGAACGGCGGGTAGCGGTCGGTGCCCAGGACGCCGTACGAGTAGTAGGCGACCCGCCAACTCCAGCGCAGCACCCCGAGGTTGAAGTCGAACAGTGCCCGCGGATACCGCCCGGTGAACAGGATGGCGAAGAACGCGATCACGCTCACCACGGTGAAGCCGATCCAGAGGAAGGACAGCACCACGTAGTGCGGTATCGCCAGGATCCACTTGACCAGCCACAGCCATCGCGACAGCGGTGCGTCGAGCACCGCGTTGACACGGACCGGACGGTCCGCGAATCCCACCAGAGTTGTCATGGCGATCAGCTCCTTCACCCCAGGGCGTGACACGCTGATTCCGTTCCATGACCAGCCTGGCCGCAGACCGGGTGAAGCCGCGAGGGCTGGGTGGGTCCGGTCCGAGGGCCTGTCGGCCCAGGGCGGCGGCCGGACTCCGGGGCGCCGACCGGCGAGCGGCCGGGCCGGGCGCGCCGGTCAGTGTGTCCGTGCCGATGGCGTCCGGTGGGCGACGGCGCCGCGTACGCCGGTGCCCGTGAGGGCCCATCACCAGCGGCGGGACGAAGTCGCCCAGGCCGCCCGCGGCTCCCACGACGCCGGTGGCCGAGCCGGTCCTGTCGGGCGGGGCCGGCAGCGCCACGAACGCGAAGGTGGCTCCGTTGCCGGCGCCGAGCGCGGCCGCCATCAGCAGGAACGCGAGCGTGCCCAGTGGAGCGAGGGACGGTGTGAAGGACTGCACGAGCGCGCCGGCGATCACCGCCGCCAGCGACCCGTACAGCACCCGCACCGGGCCCGTCCGGTCCGACAGCCAGCCGCCGACCGGTCGCATCGCCACCGCCAGCAGCACGAACCCGGCCATGCGGTTCGCCGCGTCGGCCTGGGTCAGGCCGTAGCCGGTCTTCAGGTAGGTGGGCAGGTGGACGGAGAACGCGACGTAGCCGCCGAAGGTCACCGCGTACAAGGCGGATGCCTGCCAGGCGATGCCGAGCCGAAGGGGGGCGGCGAGACGCCGCGGCAGCGGCTCCGCGGGCACCGTGCGTCCGGGGGCGTCCCGGAGAACCACCGCGGCCACGGCCGCGTACAGGACCAGGACCACGGCCGTGAGCAGGAACGGGTTCGCCATCCCGTGCGCGTCGGTCAGCTTGGCCGTGGTGAGCGCGCTGATCGCCGTACCGCCCATGCCCATGCCGAAGACGCCGATGGCAAGGCCGCGCCGCTCGGGCGGGAACCAGGCGCTGACGAAGGGCACGGCCGGTCGGCGTCGACGGTCTCCACGGCCCGCGTCTCGGCCTTCAGCCCGCCTCGCTCGCTCCGGCGGCCAGCCGCTCGGCGATCGCGCGGGTGGAGCCGTGCGCGGTTGCCCAACGTGCCACCGCGTCCATGACGTCACCTCCCGCTATGCGGCACTGCTCCGGGCCAGAGAGAGCATGCGGACGGCCCCGCCGGGCGCCGCGGGCTGCTCCGTGGTGGGCACCGCGACCACCGGGATCGTCGCGTGCCGCAAGCATTCGAGGCCGACCGAGCCGATCGCGGGCAGCTCGTACTGCCCGTGAGCCTTGCGCCCCAGGGCCAGCAGCAGGGCGCCCCGCGCCTGCCGCAGCAGCACCCGCGCGGGCGGGCCCTCCACCAGGACAGCGTGTACGGCACCGTCGATCCGCGGTCCGAAGACCTCGCGAACCGTCGAGGCGAGCAGCCCCGCGGCCTGGATCCGCTGCTCGGCGACCGTCGGCCGTGCCGAAACGAGAGCACAGGAGGCGATTTTGGGCCGGACAGGCTCCCACGCGTGTACGGCGACGACATCCGTACCCAGAGCATGGGCCTGCTCGGTGGCCCAGCGCAGCGCGGCCATGGATGCCTCGGATCCGTCGACGCCCACCACGATGCCGTTGCCGCCGGCGAATTCGGTCATTGCAGCCTCCCTGTATGTCCTCTGCTCCCACAGTGATCCGGACCGGCTGGGCGAGACTTGGGCCGACGGACTCCGAGCGGGTGCTGCAACGGTGGCTGGAACCGGGCAGTTCGAAGACGCCAAGTTTTCGTGATCGACGCGGTCGTCCGGCCCGGGCCACCACTTCGCGAGGTCACTTCGCCTGTCGGCGGGCCTCCTTCACCTCGCGGTCGAGGGCCCAGGCGTCGGCGACCGGTCCGAGGTGGCCGAGCTTGTCGGGGTTGACCACCGCGCGGATGGTCTGAATCTGACCGTCGAGCACGTCGAGGACCAGCGTCTGCAGGATCTTGCCGTCCCGGTCGTGGAAGATCGCGCCGGGCTGGCCGTTGACCTCGTGCGGCTCGAACGTCACGTCGATCCGGATCAGCCAGGGGAAGACCGCGCCCAGCAGCCGGGCCACGTTGTCCGCGCCGACGAGGGCCTTGGCCAGCTGCGGGGCCTTGCCGCCGCCGTCTCCGACGAACTGCACGTCGGCGGCCAGCAGACTCTGCAACCCGCCCACGTCGCCGTTCTTCAGCGCGTCGAAGAACCGCGTCGCCAGCTCCTGCCGCTCCTGACGGTCCGCTTCGAACCGCGGCCGCCCGGCCTCCATGTGCTGCCGTGCCCGCACCAGCAACTGCCGACAGGCCGCCTCCGAACGCTCCACCGCCGCGGCGACCTCGTCGAACCCGAAGCCGAACACCTCCCGCAGCAGGAAGACGGCCCGCTCCAGCGGGCTGAGCCGCTCCAACAACAGCAGCGCCGCCATCGACACCGAGTCGGCCAGCTCCGCCGAGCGCGCCGGGTCCTGATACGGATCGCTCAGCAACGGCTCGGGAAACCAAGGCCCGACGTACTCCTCCCGGCGCACTCGCGCGGAACGCAGCACATCGATCGAGAGGCGTGTCACCGTGGCCGACAGAAAAGCCTTGGTCGACGTGGGCCGGGTCGCCGAGCCGTCGAAGCGCAGCCACGTCTCCTGCACCGCGTCCTCGGCCTCACTCACGCTGCCCAGAATCCGGTAGGCGATCGAGAACAGCAGCGGGCGCAGCTCCTCGAACTCCTCGACCTTGCTCACGCTGACTCCCTCTTCTCCTGAATTCCCTGAATTCCCTGAAGGGCTCCCGCCCCGCCGTACTCGTCGGCGCAGGCGGCCTATTGTGATCATCCGGACCACCGGCAGACCAGAGCAACGACCCTGAGCCCGGGGCGCGTTGGCCGACAGCAGGGCCCCGCGGCCAGTTGCTCGTGCTTGTGTCCGTCAGTGGAACTGCCCCGGTTCGTAGTCGCCGGCCGGCTGCTGCGCGATGACGTTCAGCCGGTTCGCCGTGTTCATGAAGGAGACCAGGACCACCAGGGCGCTGAGCTGCTCCTCGTCGTAGTGCTTGGCGGCGTACGCCCACACCTCGTCGGTGACCCCGCCGGCCCCGTCCGCGATCCGGGTCCCCTGCTCCGCCAGCTCCAGCGCGGCACGCTCGGCCTCGGTGAAGACGGTGGCCTCCCGCCAGGCCGCCACCAGGTTCAGCCGCACCGAGGTCTCGCCGGCCGCGGCGGCGTCCTTGGTGTGCATGTCGATGCAGACGGCGCAGCCGTTGATCTGGCTCACGCGCAGCGCGACCAGCTCCTGCGTCGCGGCCGGCAGCGGCGAGCCCTTGATGGCCTTGCCCGCCGACATGAAGTACTTGAGGGTCTTGCCGGCGGTCGGGCTGGCGAAGTAGTCCAGTCGCGCGTTCATGGTGTGCTCCTCCGTGGTCGTCAGTGGCTACACCCCTGAGACGAGGTAGCCCGACGCCCTGTGACATGGAGGAATGTGACCTGCGTCTCCCCGGCCATCAACGCGGATGACAAAAGAAAAAGGGCAAGGAGAAGAACCTCTCCCTGCCACTCTCAACATATAGCGCAGAGGGGGGCTTGCGGCAAGGCCCCGTTGATGCCGCAGAATGACCGGCCCAGGCCGGAACCGGCGGCAATAACGGCTTCGCCAGGCACATTTGGTTTTGTCGTTCGCACGGTGCGGCCGGCGGAAATCCCGTCTCGTCGAATGGGTGCTTTGATGATTGACGTGATCGTGGTCGGCGGTGGACCGACCGGCTTGATGCTGGCCGGCGAGTTGCGGCTGCACGGGGTGCACGTGGTCGTACTGGAGAAGTTGACCGAACCGGTCGAGGAGTCCCGCGGACAGGGTCTGCACACGCGCAGCGTCGAGCTGATGGACCAGCGCGGCCTGCTGGACCGGTTCCTCGCGGTCGGTAAGAAGTTCCAGGTCGGCGGCTTCTTCGGCGGCATCCACAAGCCGTGGCCGGACCGGCTGGACACGGCTCACCCCTACAGCCTCGCTGTCCCGCAGCCGGTCACCGAGCGGCTGCTCGACGAGCATGCCGTCGCACTCGGTGCGGAGATCCGGCGCGGCTGCGAAGTGGTCGGGCTGCGCCAGGACGAGGACGAGGACGAGGACGAAGCCGAGGGCGGGGTGACTGTCGAGCTGGCGGACGGCACGCACCTGCGCTCGCGCTACGTCGTCGGGTGCGACGGCGGCCGCAGCGCGGTGCGCAAGCTGCTCGGCGTCGGGTTCCCCGGAGAGCCCAGCAAGGTCGAAACCCTGTTGGGACATATGGAGTTGACCGAGGACCCGGCGACGATCGCCGCCGTCGTCGAAGAGGTCCGCAGGACCCAACTGCTGTTCGGCGCCATCCTCCTCGGGGACGGGGTGTACCGCGTCATCGTGCCCGCCGACGGCGTGGCCGAGGACCGTACGACCGCGCCGACCCTGGAGGAGTTCAAGCGGCAGCTGCGGGCCTGCTCGGGCACCGACTTCGGCGCGCACTCACCACGCTGGCTGTCCCGCTTCGGCGACGCCACCCGGCAGGCCGAGCGCTACCGGGTGGGCCGGGTGCTGCTGGCCGGTGACGCGGCGCACGTCCATCCGCCGGTGGGCGGGCAGGGGCTCAATCTCGGAGTGCAGGACGCGTTCAACCTCGGCTGGAAGCTGGCCGCCGCAGTGGGCGGCTGGGCACCGGAGGGTCTCCTCGACAGCTACCACGCCGAACGGCATCCGGTGGGTGCCCGCGTGCTGGACAACGCCCGCGGGCAGATGACGCTGATGGGGACCGATCCGGGTGCGACCGCACTGCGGGCACTGCTCTCGAAGCTGATGGACTTCGAGGAGGTGAACCAGTACATGACCGGGATGGTCACCGCGGTGGGTGTCCGCTACGACTTCGGTGAGGGCCACGAGCTGCTCGGCCGACGCCTGCGGGACGTGAAGCTGAAGCATGGCCGCCTCTACGAGCTGATGCGCGGCGGACGCGGGCTGCTGCTCGACCGGACCGGCCGGCTCACGGTGGCCGGTTGGGCGGATCGGGTCGACCACGTCGTCGACGTCAGCGAGGAACTGGATGCGCCCGCGGCGCTGTTGCGGCCGGACGGCCACGTCGCGTGGGTCGGTGAGGACCAGCAGGATCTGCGAAGCCGGCTGTCCCAGTGGTTCGGCGCTGCCGCGGGCTGACCTTCAGGTGCTCTTCGTGCGTGAGCCAAAAAAATGTGCCCGGCGATGTCGAGAACCCGTGGCCGGCTCCGTCCCCGCTGTGAACGCGACCACAATGGGTCGCACCAGCACCGAGGAGAACACCATGGCCAAGTACTTGATGCTCAAGCACTACCGCGGCGCCCCGGCAGCGGTCAACGACGTACCGATGGACAAGTGGACGCCGGAGGAGATCTCGGCCCACGTGCAGTACATGAGCGACTTCGCGGCCCGACTCCAGGAGAGCGGTGAGTTCGTCGACAGTCAGGCGCTCGCCCCCGAGGGCACGTTCGTCCGCTACGACGGCGAGGGTCGCCCGCCGGTCACCGACGGCCCGTTCGCCGAGACGAAGGACCTCATCGCGGGCTGGATGGTGATCGACGTCGACAGCTACGAGCGGGCCGTCGAGCTGGCCGGGGAGCTGTCGGCCGCTCCCGGGGCGGGCGGGAAGCCGATCCACGAGTGGCTGGAGGTGCGCCCGTTCCTGGCCGCGCATGCCAGTTGCATCACGGAGTGACCTCCCGGATGAACGACGCCCTGCTGAGGAGCCTCACGCCGAGCGTCCTGGCCGTCCTCGTCCGCCGCGGAGCCGACTTCGCGGCGGCCGAGGACGCCGTACAGGACGCGCTGTTCGAGGCGGTCCGCGTCTGGCCGACCGACCCGCCGCGGGACCCGAAGGGCTGGCTGGTCACCGTGGCCTGGCGCAAGTTCCTCGACGTGACCCGCGCGGACACCGCCCGCCGCCGACGCGAGGACCTCGTGGAGGAGGAACCGGCGCGCGGGCCCGCATCCTCGGCGGACGACACGCTCCAGCTCTACTTCCTGTGCGCCCACCCGTCGCTGACGCCGTCGTCCGCAGTCGCCCTCACGCTGCGCGCCGTCGGCGGGCTGACCACCCGCCAGATCGCCCAGGCCTACCTGGTGCCCGAGGCGACCATGGCGCAGCGCATCAGCCGCGCCAAGCGCACCGTCTCCGGCGTGCGGTTCGACCAGCCCGGCGACGTCGCCACCGTGCTGCGCGTCCTCTACCTGGTCTTCAACGAGGGCTACTCCGGCGACGTCGACCTCGCCGCCGAGGCCATCCGGCTCACCCGGCAGCTCGCGGCCGCGATCGACCACCCCGAGGTGGCCGGGCTGCTCGCGCTCATGCTGCTCCACCACGCCCGGCGCGCCGCCCGGACCGCGCCCGACGGCAGCCTGGTGCCGCTCGCCGAGCAGGACCGCAGCCGGTGGGACACCAAGGCGATCGCCGAGGGCGTCGATGTCCTGCAGGCGGCCCTCGCCCGCGACCGGCTGGGCGAGTTCCAGGCCCAGGCCGCGATTGCGGCACTCCACGCCGACGCGCCGACCGCCGAGGAGACCGACTGGGTGCAGATCGTCGAGTGGTACGACGAGCTCACGGGCCTGACCGACAGCCCGGTCGTCCGGCTCAACCGCGCGGTGGCCGTCGGCGAGGCCGACGGACCGCGCGCCGGCCTGGCAGCGCTCGCGGCGCTCGACGCCTCACTGCCCCGCCACACCGCGGTGGCGGCGTACCTCCACGAGCGCGACGGCGACCAGGCGACGGCGGCACGCCTGTACGCCGAGGCGGCCCAGAAGGCTCCCAACCTCGCCGAACGCGACCATCTGACCCGTCAGGCCGCCCGGCTCAACGCGTGGCGGTAGGCCGCCGACGAGCCGAATTTCGCCTCTCCCGGAGGATGAGGCCGTCACTTCAGGGAACTCGGGAGCAAGGAGCCATTGCCACCCGGAGGTAAATCATGATCGTCCTCGGCCTCATCCTGCTCATCATCGGATTCCTCGCGGGCATTTCGATCCTGTGGACCATCGGCCTCATCCTGGTCGTGGTCGGCATCGTCTTGTGGATCGTGGGATCCCTGGGGCACGCAGTCGGCGGCCGACGCCACTATTGGTGACCGTAATTTCGGGTGTTTCCGTCGCTCCCGACGTCGGAAACACCCGCACTTTCCTCAGAACCGGTACGGAATAATTCGACGGCGCCGTGCCGCTTTTTTTACTGTGCCGTTGTTCTCTGTCGAAATGCAAAGAGCGGGATCCCGGGTGGTGGCCTGGAGTCAGGATCCCGCTCGGAGTGCGCACCAGGTGCGCATTCCACGTCAGCGCTTGAAGACGTCAATGGGGAGTTTCGCCCCCTGGTCAGTCGGCCATGGCGTCGCGGACCAGTGCGGTGTCGACGAACTGCTCGAAGCGGACGATCAGGCCGCCGCGTACGACGAAGTGGTGCGCGACGCGGACGCCGATCGGCTTGCCGGTGGCCTTGTTGGTGGCCGTGTAGCGGGCGAGGACGACGACGTTCTCGCCGTCGACGACGTAGGTGTCGTCGTGGGCGGCCCAGCCGTCCCAGTCCTGGCCCAGCTTCTCCATCACGTTCGAGGTGACGCCCTCGGGGGTCCGGTAGGTCCCGGCCAGCGGGAAGCCCGCCATCTCCGTCCACTCCACGTCGGGGGCGAGGGTGGCCCGCAGGGCGTCCAGGTCACCGGCCGCCGACGCCAGGTACTGGCGCCGTACGACATCGGCGGGTGCGGTGGAGGTGGTGAATTCGGTGTTCTCGTATGTCATGGCCGTCAGCCCCACTTCATCTCGCCCTTGGCGACCTTGGCGCCGATCTGGGCAGCGATCAGCATGCCGTTGTCCGGGTAGCGCTTGACCAGTGCCTCGGTCAGCGCGGCGCCGTCGGCGGCCTTGCCGAGTTCCTCCTCGAAGGCGAGCAGGTACGCGCGGGTGGCGGCGATGGCGGAGCCGTCGGCCGGGGTGCCCGGGAGACGGTGGCCAGGGACGACCAACTCCGGTTCGAGGGCGGCCATTTCGTCCAGGAGCTTGACCCAGGCGTTCCGGTCCTCGGGGGTGGGGGTGTCGGCGACCCAGACATGCTCCTTCTGGAACAGCAGCACACCGCCGAGGAGGGCGCGCTGCTCCGCCTGCCACAGATAGTGGCGGTCGGGCAGGCCGGCCGGGCCGCCCTTGAGCTCGAAGCGGTGGCCCTCCAGAGTGAGGTCGCCGGTCAGCGGGGTCAGTTCGACGAGGCGGGTGGGGAGGTTCGGGCCGAGCGCGGCCCATGCCTTGAGCTTGCCCTCGTAGGAGTGCTGGATGTGCTCGATGACGATCGGGGTGGCGACGAACCGAGCCTCGGGGAAGGCGTCGGCGAGGACTTCGGCGCCGAAGTAGAAGTCGGGGTCGGCGTGGCTGACGAAGACCGTGGTCAGCTTCTTGCCCGAGTCGAGGACCTCGGCGGCCAGGCGGTGGCCGTCGGCGCGGGTGAAGGCGGCGTCGACCAGCAGGGCCTCGTTCTCGCCGGTGACGAGGGTGGCGGTCTTGTTCTTGGATCCGGCGGGGAAGTCGAGGTCGAGGACCTTGAAGGACAGGGTGCTCATGACGGCTCCTTGAGGGAACGGTGAGGGAGGGGGACGGGGGAGGATCAGGAGGTACGGAGGGCCGCGAGCCGCTGATCGATGTCGTCGGCGGTGCCGTGGCCGAGGGCCAGCGCGGTGACCCGGTCGCCGTCGACGGCCAGGAGGGTGGGGAAGCCGGTCACGCCCAGTTCGGCGGCCCGGTGGAAGTCGGCCTCGGCCGCAGCCTGTGCTTCGGGCGCCTCGAAGGCGGCGACCACGGCGTCGGCGTCCAGCCCCGCCTGCTCGGCGACCTCGCGGTAGGTGGCCGGGTCGGAGAGGCTCAGGCCGTCGACGTAGAAGGCGTGCTGCAGGGCGATGGCCAGGTCTGCCGCCCGGTCGGGGGCCGCTTGGGACAAGGCCGCCACACCGCGGGCTGCGGCCGCGGAATCCATCACGAACGAGCCGTCCGCGATCAGCTTCTCGTAGCCGTCGCCGAACTCGGCGCCGGTGAGCTCGGCGATCTTGGCATTGGCGCCCTGGACGTAGCCGAACTCATGGATCGGCACCCGGCGTTCCCCGGTGAACAGGCCACCGGAGACGACGTCCACCGGCAGTTCCGGATGGCGGGAGACGACCTCGCGCAGGGTGCCGGAGAACCCGTGCGACCAGCCGCAGTAGGCATCGAAAACGTAGACGAGCTTCATCGAGGACCTCGACAGGGTGCGACGCTCGCCTATCGCGAGCGATTCATCTGATGAAACAGTAACTGACGCGTCAGATATTTCACGATAGATGTGTCGTGCGTCACACCCTAGGGCGCCCCTGTCATCGTGCCGGTGTTGACACGCCGCAGCAGCTCAGGGCAGTCGGGGCAGCAGTTCCCGGGCCGAATGGCTGAGGATCCTCAGGTCCTCCGCGAACCGCTCGCGGTCCTGAGGAGGAAGGGGCGCCAGGAAGAAGCGCTTGATGTTCTCCAGGTGGATACGAGAGGCCCGGACAGCCGTCTCCTCCCCGGCCGGAGTCAGCCGTACGAGCCGCCCGCGCCGGTCGCCGGGCGCCTCGGTGCGCTCGACCAGCCCGGCCGCCTCCATGCGGTCCACCAGCCGCGTCGCACCGCCCGTCGTCAGCACCTGCTCCTGGGCGAGGGACCGCATCGACAGGCCCGGCTCGCCCGCCCGGCCCAGAATCAGCAGGACCTCGAACATGAGATGGCTGATCCCGCACTCCTCCTCCAGCGCCCGCCCGAGCATGTACTCCAGCCGGTTGGCCGCCCCCTGCAGCCGTCCGAAGGCCAGGATCAGCGCATGATCCGCCGCGTCCTTCGCCGTCGAGATCCCCGATCCCTCAGCCACGGCCTCGCCGCCCCTCTCGTCGTCCCGGGCACCAACGTACCGATCATGCCCTGAACCCGGGACCGGTGTTGCCCGGGGGCGTCTCCCGGCAGGCGGACCAACGCACCCGGGTCAGGTGAGGGCCGGGACCGGGATCCCCTGGACGTGGGGGTAAGCGGCTGACCGGTGCTGGAAGGAGAGGATCTTCGGGTTCTGGACGACTCCGTCGCGGATCTCGATGGCCTTGCGGACCGTGACGTCGGCGTCCCATGCCGCGGGGCCGCTCATGACCTTGCGCAGATAGGGAAGGAGCGCCTCGCTGATCTCCCAGGTGGCGGAGTTCCACAGGTGGGACGGGCTGTGGTCCACCGCGTAGTAGTGGCAGCCCTGCCCCACTGCGGGCATGGGCTCGCCGAAGGTGGTCGGGCGGGCCCATCCGAAGCCCATGCCCTCGTCGCAGGCGACGTCGACGAAGAAGGTCCCCGGCTTGAACAGGGCGAGTTCCTCTTCGGTGACGAACATCAGCGGCGCGTCGGTGTCCTGGAGGACGCAGTTGACGATGATGTCGAACCCGGCCAGGTACTCCGCCAGCGGCATGGAACCGGCCGCGGTGACTGCCCGCAGGCGCGAGGGATCGTCCTCCTGCTCCTCGAAGTGGGCCATCACGACCGAGGGCATCGGTGAGGCCACCGCCGCGGCGGCGCGCTGGGTGAGCACCGTGACGTCGGTGACCCCCATGGCGCCCAGGCCCGTGACCGCTCCGCGCGCCGTGGCGCCGAAGCTGATGACCACCGCGCGCAGGCGGCGACCGTAGTGGCCGGTCTGCCCGCCGAGTTGCAGGGCGTGCAGCACCGAGCAGTAGCCGGCCATCTCGTTGTTCTTGTGGAACACATGGACGCTGAAGGTGCCCGTGGAGGTCCAGTGGTTCATGGCTTCCCAGGCGATCAGCGTCAGCCGTTTGTCGATGCCGATCTGGGTCATCTTCTCGTCCTGCACGCAGTGCGGCCATCCCCACAGGACCTGGCCCTCGCGCAGCGCGGCGATGTCGTCGTGCATGGGTTTGGGCAGCAGCAACACGTCGCATTCGGCGAGGAGTTGCTCGCGGGAGCGCAAGCCCGCCACGAGTGGACCGAGCGTGTCGTCGGCGACGCCGAACCGTTCGCCGTAGCCCTGTTCGAGGAAGATTCTCGCGCGTACGTCCGGGGCGATCCGGTCGAGGTGCGCGGGGTGCAACGGCAGGCGGAGCTCGTTCTCCTTGCGGGAGGAGGCGAGTACTCCGAGACTCATCAGGCTCATACGCTTCCTCATCATTTTGTTCGTTCGTTCTCGGCGTGCTTGGTGTGGCTGCCCGGCATCCGGTTCAGGAGCCGTCGGCCCGGTGTCTGTGGACGCGCTCGGCCAGCGGGAGGGGAGTTTCGTCCAGACCGTCGACCGAGCCGCTCGCCATGCGTGCGCACGTCCCGCGGCAGGCGAGGAGCTGCCTGTCGTCGCGGTGGGAAACCACCACGGCCGCCGGGTCGGGTGCGTCGCGGTAGTCGGTGCCGCAGATGAGGCAGGCCAGCCCGGAGAGCATCTCCGTGGTCGGTTCGGGGCGACCGCGGCGGCGGCCGGAGATCGAGTCCTGTGAATACATACGTCCCGCATCCTCTTGATCGGTTCAGAGCCGCGCCGATCGGCGCGGAACCGTGCTGATCGGTTCAGGGGCGTGCATGAAGTTGCAGGAATGCCCCGGGGCATTCCGAAAGCCGGGAGATCCGCTATCGCGCTGCGCGGGACCGGATGCGGAAGACGGCGTGAGAGGACGAGCCAGGAGGCATGAGGCGGCTCATTTCCGGCGGGATCCGATGTATGCGATCTTTGCCGTTGAACCGAGGGCGACGCCGAAACTGATGACGGCGTGCGAGATGCCCGCGATGCCGCAACCGTACTCCTTTCCGGACGCGGCCCGTGCCGGATGTCGACCCTGGAGCCGAGCAGCCGGGGTGTCACCGAGCCTTGCCCTGCTCATCCGGGAACCTTCCCGGCGCCGCAGACGTTGGAGCAGTGGTTGTAGTTGAAATTTACGAACGTGGAATCGCCCGCGGAGTTCTGGACAGCGGGCGTTTCGTCCTTTCGGGGTTTTCTTCGACGGCTGACGGCCATCAGCCTGGATCACATGATCACGCACATATCGCATGATTACGCACATTCCTAGCTATTCGCCGTCTCGAAGGAGACAGCACACGGCTCGAGCAAGCAGCCCCCGTGCACCCCGAGAGGAACACAGTGACCACTGAAGTCAGCGACCGGAGCACTGATCCGGCGGATCACACCGAGATGACCAAGCCCCCGCCCGTCGGCCCGGTCTCCTATACGGCCGACCACACCACGACGGTCGAACCCCCGCCCGGCAGCCGAGGCAGCGACTATGCCGCGCTGTCCCGCGAGGTGAGGCAGAGCGGGTTGCTGAAGCGGCGACCGGGCTACTACTCCGTCAAGGTCGGCGCGAACCTGCTTCTGCTGGCCGCCGGCTGGACCGCGTTCGCGCTCATCGGGCAGTCGTGGTGGCAGCTGCTGACCGCCGCCTTCCTCGCGGTGATGTTCACCCAGACCGGGTTCATCGGGCACGACGCGGGGCACCAGCAGATCGCAGGCTCCAAGCGCGTCAACAACCTGCTCGGCCGGGTGCACGCCGACCTGCTGATCGGCCTCAGCTACGGCTGGTGGATCACCAAGCACAACCGGCACCACTCCCACCCCAACCACGTCGACCGCGACCCCGACATCGCCGACGGCGCGATCGCCTTCACCGAGGATCACGCCCGCGTTCGCCGCGGACCGTACGCCTGGCTGGCCCGCCACCAGGCCTGGCTGTTCTTCCCGATGCTGCTCCTGGAAGGACTCGCCCTGCACGTCGCCGGCGTACGGGCGCTGCTCGACCGCACCGGCGCCGCGACCTCGCGGGCGACGAAGCTGGCCGACGTGGGGTTGCTGACGGCGCATCTCGGCGGCTACCTCGCCGCTCTGTTCCTGGTCCTGACGCCCCTTCAGGCCGTGTGCTTCCTTCTCGTGCACCAGGGGCTGTTCGGGCTCTACATGGGGTGCTCGTTCGCCCCGAACCACAAGGGCATGCCCATCTTCGCCAAGGACGACAAGATCGACTTCCTGCGCCGGCAAGTACTGACCTCACGCAACATCCGCGGCCACCGGTTCACGGACTTCGCGCTCGGCGGGCTCAACTACCAGATCGAGCACCACCTGTTCCCCTCCATGCCGCGGCCCAGCCTGCGCCACGCCCAGGAACTCGTGCGCACGTACTGCGCTCGGCACGGCATCGCGTACCACGAGACGGGGCTCTTCAACTCATACGCCCAGGTGCTGCGCTACCTCCACGCAGTCGGCGGCCCGCTGCGCCCGGAGCTGGAGTACTGATCACTTCGCCTGCGTGAATTCCGCAGAGCGGGGCCGCCTGCGCCCGGTGCGGGAGAGCAGGCACCGACAGCCCCGCAGTCGGTCAGACCCCCGGGTGCAGTCCGAGCCAACCAGGCGTCGGGTCGCCCTTGACCTCGCCGAAGTACAGGGCGAAGGTCTGCTTCCAGCGTTCGACCCCGGCGCGGTCGGCCATGAAGCGGGGGAAGCCGTCGACGTGCGCGTCGGGGTACTCCCAGAGCTGCTTGAGGCCGGCCGGGGGAGCGATGTCGGTGCGGACGGACCAGCCGTTGAAGGAATTCCGCTGGTGCTCCGCGGAGATCTGCCAGTTGAGGAACAGCTTGGCGGCCGTGGAGTTCTTGGCCTGCTTGAGAATGGCCGTGCGCTGGCCCCAGCCCATGAAGGGGTGTCCGTCGGCGATCGAGAACTTCACGGGGGACGATGAGGAGGGGACCGCCGAGCCGGCGGTGCCGATACCGATCGCCTTCCGCCCGCCGAAGACGGCATCGCCCGGGGAGTTGCTGCCCCGCGCGAACTGCACGTCCTGGGCGGCGAGCTTGGCCACCCACTCCCAGCCGTACTTCTGGGCGTAGAGGGAGTAGAGGTAGAGCACCGCGTCGTCGTCGTGCGGGTACGACGAGGCGATCTTGCCCTTCCACTTCGGGTCGACCAGGTCGAGCGGGCTGCGCGGCGCGTCCGACCCCACGGCCGACGTGCCGTACAGGAAGCTGAACGCGATCGCCCCGGTGCCGATCCAGGCGCCCTGCGGGTCTTTGAAGCCGTCGTAGACCTTGGAGAACCCGGCCGGCTTGTAGCGGAGCAGACGGCCCTGGTCCTTCCAGCGCGTGAAGTCCTGGAGGGTCTGGAACTGTACGACGTCGGGGACGAGGGTGCCGGTGGCGAACTGGTTGTCGACGCGGACGTCGTGGTACTTGCTGTAGTCCACGATCAGCGTCAGGTCGAGGTCCGGGAAGCGGGCCTTGAAAGCGGCCTTGGTGCCGTCCTGCTGGGTCGGCGTGTCGCCGCCGGCGTAGACGACGAGCTTCCCGCCCTCCTTGAGGGCGGCCCGGTAGAGCTCGTCGAGCGTTCTGGTCTCCTCGGGACCGGTGTTGTGCCGTGCGGCGGCGGCCGGTGATGCCGAGGCGGGGGCCGCGGTGGCGCCGACCGCGCCGAGACCGAGGGCGGCGCCCGCCCCGGTGGTGAGGACACGTCGTCTGCTGAGGAAGCTGGACACGCTGAGGAGACCTCTCTGATGGGGGTGAAGTACGGGGCCCCGGCGCCATGGGCGATGGTCATTCTGCTGCGGGTGAGCGGCGGCCCGCGTCGTCCGTACGGACAGATGGCCATGCCAAAGGTGGAAGCTGTGTTCAACCGAACGGTTGAACACCGGTGCGGCCGCGAGTCGTCGAGCGGTTGAATGCCGGTGCGGCCCCGAGTCGTCGAGCGGTTGAACATCGGTGCGGTCCCGAGCTGTCGCCGCTTGAACGCCGGTGCGGCCCGGCTCCCAGAACCACCACTTCCTCGGCCAGGTCGACGCCTGGCTCATCAACGGCCCGGCGGGCATCAACCAGGCGCCCGGGTCGACCGGTTACCGCCATCTGGAGATAGCTCCGGCCGTCGTCGGTGACCTCCCCCACGCCTCCGGCAGCTACCGCACCCCTCAAGGGCCGGTGACCAGTGCCTGGGAGAAGGGCAATCGGGGCCGCCTCACCCTGAAGATCAGCATTCCCGTCGGCAGCACGGCAGTTGTCCGGGTGCCGCAAGCGCCCGCGCCCGCATCACCGAGAACGGCCCCACTCCGCCGCTGCCTCAGGACCGGACCCCCTCCACGGCGAACTACCGTTTCTCCTCGGGCAGTTACACCTTCACCGTGGGCTGAGCCTCCACCCGTGTGTGCCGCCGGCGCCCGCATGCCTCGATGGCGCCGGTGAGCATGCCGCTCAGCCCATGCTCTGTCGGTCGGGTTCGATGAGCATGACGACGCGCTCCTCGTCGCGCCGGTAGGGGCCGCCGGTGTACTTCGTCGAGATCCGGTCGACGATCTCCCAGGCGGCATCGCCCTCGATCCATTCGACGACCCTGCCGCGGACGATGACCGGCTGGAACGGGTTGTCGGCCGGAGTCAGGGAGAGCGCGACCCGCGGGTCGCGTCGCAGGTTGCGGGCCTTGCGGGAGGTCGGGCCGGTGAGGATCGCGACGTGGTCGCCGTTCGTGCCGATCCAGACGGGAACGGAGTGGGGAGCGCCGTCGGGGAGGACGGTGGCGAGGTGGGCGAGGGGGGTGCCGTCGAGCGCGCGGCGAATGTCGGGGTTGAGCATCGTGGTCATCTCCTGACATGGGTTGTGGGGTGATTCTCGAGGCGGGCTTCCGGCGGGGGTTGTCGGTGCGGAAGACGGGGACGTCTGCGCTGCGCTGTCGGGTGGCGAGGGTCAGCGCTCGACCTCGTAGTGGAGGTGGGTGACGCCCGGCGTCGGGACCGCTTCGACGAGGCGGAGGCGCACGTGCTCGGGGAGTTCCCGGAAGAAGGGGCGGCCGCCGCCGAGCAGGACCGGCACCTGATGGAGGATCACCTCGTCGATGAGACCCGCCTTCAACGCCTCGGTCACTACGCCGCCGCCCATGAGGCCGACGTCGCCGTCGCCGGCGGCCTCGCGAGCCGCCGCGATCGCGTCCTCGATGCCGGTGGTGACGAGGGTCTGCCGTTTGGTCATCTCGGGCGCCGGCCGATGGCTGAGGACGAACAGCCGGGCCGCCGGGTGGGGACTGCCGCCGCCGAAGTGGTCGGAGTCCTCATAGGTGTTGCGCCCCGCCACGACCGCACCCACGCGTCCGGCGAGGGCGTCGAAGACCCGGGCGCCGGGCTCGCTCAGCTTGAACCCGTCGAACACCTGGCTGGGCGTGTCGCCGTCGAAGTACCAGTCGAAGAGCATCGTCCCGTCACCGAGTCCGCGCCCGGCGCCGGGATCACGACCGGTGATGTACCCGTCGACCGACACCGCATGGGCGCTGATGACCTTGCTCATGTCCGTACCCCTTTCTGAGTTCCTTCAAGAGACTCATCGACCGTAGCATTCGGGGTTCCTTGAGGGAACCCAGAAGGCTAGACTGATTCCATGCAGCGCACGAACTTCGCCGAAATGGCGTGCTCCATCGCCCGCACGCTCGATGTCATAGGGGAGCCGTGGTCGCCCCTGGTCCTGCGTGACGTGTACGCCGGGCTCACCAGGTTCGAGCAGATCCAGGCTGACCTCGGCATCTCGCGCAAGGTCCTGACCGAGCGGCTGAACCACCTCGTCGAGCACGGAGTGCTTGAGCGTCGGCCCTACGACCGGCGACCGCGGTACGAGTACGTCCTGACAGAGAAGGGCGCTGAACTCGTCGACCTGCTCATGGTCATGGTCGGCTGGGGGGACAAGTGGCTCGCGGGCGAGGCCGGCCCACCCGTCCTCTACCGCCATCACGCGTGCGGCGAGATCAGCAGCGTCGACCTGCGCTGCGCCCACTGCGGTGAGCCGATGCACGCGGGCGACGTCGACCTGCTGCCGGGCCCCGGCGCGGCCGTGTGATCGAGTCGGCCGCGTCCATGGCTTGCCCTCCAGGGAGTACGGGCCAGGGGCAGACCACCCCGAAGGGTCCCGTCACATGGGAAGCGAGAACAGACGCACTGGTCCTGGGTGCCAGCGGGCGTCGTCGTGCAGGGGAGTCACCATGGTACGCAGCGGCATGGTCACCAGGCGGGCTTCGGGCTGTTCGACGAGTACGTCGTCGTCGAGAGGGTGCCATCCGAGGCGCTGGTAGAGCGGCACGAGGGGAGGTCGGCAGAACAGGAGCGCGTGCCGAGGGCCCAACGTACGGGCGTGCTCCAGTGCGGCGGTGACGACGAGCCGCGCCAGCCCCCGGCCCTGCATGTCGGGTGCGACGGCCACCCCGCCGACACCGACCACCTCTGTCTTGACGTCGCCGGTCGCGACAGGCAGTCGCAACAAGCCGGTGTGGGCGACGAGTCGGTCGCCGTGTCTGATGCCGAAGTGTTCTTCTTTGGGGAGCCAGGTCAGACCGGCAGAGGCAACGCCGAAGGGATCGTCGCCGTTGCCGAGGATCTCGCGCTGGTCCGCCTTCGTGTACTGGGGAAGCCGCACCACAGTCGGCGCTGCAGGGGATTGATTCTCCGTCATCCCCACATCATGATCCCTTCGCCGGGACCGGGCGCTGTCGAGGCATTCGTTGTCAGGAAACGCCCTCGCCCGCCATGAGGTGAGCCGTCAGGCTCCGGCCGCACAACAGGGGTGCGACACGCGACCGCGATGGGAGCCGACCTGGAGACCTCGGACGTGCGGACCGGCCATTTGGGCGTGGTGATCGACCAGTTCGACAACGGGTGCTCGACCGAGGCGACCCGCAGATCCCGGCGAACGAGTACGACGAGGTGGCCCGGCACGCCGCCGCCGGCATGACAGTCGCCAAGATCGCCGACGACTGGAGCGTGGGCGTCGACCGGGTCGAGGAGATCCTCAACCACACCGGCCCGCCGCCCGGGCCCGACGGGACGCCGGTCACCACGATCGCGTGGCGGCTCGGGCACCTGCACTTCGGGTTCGCGGGCCATTGAGCCCTGTGCATCGTGAAGTTGCTGGTCACGGGTCTGGTGTGTGCGGGGTTCGGGATGCTCGTGCTGGTCGTGGGTGGATGACTTCGGTGAAGGTCGTCGGTCACCGGGAGACGTCGCGGTTTGTGAGGATGAGCAGGGACCTGACCAGGGCGGTCGCCCACGTCGGGTCGGTGCGGGCCTTGCCGAGCACGCGCCAGTTCTCGAGGTGGGCGAAGCCGTGCTCCACCGGTGCCCGGACCGCTGCCAGCGCGGTGTTCCTGAGTGCCACGGGCCCCGCCGCGAGCGCGGGTCGGGTACCTAGCCGAACTAGAGGCTCAGGTGAGCGACCTGGTCGAGGTCCGTAATGATCACCACGCCCACGCCCGCACCACTACCCGCCCCACACGCCAAAGACCCGTACGGCCACGGGACTTGAAGCCGCCTGGTTTCAGCCTGCGAACGTTTCTGCCCGCGGATCATGCGAGAAGTATTGACGTCATTCATGGGATGTCTAGCATTCTCGCGATCGGTACTTCGACCTTCGTTCGGAATGCCGAACCATCAGGGTCGAACCACACCGGCATCCGGACAGCCTCTGACGGGGCAGACCGGAGCCGCTTGCTCAAGGATGACGAGGTCCTTATGCGCAGACGTAGTTTCAGTCTCAGACGCTCGTCGGCGGTGCTCGCCGCCGTGGTCGCGGCTCTGGCCGCGTTGGCGGCGCTGCTCGTCGCCGGTCCGGCTCAGGCGGCCACCACCAGCGAGGTGCGCGGTGTTGATTCCGGCCGGTGTCTCGATGTGGAGGGCTTCAGTCAGACCGACGGCGCGAACGTGCACATCTGGGACTGCCACGGCGGAATCAACCAGCAGTGGACGTTGACCAACAGCAACCAGCTGACCGTGTACGGCAACAAGTGCCTGGATGTCCGGGGCGGCGCCACCACGCCCGGGACCCCGGTGCAGATCTGGACGTGTACCGGCAGTGACAACCAGCAGTGGCGGGTGAACGCCGACGGCACGATCGTCGGCGTGCGGTCCGGGCTGTGCCTGGAGGTCTCGGGCTGGGGCAAGGCCAACGGCACGGGGGTGCGGCTCTGGTCGTGCACCGGCGGCGCCAACCAGAAGTGGACCGGCCTGTCCGGGGCGAGCAACGCGTGTGCTCTTCCGTCGACCTACCGCTGGACCTCGACGGGTCCGCTGGCGGAGCCGAAGGCGGGGTGGGCCTCGCTCAAGGACTTCACCAGCGTCGTCTCCAACGGCAAGCACGTCGTCTATGCCACGACGCACAACACCCTCCCCGGGAACGATGGCCGCTGGGGATTGACGGCCTTCAGCCCCTTCACGAACTGGTCCGACATGGCCACCGCCACCCAGAACACGATTCCCTTCGAGGGCATCGCGCCGACGCTGTTCTACTTCGCCCCGAAGAACCTCTGGGTGCTCGCCTACAACGGGGGTTGGCCATACAGCTTCTCCTACCGCACCTCGAGCGACCCCACCAACCCCAACGGCTGGGGCCCGCAGCAGGAACTCTTCACGACCACCCTCCCAGACGTTGAAGGCCGGAAGGTCGGCCCCCTCGACGTGACCCTCATCGGCGACGACACGAACATGCACATGTTCTTCGCCGACGACGAGGGCGGCATCTACCGCGCCAGCATGCCCATCGGCGACTTCCCGGGCACCTTCGGTTCGTTCACGAAGATCATGAGTGACACGGCGCTCAACCTGTTCGAGGCGCCGGAGGTCTACAAGGTCCAGGGTCAGAACCTGTACCTCATGATCGTCGAGGCCCAGAATTACACGGGGTATGGTCGCTACTTCCGCTCGTTCACGGCCACCAGCCTCGGCGGCACGTGGACACCGCAGCCGCAGGCCAACACCGTGACCAACCCCTTCGCCGGCAGTGCCAACAGCGGCGCGACAGCCTGGACCAGGGACATCAGCCACGGCGATCTGGTTCGCACCAACCCCGACCAGACCAAGACCATTGACCCCTGCAATCTGCAGTTCCTCTACCAGGGGCGCGACCCCAGCACCGACGGCGGGGACTACGGCCTCCTGCCGTACCGGCCGGGGGTACTGACACTGCAGCGCTAGCCGGTGGCGTGACACAGGTCCGGCTCCGGTGTTCCTGACGTTCGCGGGCGACGACGTACGCCGAACCGGGTGAGCGTCACAGCGAGCGATCAGGAACGGGTGGAGCTGGAGCGGCAGGCTCGGTGCACGGCCGAGCCCGCCCGTGCACGCGAAGAACCCGGATGGTGGCGGCCTCGTCCTGGTGGGGATGACCGGCGGGGTGGGTCCGGTTCCGGTGGGATGCCTGGTTCGGCTGCGCCCGCGGCTTGCCCCCGCCTACGATCCGTCGGCAGGTCGGCACGCCACGAGATCGCGGGAGGCCATGGCCTGCTCGTCATCGCGCTCACCGACGACCGCGGCCGCCTGCTCTGGGTCTCGGCGGCCCGGCCCGGACGCACCTCAGAGATCACCGCCTGCGGCCACGACCAGCTCACCGCCAAGCTGCGGGCGGCCGGCCTCGGAGCCATCGGCGACCTGGGCTTCGGCGGGCTCGACGACAGCGGTCCCGACGCCGACCCGGCGGTGATCACCGGCTACAAGGCCGCCCGGAACCGGCCCCTGACCTCATCCACCCACGACCAGCACGAGCATCCCGAACCCCGCACACACCAGACCCGTGACCAGCAACTTCACGATGCACAGGGCTCAATGGGAGTGGACCTTCGGTGAGCAGCGCCAGGAGCCCAAGTCACTGGTCGACTTCACCCCCTCCGCCGACCTGACCGTCGAGCGGTTCTGGGCAGCGGTGGACCGCCGGCGAGAGAGCGTCGCCGCCGTGACCGACGAGTAACTCGACACGGTCGGCTTCTCGCAGCACCCGTACGGCTCCGACCCCGACGATCCGTTCATCGACGTCTTGTGGGGGTGCAACCTCGAATTCATCCACCACATGGCCGAGATCGCGCTCCTTCGTGACCTGTGGCGGACACGCTGAGCTGCTTCGGCCGCGCGTCACCTCGAGAGGCGGGCTTCGATGCCGTCGAGCAGGAAGTCGAGGCCCATCCGGAAGGTGTGGTCGGCGTCCAGGTGGGCGGCGTCGCGCACCACCGTGGCCAGCGCGGGGAATCGGCCGGTGGCGAAGGTTCGCTCCAGGTAGGGCCCGAGTGAGGCCTGCCAACGCTTCTCGTCCATCCCGGTGGCCCGCTCGGCACGCCGCTCGGCGATCTCCCGACGTACCGCGCCGATCGCGTACGCGTTGACTGCGGCGACCACGGGCATGACGGCGTCCACGTCGACGTCGCCCAGTGCGGCCATCACGGTCTCCCCACTGGCCAGCGCGTGCGGCCCGAGCTGGGGTCGGCCACCCAGTAGATCGGCGAGCCATTCGTGCTCGTGAGCGGCGTGCCGAGTGGCTTCGGCAAGAGATCCGAGCACCTCCCGCCAGCCGTCTCCGGCCGGCCGGATCTCGGCGTGGGCGGCGTCGACCATCAGGTCGAGCAACTCCTCCTTGCTGGCGATGTACCCGTACAGCCGCATCGGACGGACGTCCAGCACGGTGGCGACCTTGCGCAGCGACACCGCGTCCAGGCCGTCCGCGTCGGCCAGTTGGATCGCCGCTCGCACGATCCGTTCCCGACTCAACGGGCCCGGCACGGGTCGATTCGGTGGCTCCGGCCTCTCCCACACCAACATGCCGCGAACAATACACCGCATCAGTCGATACAGTGTATCGATCAGTACGCCGTATCGATGAGAGGTAACCATGACCATCGCCATTGTCGGAGCGGGCCTCGGCGGCCTGGCTCTCGCCCGGGTGCTGCACGTGAACGGCATCGACGCCGTCGTGTATGAACGTGAATCGTCACGCGGTGCGCGCGGTCAGGGAGGCATGCTCGACATCCACTCCGGCCAGCGGGCGCTGCGCGAGGCCGGTCTGATCGACGAGTTCTATGCGATTGCCCGTGGTGAAGGCCAGGACATGCGTCTTCTCGAGCCGGACGGCACCCTGCTGCTCCAGGAGGACACGCCCGACGACGCCCCGCTTGAGCGACCCGAGGTCGACCGCGCCGATCTGCGCAACCTGCTGCTGGATTCCCTCCCCGAAGACATGGTGCGCTGGGGGCAGGCGTTCCAATCCGCCGACAGCAGCCTGTTGCACTTCGCCGACGGCAGCAGTGCGGCGTATGACCTGCTGGTCGGCGCGGACGGTGCGCAGTCCCGGGTCCGCGCGCTGCTCACCGACGCCCGCCCGGCGCATATCGGCCAGAACGTCGTCGAGGTCGGTATTCCTGACATCGACCGCACGCACCCCGGCCTCGCGGCGATGGTCGGGCGCGGCACCTACTGGGTGCTCGGCAACGGAATATCCCTGGCGGCGCAGCGCAACGGCGACGGCCGCGTTCGCATTGGCCTCAGCTTCTACAACACCGCCGAGGACTGGTTCGCCACCAGCGGGATCCCGTTCGACGACCCCGCCGCCGCCCGGGCGCGGCTGATCGACCTGCTCCCCGGATGGGACTCACGGTTCACCGCGCTGATCGCGGCCTGCGACGACACGATCGTGCCGCGGTCGATCACCACGCTCCCGGTCGGCCTGACCTGGCCGTCGACGCCGGACGTCACGCTGCTCGGCGATGCCGCGCACCTGATGCCGCCGGTGGGAGAGGGCGCCAACATGGCGCTGCTCGACGGCGCCCTGCTCGGCCTCGCGCTGGCCGCGCACCCGGACGACTTTCCCGCCGCCGTCAAAGAATACGAACGCGAGATGTTCGAACGCACCAGTGCTGCCGCCCGGATGTCCACGGACGTGCAGGAATTGCTCACGTCGCCGGACGCCGCCCAGAAAATGCTCGCGTTCTTCCAACCTGGCTGAAGGGGTCACCGTGCCACGCCACGGCGTGACGGTTGAAGTCCCGGTCGGCGTCGGAGTGTTGGACGCTTTCCAAGGGGGCAGGCGTCGAGATCACGTACGACTGTCTGCGCGGCGAATGCGGACTGTGCCGCGCCCGGACAGTGGAGACGGACGGGCCCGTCGACCACGTGGCGTGTTCCTGCCTCCCCGGCAACGGGACGAAGGCCGGCAGATGTGTGCCTGCGTGCCACGGATCGCCGGGTCCGGGCGCACGTTCACCCGGGCAGCCTCGGCCCGTTCGGCTCGTGTGCCCGGCGCGAGTGCCCTCAGCGCCACGTCCAGGAACCCGTCGAGGCTGGAGTCATCCTGTCGCAGCCACTGCTCGTAGGCGGCCACGGCCGCGGTGGACCACTGTCGGATTTGACACCCGGGACTTGAAGTGGCGGCCCTCATATCTGCGGGGTTGAGGTGCGCAGCCGGTCGATCCCGGCGAGTGCGCGGTCCACATGCGGACGCGCCTGCGCCGGCAGGGCATCGCTCCACCTCTCCTCGGAGCAGGGGCAGTTGAGGTAGAGCTGCCTGGCGTGTTCGAGGGCGGGGCGGTGCTCGGGCGCTGGCGGGTACCGCTGTGATCGGGGCGGTTGTGCATCTGCGGGCCGCCGCCGTCGAGGAGGGTCGGGACCTGTCCTCGACGAGCGGCAGCCCGGCCGACACCGCCCGCTGCCTACCGTCTGCTGCCGGCCTGGCGATCCGGCCCTACTTCAGGTGCCGGGCGAAGAACCCGCCCGCGTCCTCCCCTGCGAACTGCGGGACGCCCGTGTGCCCGCCCATATTGGCGTGCAGTGTCTTCTCCTTGGAGCCGAAGGCGTCGAACAGGTCCAGAGCAGCCTGCCGGTCGTTCCGTTCGTCGTCCCACTGGAGCAGGACGTGCAGCGGAATGGTGACCCTGCGGGCCTCCTCGAACATGGCGGCGGGCACGAGACTCCCGGCGAACAAGCCGGCGGCCACGATGCGCGGCTCGACCACCGCCAACCGGATGCCGATGGAGATCACTCCCCCCGAGTACCCGACCGGGCCGCCGATCTCGGGCAGCGAGAGAAGGGCGTCCAGGGCGGCCTGCCATTCCGGGACCGACTTTTCGACGAGCGGGAGGACGAGGGCGTCGATGATCTCGCCGCCGACCGGCTCGCCGGCCTCCATGGCCCGGCGCAGGTCGGCGCGTGCCTGCTCGAGGGCGGCCCAACGGGGCCGGTCACCGCTCCCGGGGAGCTCGATGGTGCCCGCGGCGAAGCCCTCCGCCGCGGAGTGCCGGGCCCGGGCCGCCAGCCGGGGGTACATCTTGCGCAGTCCGAGCGTGGGGTGGCCGAGCAGGATCAGCGGGACCGGCGTGGATGTGGATGCGGATGCGGGCGTCCACAGGATGCCCGGGATCTCGCCGAGGGTGAATTCGCGCTCGAGGACGCCGTCGTCGAGGCGCTGTTCGGAAGTGAATTGCATGGTCGTGCCTTTCGGGAGTGCACTGGAACGGCGCTCCCGGACGACGACCTATCGCCCGACCGTGACCCCGGAGGAGAGCACCCATGTCGATTCGTTCACGGGTACCACCTCCTTGTTCTCTCGCACGGCCTCCGGAAAGGTAGCAGTGGTCGCGGTGGGCCGCCAACGGGTTTCTGGTCGTGGCCAAGCCCGACGAGGTGAAGGAGAAGGCTCCGCCGACCGCTACTCGACCAGGCTCTGGGTGCCGACCACGGAGAGCAGCTCCAGCTTCTCGGCCGCCTCGGTGCCCGGTTCGGCCGAGTAGACAAGGACATGGAGGTCGTTGCCCTCGACCCTGAGCACATCGCAGTCCAGCGTCAGCCGGCCCACCTGCGGATGCTCGATGGTCTTGCGGGAGGCCTCCAGCCTGCCGACGACGCCCGCGTCCCACAGCTCGGCGAACCGCTTGCTCTTGGTCCGCAACTCCTCGATCATGCGGCGCAGTTGCCGGTCCGCGGGGTAGCGGACGGCGGTCGCGCGCAGTTCGGCGACCATGCCGACTTCGAAGGCCCGCCGCTGCTGCGGTGTGTGCCGCACCCGGGTGGGCATGCCGAGGAAGTTGCGCCACACACCGTTGCGCTCGAAGCCGCGCAGGCCCGACTGGTCGCCCATCAGCGCCGCGTACATCGGGTTGGCGAGCAGCAGGTTCATCGCCGCGTCGGAGACCCCGACAGGGGTGTCCACCAGTCTGCCCAGCAGGCGCTGAACGCTGGGTGTGATGTACGCGGGCACCATCTCCGGACCCGGGGGCACCAGCTCCGCCAGCCGGAACAGATACGCCCGCTCGTCGCCCGACAGCCGCAGCGCCCGGGCCAGGGCCTCGACGACCTGGCCGGACGGGTTGGCGGACCGGCCCTGTTCGAGGCGGGTGACGTAGTCCACCGAGATCCCGGCCAGCAGGGCGAGCTCCTCGCGCCGCAGCCCCGCCGCACGCCGGTGCCCGCCGGTCGGCAGTCCGGCCGAGTCGGGGGAGACCCGGTCGCGCCAGCGCCGCAGAGCCTGTCCGAGTTCCGTCGCCGCCATGCCCCCAGTGAACACCGTCGGCTGCGCATGTGCCTGGTACCCGCAGTCCCAGGAAGAAGGGTCTCCTGGCTGATCCCGCCGCCGCGCCGCAGGCTGGACGCATGACGACAACACTGATCACCGGAGCGAACAAGGGCATCGGCCACGAGACCGCCCGACAGCTCATCGCCGCAGGTCATACCGTCTACGTGGGGGCCCGCGACGCCGAGCGCGGGCGCCGGGCCGCCGAGCGGCTGGGCGCACGGTTCGTGCTGCTCGACGTCACCGACGATGCCACGGTGGAGGCCGCGGCCAAGACCGTCGAGGCCGACGGCGGGCTCGATGTACTGATCAACAACGCCGGAATCGAGACGCGCGGCGACGGCAACATCGTGCCCACCGCCGCGACGGTGACTGCCGATCAGATGCGGAACACCTTCGAGACGAATGTCTTCGGTGTCGTCCGCGTCACCCACGCCTTCCTGCCGCTGCTCCAGTGCTCGGCCGCGCCGGTCGTGGTCAACATCAGCAGCGGCCTGGCCTCGCTGACCCACCTCTCCGACCCGGACCATCCCGCCCACTTCTATCCGGGCGTCGCCTACCCGACGTCCAAGACCGCGGTCAACATGCTCACCGTGCAGTACGCGAAGGCGTTTCCGGGCATGCGCATCAACGCGGTCGAGCCCGGCTTCACGAAGACGGACCTGAACGGGAACACGGGCACGCAGACCGTGGAGCAGGCCGCCGAGATCATCGTGCGCATGGCGCAGGTCGCGCCCGACGGTCCGTCCGGCGGCTACTTCGACATCAACGGGCCGCTGCCCTGGTGAGTCGGAGTTGACGTCTGACCCATTCGTCGCGGGCAACTGCTGCTCCGTACGCGGAAGTTGGTATGGGAAACTGTCCTCAGCCGCTCGCGGGCCAGCAGGCCGTGGCGGTCGTCGAGAGGAGCGCAGGGTGACGCAGGACGGCTTCCGTGCCGAGGAGATCGACACCAGCAGGCCGCATCCCGCGCGGATCTACGACTACCTCCTGGGCGGCAAGGACAACTACGAGGTGGACCAGCGGGCCGGCGACGCGCTCGCCGAGGCCGCGCCCGAGGTACGGATCGGGTTGCGGGCCAACCGCGCCTTCCTGCAACGCGCCGTCCGGTACGTCGTCGACAGCGGCGTCCGACAGATCCTCGACATCGGCACCGGGCTGCCCACCTCGCCGAACGTGCACGAGATCGCCCAGGCGGCGGCGCCGGACGTGCGCGTCGCGTACGTCGACAACGATCCGATCGTGAAGGCGCACGGCGACGCACTACTCGGCCGCACCGGCACGACGAGCATCGTGCTGGGGGACCTGCGCGACCCGCGGGCCGTCGTCGAGCACCCCGACGTCCGCCGCGTCATCGACTTCGACGAGCCGGTCGCCCTGCTCCTCGTGGCCGTCGTGCACTTCCTCACCGACGCGGAGAAACCCGAGCAGATCGTCGCCGCCCTGCGCGACGCGCTACCGGCCGGCAGCTTCCTGGTGCTCTCGCACGCCACCGGCGACTTCGCGGATCGCAGCGAGGCCCAGGCCGTCTACCGCAAGGCGACCGCCACCTTGAACCTGCGCTCCCGCGTCGAGATCGAGCGGTTCTTCGACGGCTTCGAACTGATCGAACCCGGCCTGGCCCAGGTCCCGTTCTGGCGCCCGGACAGCCCGCCGCCGGAACGATCCGGCGAGATCGGCTTCTACGGCGGAGTGGCACGCAAGAACGGCTGAACACGGTGGACCCCGGCGTCTTCCTCGAACTGGACCGGAGCGCGGTTCCCGGTCGTCGCGCAACAGCCCCTGGATTTCGAGACGTTCGGCGCCCCGGGTGGGTGTCGCCTCGGTCGCCCGCGCGGCCCTCGCCCTGATGAACGGCCAACGGGGCTGATCCAACCGGGGGTTAGCCCCACACCGAGCCGGGCGGGTAGCAGGATCGCCCCGGACGGTCGCAGCCGGAAATGCTGGGCCCGGCATATGCCGATGGATTCCCGACGTTTCCCCAGGAGTTGGCTCGTGCGTGAGCAGGTATGGCAGAGGTTTCGTTCTTCCGGGCGCCAGCGGGCCGGGCGGCGCAGGGGCGTGTCGGCCGCGGCCGCGGTAGCCGTAGGCGTCATGGCGACCGGTGTCCTCGCGCCGCCCACGGCGTTTGCCGCCGCCAGGCCGGACACCGTCCAGCAGGGCCTGGACGCGCTGGTGCGCTCCGACGGCCTGCCCGCCGCACTGGCGAGCGTCAAGGGCCGTGAGGGCCGCACGCACACCTACACCGCAGGGGTGAGCGACCTGGCCACGGGCTCGAAGGTGCCCAAGGACGGCCAGGTGCGGATCGGCAGCAACACCAAGACATTCACGGCGGTGGTCGTGCTGCAACTGGTCGCCGAGGGGAAGATCCGCCTCGACGACCCTGTCGACACCTATCTGCCGGGCCTCGTCCGCGGGGACGGGATCGACGGACGCCACATCACCGTCCGTCAGCTCCTCCAGCACACCAGCGGACTTCCCAACTACACCAAGTACCTCGACGACGTCCGGTACTACGACCCCCGCGAGCTCCTCGACCTCGCTCTCCAGCACAAGGCCGACTTCGCCCCCGGGACACAATGGGCGTACAGCAACACGAACTACGTGCTGGCCGGCCTGATCATCCAGAAGGTCACCGGCCGCCCCCTCGCCGAGGAGATGGACCGGCGCGTCATCAAGCGCATCGGCCTGCGCCACACCTACTTCCCCGCCCCCGGTGACGCGACGATCCGCGAACCTCATCCCCACGGCTACGACCAGGAGTCCACAGGCGCCCCGCTGCGCGACGTCACGGAAACAGACCCCTCCTGGGGTTGGGCGGCAGGCCAGTTGATCTCCACCAACTCCGACCTCAACCGCTTTTTCACCGCGCTCCTGTCCGGCCGCCTCCTCCCACCGGCCCAGCTCGCCGAGATGCGCACCACCGTTCCCGCCGGTCCCCCCTTCGCCTCCGGTGCCCGCTACGGACTGGGACTCGTCAGCACGCCCCTGTCGTGCGGCGGTCTCTACTGGGGCCACGGCGGCAGCTTCCCGGGTTACGAGACCCGGGGCGGCGTCACCGACGACGGCCGCGCCGCCAACATCGCGGTGACCATCCAGCCGACCGACGAAGCAGCCATGAAGCATGTCGAGAGCGTTGTGGACACGGCCCTGTGCCGCTGAACCGCGCCTGACAGAAACCGTCCGGCGCACCAGGAACCGGGCAGGAGACGTACGGCGGCGGCCACGGTGCTGTGGCTGCCGTACGTCCTCTAAGGTCCGAGCATGGCCGACGACGACACGCCCCAGGTAGCATCCGACGACCCCGTGGCCGCCAAGTGGCAACTCGTCCGAGACATGAGCGAGAACCTCATCGACAAGGCCCTGGTGGAGGCGGCTTACGCCAACGCCGCCCTCAGCGGCCTGTTCCCGCTGGTCAGCCATGGATCGCTGCAGTTCAGCCGATGCACCCGCTTCCCGTGGTCGCAGGACCTGCCCTCGATCTTCCCTGTCGACGGAGAACGGTTCCGTGTGCTTCGGCTGCATGAACCGCGAGGTTCGGGGCGGGAGCGGATCGGTGGAGCCGTCACCGCCGAAGTGGCCGTCGAACTTGTCGCCTCACATCTCCCCGAAGGCTGCGGTCCCGCCCTGGACGCCACGCCTGACATCCTCGAACCGCTCGGCTGATCGCTTCTGAAGCTACGTCCAGCCGTACATGGCCGAGCGGTCCGAGGGGCTGAGCCAGGAGGAGGCGGGGCGCTGGTTCTTCGAGACAGCGGGCGTCCGGGGGCCCGCCGTCAGGGTCGAGGAACTCGTCGGTCAGGCAGTACGGCATCCTGCGGGTGACGCCGCCACAACTCTCGCCCAGAACTGAGGACTTGCCATGACCACCGCCGTACACGGATCGTCCGTCGACATCCCCACCCCCGACGGAACCGCCGACGCCTACCTGGTCCACCCCGCCGACGGGGGCCCGCACCCGGCCGTCCTGCTGTACATGGACGGGTTCGGACTGCGGCCGCACTTGAAGTCCATGGCCGACCGTCTCGCGGCGGCCGGATACGTCGTCCTGGTGCCCAACGTCTTCTACCGCTACAGCAAGGCTCCGGTCGCGGAGCTGCCCGAGTTCATCGACCTCGCCGAGCGCCCTGATGTCATCGCGAGCATTCGGCCGGCCGCGCAGACACTGACGCCCGAGCGGGCGATGCGGGACGCCGCCGTCTACCTCGACTGGCTGGCCGCCTCCCCGCTGACCACCGAAGGTCCCGCCGGGGTGACCGGCTACTGCATGGGCGCCGGGCTCGCCCTGCGCACCGCGGGGACCTACCCGGACCGCGTCGCCGCCGCCGGCGGATTCCACGGCGCGTTCCTCGCGACCGATGCGCCGGACAGCCCCCACCTGCTCGCCGACCGCATCACCGCGGAGCTGTACTTCGGCCACGCCGACCAGGACACGGCCAACCCGGCCGACCAGATCGACCGCCTCGACAAGGCCCTCAGCGCGGCGGGCGTCCACCACCGCGGCGAGATCTACCCCGGTGCCCAGCACGGCTACACCCAGGCCGACACGTCGATGTACAGCGAGGAGGCCGCCGAACGCCACTGGGCGGCTCTGCTGGACCTGTTCGGCCGCAGGCTCTGACCCACGGGCTTTCGCTCCGGTGTAGAGGCGGGACAAGACCTCGTACTGGGGCCTTCGATCTTCATGCGCTCAGTGCAAGGTGCGCACGAACACATCCCCGGTCAGGTTCGTGTCGTCGGGGACCAGGCCGGGGTAGTAGGAGTCGAAGACGACTGTGCTCTCGTCCGCGCTCAGGGCCGCTCGGCCGACGGTGACGGGGTCGCCGGCCTGGTCCGGTGCGAGCAGGTCTTCGTGGCCGGTGGGTAGGTCGCGGAGGATCAGGCCCAGTGTCCTGCGGTTCGCGTCCGCTGTGTTCAGGAGCAGCTTGGAGCCGTCCGCGGACAGGTCCGACACCAGGGTGAGATCGGTGGGGGAGTGGCCGTCGTAGCGCTGGAGCGTGCCGGTGCGCAGGTCGCGGACGAAGGCGTTCCAGCCGTTGTTCGGATCGGTGCCCGGGACGAGGTTGGTGGCTGTCGAGTTGAAGGCGACCTTGGAGCCGTCGGCGGTCAACACCGGTGCGATCGCCGATTTGTCGGCCGGTGCGCCGTCGTAGGTGGTGTCGGCCTGGACGGTCTGTCCGGTCACCCGGTCGTAGACCACGATGTCGCCCTGGTCGTTATCGGTTGGCCCCGAATAACCCTCCAGGTAGGCGACCTTGCGGCCGTTGGCGCTCATCGAGATCTGCTGGCACTGGTGGAAGTTCTTCGAGCCGTCCGAGGGTCGGCTGACCCGCCGCACCTGCTGCGTACGGCGGTCCAGGAGCATGACCTGGCAGGCGAACGCGCCGTGCTCGTCGATGGTGGGTCGCGCGACGAAGGCGATGTACCGTCCATTCGCGCTGATCGGGGCGATGCCGTTCGACACGTGGTAGTCCCCGTCCAGCACGGGCGCCAGGCGGTCGATGCGGCCGGTGTGCAGGTCCATGATCTGCACGGAGGACGTCCCGGTCGTGGCCGAGTACGAGTTGAAAGTCAAGTAGCGCCCCGACTCGGACAGTTGGGGCGTCGATGTCGTCTCACCGGGCACCACCACACGCTGCAGCGGTGCGCCGGGAGCCGTGCGGTAATAGACGCTGTACGACACGTCCGTGCCGGGCACCAGGTTGGTCGCACCCGACGCGAAGGCGACGACGCGTCCGTCCGCGCTGACCACTGGTTCCACGGAGTGGCCGTTGCCGCCGTTGCCGTCGGGGGCCACGCTGATCCGCTCGGTGCCCGGAACCTGGTCGGTGTCGGCCGCCCCCGCGGACCCGGCGAGAGAGGTCAGCGCGGTCGCCAGGACGGCGGTCATGCAGATGCGTAAGGAAGGTCTCATCGGGTGGCTCCCCCTTCGGCAGGCGGCGGCCGCAACCGCCGCCTGTACCCGTGCCCCCGGCCCTGCGCCGAGGACTCACGCGATGAAAGCGCGGACCCTGCCGAGGGTCAATGCATCTGCCCCGGACGGGCTCAACTCCCCATAGGAAAGGGTCGGGTGGCACAAGCCACCCCTCACGGTGGCTACTGAGTGAGCTCCCAGTCCTGTGAGCCGTCCGTGGCCGCGTTCTGCAGGGTGAGCGGTGCTCCGACGGACGCGCCGGTCAGATACAGATTCGTGTTCTTGACCGACTGGAGTCTGTAGAAACCGTCGCCGGTCTTGATGACGTTCCAGCTGCCGGTCGCGCTGTTGTCGACCCACTGGCCGATCTTCTGGCCGGCCGTCGCGTTGCCGGTCCAGATGGCCGCCGCGCGACCGCCGGACTTGTTCAACAGCGTCTTGCCGCCGTTCGGTTCGGTCACGATGTGCCAGTACTGGGTGTCGGGGTCCGCCGCAGAGCCGGGCTTCTCCAGAACGACGTCGGGAACGTCCCCGTTGCCGATGTTCGCGTCGTTGGTGTGGTTCCCGGTGCCGATGACCTGGTCGGTCCTGCGGTTCACCAACTGGTGGTAGGCGCCGTCCGAGTGGCCGAGATCGACTTCGGCGAAGGCGAGCGTCGAAGTGCCCTGGTTGTTGAGTATCGCGATGCGGCCGGTGCCGTCGACGTACTGGAGGTTGCGGCTGTAGCCGGCCGGCGAGGTCGTCTGGTACTCCTTCCACATGCCGTCACTCCGTCCGCTGTCGTTGACCCAGACGTTTCCGCTGCCGGCGGCGTTGTAGACCAGTCGCCCGCCGGGAAGCCTGACGACGACCGGACTGCCGCCCGTCGCGAGAGGGCGGGAGCCGGCGGCGACCGGCAGGGAGGTGACGCTCTCGCCGGTGGGGGAGCCGCGGTAGAACTCCAACGGGTTGTCGGCGAGCCGGTATCTGATGTTGGCTCCGCCGCCCCAGTACTCGTACGTGAGAAGCCACTTGCCGTCCGCCGTCCGGACGACGTTCGTCATGCCCGGTCGCCCGCCGCCGATCTCCGCCTTGCCGCCTCCCGTGTCCTGGGTCAGTCCGGCGATGTCGACGACGGGAGCGCTCCACTGCGCACTGCGGCCGTCCCAGGTCTTGTGGACGAGGATCTGGCCGAGCGAGTCCTTGGCGGTGTCGTTCGCGGGGTCCGGCGTCGGGACGCCGGTGGCCGCGTCGAAGCCGGTGTAGTCGTTCTCGTCCGAGTAGTAACAGACGAGTCTGCCCTTGTAGACCATCAGGTACGGCTCCCAGAGGGGGTCCACCTGCTGGTGCGTGTTGGCGCTCGCGATGTTCTGGCCGGTCGCGCCCGCGCTGCCGCCCTGCCAGCCGCCGGTCGCGACGACGCCCGCGACCTTCCACGTCGCGCCTTCGTCGGTGCTGGAGTACAGGGCGATCGCCATGTCCCCCCGGTCCCCGTCGTTGGACGGCGTCCAGTTCGGGTCAGCCGCCTTGTGCTCCCTGTAGTAGGAGTCGTCGCCCGACACGACACTCGCGAGGAGCAGCGTCCCCTGCTTCAGGGTCCCGACGTCCTGCGGAAGCGTGTAGAGGTACGGGTTGGTCCAATTGCTCGTGTACTTCCCGTACTTGGGGTCACTGGAGAGGTACGCCGGAGCCTTGACCTCCGACAGCGGCTGCCACGTCGTGCCACGGTCGGCGCTCTTGTACACGGGAAGCGTCTGCCTGTCGGCGCTTCCCGTCTCCGGTACGACAGTGGACTTCTCGAACGACGCGACCAGACGCCCGCTCGGCAGCTGCGCCGACTTCGGGTAGATCGCGCAGTTGCCCCGCCCCTTCAGGCAGGGCTCGTTCCCGAGTTGGTAGAGGATCCCGCCCGTGGGGTTGTACGCCTGCGCACTGGCCATCGGTATGGCCAGCATCGCTGATGCGGCGGCGAACGTCCCCAGCGCCTTTCCCAGCGTTCTCTTCTGCATTGCCTCTCCTTCGAGGATGACCGCGGATGCTCAGTTGTCTGCGGGCCCGGTGACGAACACCCGCACGTCCCACGCGCCTAGCTCCAGGGCGGTGCCCGCGGGGACCGTGCTGTCGTCCAGGACGTCGGTCAGCCCGACGGGGGCGGTGACGCGGGCGGGTTCCCATCTCCAGTTGTGGACGACGTGGACGCGGCGTCCGTCGGGCGAGGTGCCGGTCGTGGCGGTGACGGATTCCGGGAGGCCCTGCCAGCCGTTGCGTGCGGAGGGTGCCAGCCATTCCGCCAGTGCCCGCGCCAGGCCGCGGCCCGGGACCGTGCCGACGCAGGTGATGCGACCCGCGCCGTGGCGGCGGGTGGTGATGGCCGGCCAGCGGCCGAAGTGCGGGTGGTCGTACGAGGCGACCACCTCGGCGTCGAGGACGGTCAGACCGTCGGCCCAGCGCCTGGCCGTCGCGTCGTCGGGCAGGTCGAGCGGACCGTCCGGCGTCGTACGGACGGGGATGTCCCGCAGCAGGTTGCTGAATTCGTCGTACGTGACGCCCGCGGCCTCGACCAGGCGTCCGGGAGCAGGTTCGAGCCGGGCGCGGGCCTCGTGGTCGGCGTACGCGGTGCGCGGGCCGAGTACGAGGTGGCCGCCCGCGTGGGCGTAGGCGGTGAGCCGGTCGATCGTCGCGTCGTCGACGACGTACAACGCCGGGGCGACCAGCACCGGGTGGCGTCGCGCCGTCAACTCGGGTGTCATGGCGCCCAGTTGCCGGGCGTGGACGATGCGGACCTGGCGGCCCGCGTCGAAGGCGCCCCGGTAGAAGGGGTCGAAGATACGGTGGTAGGCGGCGGAGTCCGGTTGGCCGTCGGCGGTCGCCAGCGGCGGGTACTTCTGCATCAGCCACTTGCTCGGCGTCGAGTAGACCATCGCGATGTCGGCGTCCGGTTCGAGGCCGGCGACCAGCGGACCGGCCGCCTCGAACTCCGCGCCCAGGCGGGCTATTTCGGCGTACGTACGGCCCGGTCGGCCGCTGTGGGGAAGGACGCCGCCCCAGTAGGTCTCGGCGCCGAAGCGCAGGGTCTGCCACTGCCAGTACTCGATCATCCGCGCGCCGCGGGCCACGTGTGCCCAGGCGGTCTGGCGCCACTGCCCGTCGTAGCCGGGGCGGTTGTCCCAGGGGAAGCCGATGGAGCTCGCGTTGGTCTCGGTGACGAGGAAGGGCTCCTGGCGGGAGGAGAACATCCAGTCCGCGGTCTGGTACATGGACCAGACGCCGGTGGTCTTCCAGATCTGCTCGTGCTCGTCGGGTGTCGGGTCGGGCAGCAGCAAGCCGTCCTGCATGTCGTAGTACGGGTTGCCCGACGCGATGTCGAGCCGGGCGGACAGCTCGTCGTCAGCCACGCCCTGGCGGGTGTAGGAGATGCAGGTGGTGACGAACTGGCCGGGGCGGGCGTACTCGCGCACGATGTCGGCCTGCCAGCCGATGAACTCGGTGACCTGACGGGCCTGGAACTCCCGCCAGGCGACGTCGTACTGGGGCTGGCTGTTGCCGTCCGGGGTCCACAGATCGGCCCAGGTGGACAGGCGGTGCGACCAGTAGACCAGGCCCCATTCCCGGTTGAGGGTCTCGACGTCGCCGTACTTCTCGCGCAGCTGGTCGGTGAAGCGCTGGAAGACGCCCTGGTTGTGGAAGAGGTGCAGGCCGGGCTCGTTGTCCACCTGCCAGCCGATGACCGCCGGGTGGTCGGCGTACCGGGCGACGACCTTGCGGATCACCCGCTCGGCGTGGAAGCGGAACGCGGGGTGGGTGAAGTCGGCCTCCTGACGACCGCCCCAGCCGATGCGCGTGCCGGTGGCGTGCTCCCCCGCGATCTCCGGGTACTGGCGGGCCAGCCACGGCGGCACGGCGTACGTCGGGGTGCCGAGGATGACGGAGATGCCGCGCTCGTGGGCGCCGTCGAGGACCGGCTGGAGCCAGTCGAGGTCGAAGCGACCGTTCTCCGGTTCCCAGGTCGACCAGACCGACTCGCCGACCCGGATCACGGTGAAGTGCGCGTCGGCCATCAGGTCGAGGTCGGTCTTCAGCCGTTCGTCGGGGCGCAGTTCGGGGTCGTAGGCGGGCGTGTACTCGTGGTAGTACGCGGCACCGAACAGGACGCGGGCGGGCAGATCCGCCATGAAGGGAACCTCCGGGAGAGATAGGGGGAGTTACTGCTTGACGCTTCCGGTGGCCAGACCGCTCTGCCAGTAGCGCTGGAGCAGGAGGAAGGCCACGACAAGGGGAATGATCGAGATCAGGGATCCGGTCACGACGAGCGCGAGCAGGTCGCTGCTGGACCCGGCCCCGCCGTTCTGGGCCTGCGCGGCCCAGGAGGACAGGCCGACCGTGATGGGGTACAGCTTCGGGTCGTTGAGCATGATCAGCGGCAGGAAGTAGTTGTTCCAGGTCGCCACGAGCGTGAACAGCAGGACGGTGGCCAGGCCGGGGGCCAGCAGCCTGAGGACGATCCGGAAGAAGATCCGGGCCTCGCCCGCCCCGTCGATCCGGGCGGCCTCCAGGATGCTGTCAGGGACGGCGTCGGCCGCGTAGACGCGCATGAGGTAGAGGCCGAAGGGGTTGACGAGCGAGGGCAGGATGACCGCCCAGGGGGTGTTGACCAGGCCCGCCTTCGCGAACAGCAGGTAGGTGGGGATCGCCAGCGCGGTGGCCGGGATCATGATGGCGCCGAGGACCAGGTTGAAGGCGGCGCGGTCGCCGCGGAAGCGGAACTTGGCGAACCCGTAGCCGCCGGCCGCCGCGAGGAGCGCGGCGCCGAGTGCGCTGACCACGGCGTACATCACCGTGTTGAGCAGCCAGTGGACGAAGACCCCGTCGTCCTGGGTGAACGTCGCCTTGATGTTGGTCAGCAGCTGTGGGGTGTGCGAGAACCACAGGCCGAAGCTGTTGAAGAGGTCCTGGGTGCTCTTGGTCGAGGCGACCAGCAGCCAGCACAGCGGCAGGAGGAAGTAGGCCAGGGCGGCCAGCATGGCGATCGTGAGAGGGGTGCTGCGGCGGCGGGCCGAGGCTCTCCGCCGAGCGGCAGGGGGCGCGGTGGGTGCCTGCTCCGTCAGCGGGGCGATCACGGCGGAGGTCGTCACGGTGTCCTCCTGCGGTTGGCGGTGAGCAGTACGCCGTAGGAGGCGATCACGATGACCAGGCCGAGGAGGAAGGAGACCGTGGCCGCGTAGTTGAGCTGCTGGCCGGTGAAGGCGAGGGAGTAGGCGTAGAGGTTGGCGGTGTAGGAGCTGCTGATGACGTCCGGCGCGATCTTCATCAACAGGCTTGGCTCGTTGAACAGTTGGAAGCTGCCGATCACCGAGAAGAGCAGGGTGAGCAGCAAGGCGGGTTTGAGCGCGGGCAGTTTGATCGACCAGGCGATGCGCCAGGCACCGGCGCCGTCCATCGCGGCGGCCTCGTACAGGTCCGGAGGCACGGTCCGCAGGGCGGCGTACAGGATGATCATGTTGTAGCCGACGAACTCCCAGGTCACGATGTTCGCAAGGCTGCCGAGCATCCAGCCGTCGCTGAGGAAGTGCGGGACCGGCAGGTCCAGATGACGGCTGAGCTGGGCGAAGGGGCCGAAGTCGGGGCCGTACAGATAGCCCCACATGAGCGCGGCGACCACGCTCGGGACGGCGTACGGCACGAAGATGCCCAGCCGGATGACCCGCGCGAGCCGCAGCAGGCCGCTGTCCAGCGCGAGGGCGAACAGCAGGGCCAGCACCAGCATCAACGGGACCTGGAACACGAAGAACTCCGCGACCCGCAGGACCCCGTCGTGCAGGAGCGGGTCCTTGAGGGCCTTGACGTAGTTGTCCAGGCCGACGAACACCGTTCCGCCGATGAGGCGTTGCTGGAAGAGGCTGAGGTAGGCGGCGTAGCACAGCGGGGCCAGGAAGAGCAGGGCGAAGAGCACCAGGAACGGTGCGACGAACAGGGGGCCCGCCGAGCGGTGGCCGGGAGGGCGGGGCCGCTTGGCCGGGGTCGCGGTGGTGGCCGCCATCTCAGGCTCCCTTGACGGTGAAGCCCTGGTTCCTGGCGTACGTCGTGATCCGCGACTGCCACTTGCCGAGCGCGGCGGTGGTGTCGGACCTGTCGGCGAGGGACTTGCCGACGGTCTCGGTCCAGTCGGTGGCGACCTGGTCGAGGAACGGCGGCCACTGGAAGGAGGGCGAGACCGTGTCGCTGATGCCGGCGAAGACCTGGTTGACCTTCTGGCCGCCGTAGAAGGCGGGCGTGTCACCGGCGAAGTCCGCGTCGGCCAGCATGGCCTTGGTCGCCGGGAAGAAGAACTGCTTGGTGGCGAACATCTTCGCGC
Source organism: Streptomyces sp. R21 (assembly GCF_041051975.1). Lineage (GTDB taxonomy): Bacteria > Actinomycetota > Actinomycetes > Streptomycetales > Streptomycetaceae > Streptomyces. Next base: position 1,068,220 of record NZ_CP163435.1, on the reverse strand, counting down.
TGGCGGGATCGCTGTTGAGGAACTGCGCGAACAGGGCCGCCGCGATGGGATTCTTGGCGGACTTGATGACCGCGGTGGTCGAGCCGCCCCAGTTGCCCGACACCGGCTTGGCGGCGTCCCACTGCGGCAGCGGGGCGGCGCGCCACTTGCCCGCCGTGGACTTCGCCGAACCGGACAGGAAGGCCGGCCCCCAGGCCGCCGTGAGCCAGGTGGCGTACTTGCCCTTGTTGAACCCGGAGTACCAGCCGTCGGTGAAGTCCGGGTCGGCGCTGATGACCCCTTCCTTCGCCAACCCGCCCCAGAACTCCCCGAGTTTCCTGGAGGTCGCGTCGTCGACGCTGATCGAGAGGGTGCTCCTGCCGGAGGTCGTGTACGGCTTGGCGCCCGCCTGCCACAGCAGGCCGTGCCAGGCGGCGGGCTCGTTGGCCGAGAGGTTGGTCAGGTAGACGTCCGGGTCGGCCTTGTGGAGCTTGCGGGCCGCAGCGGCGAACTCCTCCCAGGTCCTCGGGACTTGGATGCCGTGCTTGTCGAAGATGTCCTTGCGGTACAGCATCCCCATCGGGCCGGTGTCCTGCGGGATCGCCCAGACCTCGCCGCCGGCACCGCTGACCTGGCCCCACGTCCAGTCGACGAACTTGTCCTTGAGCTCGGCGGCGCCGTACGGGCTCAGGTCGAGCAGGCTGCCCGTGATCGTGAACGTCGGGACCGCCTGGTACTCGATCTGGGCCAGGTCCGGGGCGCCGGTGCCGGCCTTGAGGGCGGTGCGCAGCTTCGTGTAATGAGCCACGCCCTGACCGGCGTTGACGACCTTGACCTTGATCGCCGGGTACTTATTCTCGAAGAGCGCGACCTCTGCGGCGATGTTCGGAACCCACGTCCAGAACGTCAGCTCGGTCGGTGTCTTCATCGCCTTGTCGATGTCGGCCTGGCTGACCGGCTTGCCGGGGGAGCCACTGGAACCGCTGTCCCCGCCGCCGCATGCGGACAGCGCGGCGCCGAGTGACACCGCCCCGGTGGCGGTGAGGAACAGACGGCGGCTCATGGCGGACGGGTGTGCGAAGGATCGGGGCATGGTGAACTCCGGCCGATGGCGAAGGGAACGGCACGCCTGGCGAGGGCGCGTCGCACGGGTGAGGGAGGGAGAGTGGTGCTGCGGGGTGAGACGGGCGGACGCCGCTACCGGGGCATTGGGGTCGCCATGCTCAGGTGCGGGTCGCGCGAGGTGTGTCCGGCGCACGCCGAACGTACGGCGCGGCGGGACGTCCACGGCTGTGGAGAGGTGAGAGGGCGAAGGCCGCCGTGGTGGGGCCGATCAGGGGAGGGAGGACGATGCGTCCGCGATCGGCGGCGCATGCGCCCCGTCACGCGAACGCGAAGGCGCGCGCCGCCCGCGCCCCGGTGCCGTCCGGCGCGGCGGGGCTGCGGTCGAGGCGCGGACGATGAGATCGACCGGCGGATCGTTCGCGGGCGGCAGCTCCACGTCCGGCTTCTCGATGGCCTGCACGAGCAGTCGGAGTCCTTCCCGGGCCACGGCGTCGAACGGCTGACGGACCGAGGTCAGGGGAGGGGTGACATAGGGGGCGACGGGGATGTCGTCGAAGCCGACCACACTGACGTCGTCCGGCACACGAAGGCCGGCTTCCGTCAGCGCACGCATCAGGCCGATGGCCATGTCGTCGTTCGCGGCGAACACCGCGGTGACGTCGCCGCCGGAGGCGAGTTCGCGGCCCGCCGCGTAGCCGGAGGCGGCCGACCAGTCACCCTCCAGGACGGGGGGCTGGTCCCTGCCGTGTGCCGCGAGGGCCGCGCGCCAGCCCGCGAGTCGGTCCCGCGCGGCGAACCACCGCTGTGGGCCCGCGATGTGATGGACCGTCACATGCCCCAAGTCCAGCAGGTGTTGGGTGGCCGCCCGGGCCAGCGGCTCGGCACCGACGCCCGCGACAACCGCCCTCGGGCCGGCCAGTGCAGCCGGTGCGCCCAGGACCAGGACCGGGACATCGATGCTGAGAGAGGCGGCTCCCTCGGCTCCCTCGTCGATCGGCTCGGAGACGACGATGCCGTCCACGCCCTGTTCGAGGAGGGACTCCACGGCACCGGCGACGCCTCCGGGGTCACCTTCCAGTGTGTTGACCACCCGCAGCGCGTATCCCGCGTCCCGGGCGGCCCGCTCGATGCCGATGAGCAGTGAGGCGGGGCCGTACAGGGCAGTGCCCAGCGCGACCACGCCGATGGTCCGGGTCCGGCCGGAGGCGAGCGAGCGGGCCGCGTTGTTCAACCGGTACCCGAGTTCTTCGGCGGCGTCGAGCACTCGCTGACGCACCTCGGCGGAGACGTACTGCTCCCCGTTGAAGACCCGGGAGACCGTCTTCTGCGAGACGCCCGCGCGCCGGGCCACGTCCACACCGCGCGGCGCGGCGGAGCCACCGCTCCGTGCTTCCCCTCGCGCCATGGCGTCTCCCTGTGTCCGGCAGCCTGAATCCTAGCCAGTCACCAGCCGGCCATCCGTGTGACTGCGCTGTCATGACTGCGCAGTCATATGTACGCACCCGAACGAGGCGCGTCAAGAGTTCGCGCAGGAATCCATTCGCCGCTCATCGATGAGTTTCGGCGCCCCGGGCGGTCCATACCGGCACGACGAGACGAATGACGAATGGCGAACGGAGAATCCGGTGGGCAAGGTGCTGTGGCATTTGGCGATGTCGTTGGACGGGTTCGCGGCCGGTCCCCATCACTCGATGGACTGGATGTCCGGGATGAAGGTCAGTCCGGGCGTCCACCAGGAGTCGATCGCCGGCCTGGGTGCCGTACTGGGTGGCCGTCGTGGGTACGACGCGATCGCCGAGCGGCATCCCGGCCGGGCGAGCAGGCAGCCCTACGGCGGGGCGTGGAGCGGCCCGGTGTTCGTGCTGACGCACCATCCCGAGGATGCGATCCCGGATCCCGGCGTGACGTTCCTCGACTGCGACGTGGCCGAGGCGGTCGAGATCGGGCTGGCCGCGGCGAAGGGCAAGGACCTGGAGATCCACGGCCAGGACATCGCCCGGCAGTGCGTCGAACGCGACCTGATCGACGAGTTCTACGTGCATCTGGCGCCGGTCATGCTCGGCTCCGGAGTGCGGCTGTTCGACTGCCCCGGTATCGAGCCGGTCCGGTGGGCCAGGATTCACGACGGCGACCCCGCACAGGCCGTGGATCTGCGATACCGGCGGGCTTGACGGTCGTGTGCGTTCGGGGGCTGCGTGCCGTGCGCCGCGTGCGCGTCCAGTCGGTGGACCCCGATCCGAACGTCACGAGGCCCCCACCATGATGGTGCGATGGCCATTCAACCGATCGACAGGACACGGCAGTTGCCCGCCGGGCTCGTCGCGCTCGCTCTCGGGAGTTTCGGGATCGGCCTGACCGAGTTCGTGATCGCCGGCCTGCTGCCACAGGTGGGGCGGAGCCTGGCGGTGTCCGAGGCCGCGGCAGGATGGCTGATCTCCGGGTATGCGCTGACGGTGGCAGTCGGCGCGATGGTGGTCACCGCCGTCACCGCCGCTCTGCCCCGCAAGCCCGTCCTCGTCGGTCTGGTGGCGCTGTTCGTCGTCGGTAATCTCCTGTCCGCCCTCGCACCGAACTACCCGGTGATGCTGCTCGGACGCGTGGTCGCGGCGCTGTGCCACGGCTCGTTCTTCGGCCTCGGCTCGCTCGTCGCGCGGCGCATGGTCGCCCCCGAGCGGGCGTCGCGGGCGGTGGCGGTGATGTTCGCCGGGCTGACGGTCGCGAATGTGCTGGGCGTACCGTTCGGCGCCCTGGTCGGCGAACGGTGGGGCTGGCGCGCCACGTTCTGGGCCATCACCGGTATCGGTGTCGCCGCCGCGGCCGCCATCGCCGTACTGGTGCCGGGCTGGGCAGGCGAGGTGGACCGGCGTCCTGCACCGGGCCTGAACACGGACCCGGGCCTGAACACGGACCCGGGCCTGAACGCGGACCCGGACCCGGACCCGGACCCGGTCACAGCCTCCGGACGGACGGACGGGCTGCGCACCCAACTACGCGCCTTCCGTTCGGGGCAGGTCTGGCTGACCCTCGCCGCCACCGCACTCGGCTACGGCGGGATGTTCGGCGCGTTCAGCTACCTTGCCTACACCTTCACCCGGGTCACCGGCTTCTCCAGCACCGACGTCGCCTGGCTGCTCGTCGTCTACGGCAGCGGCCTGGTGATCGGGAACGTGGCCGGCGGACGAGGCGCCGACCGCGATCGCGACCTCACTCTGATCGTTTCCCTGGCCGGACTCACCGTCACCCTCGCCGCGTTCGGGCTGCTGGCCTCCAGCCCTGCGGCGTCGGTGGTGCTGGTCTTCCTGACGGGAGTGTTCGGGTTCGCCAGTGTGCCCGGCATGATCACCCGGGTCACCGACCACGCCCACGGGGTGCCGCTCGCTGCCAGCGCCAACGTCTCCGCCTCCAACATCGGCAACGCCCTGGGCGCCTGGCTCGGCGGCCTCGCCATCAGCACCGGCCTCGGCTACACGGCTCCGCTGTACGTCGGCGCGGCCATCGTCCTGGCCGGGCTCGCGGTGATGATGGTCGCTGCACGCAGATCGGAAGGCGGCTGAGGGCGGCCCTCACCTGAACGGCGGCCTCGGCTCAATGGCGGCCGTGCTCAGCGGAGCGGAGCGCGGCTTTCCCGGGATTTCCCGTGCAAGTCATAAGGCGGCGCGAAGCGCGTTCTCCATGCTGTTGCTGGTCGACCACAGCGGTTCGATGGTGGAGCGGCGGCGGGCGCAGGTGGGACCCGCGATGGCCTGGGCGGTGCTGATCTGCGTGGGGACGCTCGTGGCACATCTGACCTGGCTCGCTGTCGTCACGACGCTGTTGGTCGGCTTCGTGATCCTCTTCTCCGGCGTCGTCAGCTCGGTTCTGGCGGTCAGCTCGACAGGGCTCCGGCTGCCGTTCGTGCTGCCGGTCACGAGACCGGGGGAGCTGTCCCAACTGCCTGACCGCCTGGCGGGCGCCGGGCTGGCGGCAGCCGCGGTACTGCCGGCCGTCTGTCTGCTGTGGCCGCGTCGTCATCATCGCCATCGGCGAATCGCTGACCGCTTGTCACAGACCGTGTCGTCCTTGCCGCGGATGCTGCCGGTGATGCCGTCGCCCTGCGCTGAGGGTGAGCTCGAGAACGCTACGGGCGGCCCTGCTCGCGAGGTTGCGCAGGTGCTCGTGTCCGTCGTCCAGTTGCAGGGCGCGGCCGAGGGAGGCGACAACGGACGGCCTGGGGCGGGTCTCCTCGCCGCGTTCGAGGCGGGTGCAGCAGTCGATGCTGATTCCGGCGAGAGTGGCCGGCTCTTCGCGGCGCACCCGGGCGTGCGCCGCAGCGTGGAGCCTGCCGCGAGCCCGGCCTCGGCGGGCGTCAGCCGAGCTCGGTGCCGCCGTTGGCGGAGTGCTCACGTGTCATGTTCCCTGGTGTCAGCACACCGTGACCTGCGCGGGAGACGAATGGGGGCCCTGTCACTCCCCCGAACGGTGCTCCCCGGCACGCCACAGCCTGCCACTTCGCGTGCCCCTCCCGCAGGCTGGATCTCGGTGATGAAGGCAGGCGCGACAGCGCAGAGCGAAGGGGTCGGAGACATGGGCAAGGACACAAAGGAAGTAGTCGTTGTCATCGGTTCCGGAAGCATCGGTCTCGCCATCGCGCGTCGCGTCGGCGCCGGCCGGACCGTGCTGCTCGCCGACTACAGCGACCGGGCGGCCGAGGCCGCCGCCGAACGCCTGCGGGGCGAGGGGCACGACGTGACCACCCGCGTCACCGACGTCTCCGACCACGACGCGGTCGAAGCCCTGGCCGACGCGGCCGCCGATCTGGGCCCGGTCACCCAGGTGGTGCATACCGCCGGTGTTTCCCCCACGCAGGCGAGCATCGAGCGGATTCTGCACGTCGACCTGGTCGGCACCGCGATGGTGCTGGACGCGTTTGGCCGCGTCGTCGCCCCCAACGGGGCGGGCATCGTGGTCGCCAGCATGGCCGGGCACCGGGAGAGCCCCTACACGCCCGAGATCGAACATGCGCTCGCCACCGCCGACACCGCGAGCCTGCTGGAGCTGCCGTTCCTCCAGCCCGATCAGGTCGGCTCCACCGTCCACGCCTACGCGCTCTCCAAGCGGGCCAACTCGCTCAGGGTGCAGACCGCCGCCGTCGCCTGGGGCAGGCGCGGAGCCCGCGTCAACGCCGTCAGCCCCGGGGTCATCATCACGCCGCTGGCTCTGGACGAGCTGTCCGGGCCGCGGCAGGAGTGGTTCGAGCAGGTGCGCAAGGTGTCGGCGGCCGGACGCTTCGGAACCCCCGACGAGGTCGCCGAAGCGGCCGCCTTCCTCCTCGGCCGCCAGGCAGGCTTCATCACCGGCGCCGACCTCCTCATGGACGGCGGCGTGACCGCGGCACTGCGCACCGGGGAACTGACGATCCCGTGACCGGCCAAGCACCCGAATCCCCACCCCCGCGGCGCAAGGAAAGACCATGACAACCTCACTCATGACCGTGCTGGTGGTCGGCGCGACCGGCAGCATCGGACGCCTCGTCGTCGCCGAGTCCCTCGCGCAGGGACACACCACCCGCGCCCTGGTACGGGATGCCGGCAAAGCCCGGCGCCTGCTCCCCGCCGAGGCGCAGTTGGCCGTAGGCGACATCACGCAGCCCGACACGCTGCCCGGGGCCGTGGCCGGCGTCGACGCCATCGTGCTGACACACGGCTCCATGTCCTCGCCGGAGACGATCGACTACGGCGGAGTCCGGAATGTGCTGGCGGCCCTGGGCGGTCAGAAGCCGCGCATCGTGCTGATGACCGCCATCGGAGTCACCGCTCGCAGTAGCGCGTACAACCATCTGGTCGAGTGGAAGCGCCGCTCCGAGCGCCTGGTCCGCGCCGGCGGCCTGCCTCACACGATCGTGCGGCCTGGCTGGTTCGACATGAACGGCCCCGACGAGCAGCGCCCCGTCTTCCTGCAGGGCGACACGCGGCGCTCCGGCGGGCCCGCCGACGGTGCCGTCTCGCGCAGCCGGATCGCTCAGGTGCTGGTTGCGGCCGTCACCGCTCCGGAGGCGGTACGCCGTACCTTCGAGCTGGTCGCAGAACAGGGCTCCGCACCCAGCGACATGACCCAGCTTTTCGCCGCGTTGGACGAGGACGCGCCCGGCGCCCTGGACGCCGTCCGCGACGAGGCCAACATGCCGTTGGCGCAGGAGCCGCAGCGGGTTCGCGACGACCTGGACGCCCTCGGGACACCGGCCGCTCCTTGACGGCCACAGTGTCCGTTCTACGCCGGATGGCCCAGAGCCATGAGCGCGATCACCCAGCTCAAGGCCATCGTCGAGAAGCCGGGCCCGGCGCGGCGGACGCCCGGCATCCCGGAAAGAGAACCCCGGAAAGAGAACCCCGGAAAGAGAACCCCGGAAAGCGAACCCCCCGGAAAGAGAACCATGGAAATCCTCAAGAACCAGCCCACGACCAAGGCTCCCGCCGACTGGTTCACCGGCGACGTCTGGTTCGACGTCCTCTACGCAGGCGAGGAGCCGTCCCGGATGCGCGCCAACATGGTGCGCTTCTCCCCGTGCGCCCGCACCGACTGGCACTCCCACGCCTGTGGCCAGACCCTGCACATCGTCTCCGGCGTCGCACTGATCGGCACACGGGACGGCACGGTCATCGAGGCGCACCCCGGCGACACGATCCACACTCCGCCGGGTGAGGAGCACTGGCACGGCGCCGCCTCCGACCGCTTCATGACCCACCTGGCGCTGTGGGAGGGCACCGGCCCGGACGGCGGCCCGGAGACCACCTGGCTGGAGAAGGTCGACGACGCCGAGTACGGCGCCCCGCGCAGCCGCACCCGCTGACACCCCCCCGCCCCGACCCTCCGACGTACCGAAACGGGAAAGAGATCATGCGAGCAACACTCATGTACGGCGCAGGCGACGTCCGCGTCGAGAACGTCCCGGACCCGAAGATCCAGCAGCCGACCGACGCGATGGTGCGCGTACTGCGGTCCTGCGTCTGCGGCAGCGACCTGTGGCCCTACGGGTCGATGCCCGCGACCGAGCACGGAGAGCGCATGGGCCACGAGTTCCTCGGCGTCGTCGAGGAGACCGGCTCGGACGTCTCCGCACTGAAGGCGGGCGATGTGGTGGTCGCGCCATTCGTCTGGTCCGACAACACCTGTGAGTTCTGCCGCGAGGGCCTGCACACCTCCTGTCTGCACGGCGGGCAGTGGGCGCGCGACGGCGTCGACGGCGGCCAGGGCGAGGCGGTGCGCGTCCCGCAGGCCCAGGGCACGCTGGTCAAGCTGCCGACAGGCGAGGACTCCGCTCTGCTGCCGTCCCTGCTGACTCTGTCCGACGTGTTCTGCACCGGCCATCACTGCGCGGTCACCGCCGGGGTCGGGCCCCGGACGACCGTCACGGTCGTCGGTGACGGCGCGGTCGGCCTGTCCGCCGTCCTCGCGGCCAAGCGACTCGGCGCCGAGCGGATCATCCTCATGGGCCGGCACAAGGACCGCACCGACCTGGGCCGGGACTTCGGCGCCACCGACGTCGTGGCCGAACGCGGCGACGAAGGCATCGAGCGCGTGCGCGAACTGACCGGCGGCCACGGCACGCACACCGTCCTCGAATGCGTCGGAACCCTGCCCGCCCTGCACATGTCGATCGGCACGGTCCGCCCGGGCGGCACCATCAGCCGGGTCGGCGCCCCGCAGTACGGCGAAGTCCCCCTGGGCTTCCCGGAGTTCATGAACAACATCACTCTCACCGGCGGTGTCGCCCCGGCGCGCGCCTACATCGAGGAGCTGCTGCCGGACATCCTGGAGGGCCGGATCGAACCGGGCCGCGTCTTCGATCGCACCGTCGGCCTCGATGAGATCCCCGACGGCTACCGGGCCATGGCCGACCGCGAGGCGCTGAAGGTCCTCGTCAAGCCGTAACGGGCGCAGGAACGAGGTCAGTGATGCTGGGGCACCCGCATGGCGGTCTCCGTCGGCACCGGCTCCCGGTCCAGCTTGAGCATCACGTCGTACTCCGATGTACCCGGGGCGGCGTGGTACGCGACGAGCCGCTGGCCGAAGCATCCCTCCGGCTGGAGCGAGTGGTAGCCGAAAGCGAAGGTACCGGCCTCGGGGTGGTGGAACGTCTTGGTGCCGTGGCTGTGGCCCTTGACGTCGTAACGCTCCCACAGGCGAACGAAGTCCGGGCTCTTGGCGAGGAGTTCGTCGACGAGACCGGTGAGGTCGGGGGCGTCCGGTTCGACGCCGGCGAGGGTGCGCAGGCGGGCGACGCAGCCGCGGATCTGGTTCTCCCAGTCCTCGAAGAGGACGCGGGCGATGGGATGGAGGAAGACGTAGCGCACGATGTTTCGCCGCCCCTCCGGCCAGTCCTCCAGGCCGGCCAACAGCCGCAGCCCGCCGGGGTTGGTCGCCAGCAGGTCCATGGTGCGGCTGACGATGTGGGCGGGATACGGGCGCATGCCGTCCAGCAGCAGTTGCAGGCCGGCGTCCACGGTCTGCCCGAGCGCTGCTGCCGGTTGATCCGCCCCTCTGCCTCGTGCGGCACAAGCGGCGAGCTCACGCAGATGCAGGAGCTCGGCCTTCTCCAGCAGCAGGGCGGAGGCGAGAGCGGCGACGACCGACGGGCTGGGGTTGGTCTCCCGGCCGCGCTCGAGCCGCGTGTAGTAGTCGATGCTCACCCCGGCCAGGGTGGCCAGCTCCTCCCGGCGCAGACCCGGAGTGCGGCGCAGGCCCGCCCCATGCGGGAGGCCCACGTCGGCCGGGGTGACGCGGGCTCGGCGGGCCCGCAGAAAGTTCCCCAGCTCACTGCCACCGTTCTTGCCGCTGCGCTGCTCACGTACCATGCGATCCAGTCTGGCAGCCGTGTGACCAGGGTGAAGGTCGCCAGAGGGGCCCTGTCACACCCTGGAACGCCGCTCCCCGGTACAGCGCGGTCTGCCGGACGCTGCGGATGGGCAGCAGGCTGACACACAGGCCGGCAAGCCGAAGCACACTCGACCGACGACTTCGACGACACCGACTGGCGCAAGAACAGCCCCCGTTTCACCGGCGAGAACTTCCAGCGCAACCTGCGCCTGGCCGACGGGGTGAGGGCCGTCGCCGACGAAGCCGGCGGGACGCCCGCGCAGGTCGCCCTGGCCTGGCTGCTCGCGCAGGCGACGAAGTCGCCCCCATCCCCGGTACCGAGCGCGTCGAGCGGGTCGAGGAGAACACCGCCGACGGCATCGTCCTGACCGCCGAGCAGATCGAGAAGCTCGACAACCTGCCCGCGGCCGCCGGTGACCACCATGACGAGGCCGGCATGCGCCTGTTCGGCCGGTGACAAGCTCATGAACCAAGCGGAACCCACCTCTGGAGCCATCGTGCAGCCAACAGCCGACCAGTCCGCCCGCGAGGAGATCCTCGACGCTCACCGTGCCTATCTGGAGGCCATGCGAGAGGGCGACACCTCGGTCCTCGACGGCCTGCTCGACGACAGCTTCACCCTCACCCATATGGCCGGATACGTGCAGCCGAAGGCTGAATGGCTGGCAGAGATGAGACAAGGCCGGTTCGTCTACCACACCATCGAGGAGAAGAGCACGACCATCGACGTCGACGGCCACACGGCCCGCCTGGTCGTCCGGACCGTCACGGATGCGACCGTGTACGGCACCCGGTGGGACTGGCGGCTGCAACTGGCCACCGACTACGCCCGCAGGGGCGACACCTGGGGCGTGCTGCGTACGGTGGCCACCACCTGGTGACCGAGTTCGTCCGGAAGCGGATGTGACAGTGAACCGGTTGGGTCTGGTCGTGCACGGCGGGCGCCCGGAGGCCGTGGACGCGGCCGGCCCGGTGCACGTGTGGTGCGAGGAACACGCCATGCGGTGCACGGACATCGACGTGTGGCACGACGGCGGTCGGCACAGCGCCCATGAGGAGGTCGCGGCAGCGGGTGACCCCGACCTCGGGGTCACCTTGGGCGGCGACGGCACCTTCCTGCGTGGCGCCCGGCTGACCGCCGCGAACGACGCCCTGGTCCTGGGAATCGACCTCAGACGTACCTCCTCGATGCCGAGGGGAACTCGCCACCCCGGCGTCAGGGGCTCGTCAGGATGATGAGTTGGCGGGTTGCCCGGGTCATCGCGACATAGCGGTCGACGCCTCCCTCGATGCCCTGGCCGAACTTCTCCGGGTCGATGAGGACGACCAGGTCGAACTCGAGCCCCTTCGACAGCTCGGGAGTCAGCGACCGGACGCGTGAGGTCGCTCGGAACGTGGGATCACCGATGACGCAGGCGATTCCCTCGGCGTGTTCGGCGAGCCAGGTGTCGAGGACGGAGCTCAGCTCGGCAGTGGATCCATGGACGACGGGGAGACCGTTGCTGCGGATGGAGGTCGGCACGTTGGCGTCCGGGAGCACGGTCCGGATGACCGGCTCGGCTTCCGTCATGATTTCTTCCGGCGTCCGGTAGTTGATGCTCAGGGAGGCCATGTTGATCCGGTCGAGCCCGATCCGTTCGAGCCGTTCCTGCCACGACTCCGTGAACCCGTGCCTGGCCTGGGCGCGGTCCCCGACGATGGTGAAGCTCCGGGACGGGCACCTGAGCAGCAGCATCTGCCACTCGGCGTCGGTGAGTTCCTGAGCCTCGTCCACGACGATGTGCGCGAACGGGCCGGCGAGCAGGTCCGGTTCGGCGCCGGGCAGCTCGGACTCGTCGACCAGGTTTCGCTGGAAGTCCGCACGGCGCAGCTGCGTCATGAGGCCTTCACCGTCGTCGTCGGCCGCGATCAGGTTGTCGACCACCTGCGCCATGCCTTCGCGTTGGGCGGCGAGGGCGGCCTCCTGCCTGCGCCTGCGCCGTGACGTCTCCGGGTCGCCGAGCCGCAGCCGTGCCGCGTCCAGGAGCGGCAGATCGGACACCGTCCACGCCCGGACGTCCTCGCGCTGCAACTGCCGTACCTCCTCGCGGCTGAGCCAGGGAGCGCACATCCGCAGGTAGGCGGGCACCGACCACAGGTCTCCGACGAGGTCGGCCGCATCGAGCAGCGGCCAGGCGCTGTTGAAGGCCGTGACCAACTCCCTGTCCCGCATCAGTGACGTGCGCAGCAGGTCGGCCGAGACCTCCCCGTCGTGCTTGTCCTCCAGGATCGTGAGCAGTTCCTCCCAGACCTGTTCGCGCGCCTCGTTGTGCGGTGTACCGGGCTCCGCCGCTTCGAACGCCAGCGCCCAGTCGTCGGCGCTCAGCCAGATGTCGGACCAGTGGGTTGTGACCGTCATCCCCTTGGCGGGCGGCTCCTCGTAGAACCTGACGGCCGTCTCGATCGCCTTCACCATGTTCGCGGACGACTTCAGGCGGGCCACGTTCGCGTCGGCCTCGCTCGCCGCCGCGGCCCCCTCGGCGACGAGGTCCCGCAGGATGCAGGTCTGCACGCCCTCCTCTCCGAGGCTGGGGAGGACATCGGAGACGTACGTCAGATAGGGCCGGTGCGGACCGACGAACAGCACGCCGCCCCGACGGTGACCGAGGCGGGGGTCGGCGTAGAGGAGGTAGGCGGAGCGGTGCAGCGCGACGACGGTCTTGCCCGTACCCGGACCGCCGTCGACGACGAGAGCGCCGCGGGATCCCGCGCGGATGATGGCGTCCTGGTCGGCCTGGATGGTGCCGAGCACGTCCCGCATCCGGGGCGACCGGTCGCTGCCCAGGCTGGCGATGAACGCGGACTGGTCGTCGAGCGCGGCGTGCCCGGCGAAACCGTCAGCGGTGAACACCTCGTCCCAGTAGTCGCTGATCCGGCCGTCGGTCCAGCGGTACCTGCGGCGGCTCGCCAGCCCCATCGGGTTGGCGTGGGTCGCTCCGAAGAACGGCTCGGCCGCGGGGGAGCGCCAGTCGAGCAGCAGCCGACGCCCCGTGCTGTCGGTGAGGCCGAGTCGTCCTACGTAGACGGGCTCGGGGCTGTCCGTGCCGACCATGTGCCCGAGGCACAGGTCCAGACCGAATCGGCGCAGCGTGCGCAGCCGGGCGGTCAGCCGGTGAACCTCCGCGTCCCGTTCCATCGCCTGCCGACCCTGGCCGCCGGGCGCTCGGCGCTCGGCGGCCAGGCGGTCGGACAGCTCGGCGATCGACTGTTCGAGGCACTCCGCGATGGCCGCGAAGTGCTCCTCGTCGCCGGCGATCAGCGTCGGGTCGGCCTTGGGGGCGAGACGGCCGGGAAGGTCGAAGGCGCTGGTGGTCAGTGGGTTCAATGCATTGGCTCCGATTGACACTCGGGTTCTGGTTCCTGGCTGGTGTTTCCTGGCTCGGTGATCCCGCGTGGGTTCACGCCGACACGGGCGGCCTTTCTCGGCCGGCCGTGTCCAGCAGCCACTTCGCGGCCACCGCCGTCCCGTCCGTACGGATGGTGGCGGCCACGGCGGTCGCTCTCGCGACGGTCTCCCGGGCGAGGGCGATGTCGAGCGCGGCGGACAGGGACGCGAAGGTCGGGACGGCGCCGTCGTGCGCCGCGCCGATGCCCAGGTCGGCCACCCGCCCTGCCCAGTACGGCTGGTCCGCCAGCTGGGGGACCACCACCTGAGGCGAGCCGGCGCGGGTGGCGGTCGTCGTCGTACCCGCGCCGCCGTGGTGCACAACGGCCGCCACGCGCCGGAACAGCGCCTGCTGGTTGACCTCGCCGACCGTGCAGCAGTCGTCCTGCCCGTCGACCAGCGCCAGATCGGCCCACCCGCTGCCGACGACGATACGGCGCCCCTGCGCGCGTACGGCCTCGACGGCGACCCGGGCGACGTCGGGTGCGGAGTGCATCGGCATGCTGCCGAACCCGACGTACACCGGCGGCGCCCCGGCGTCCAGGAACGCCAACAGCTCGGCGGGCAGCGGCCGTTCGTCGGGCGTGATCCACGCTCCGGTCTGTACGACGTCCAGTCCCGGCGTCTCCCGCCACGGGTCCAGCACCGGGTCCGTGGCCAGCCACGGCCGGTCGCCGACGACGTAGTCACGGACGTGCTCCACCGGCGGGAGACCGGCCGACGCTCGGTTCGTGTTCAGCGCCTCACCGAACAACGCGTCGATGCTCTGGGCGTCCAGGTCCCACAACAGCCGGTTGTCGGTCACCTCCGGCGGGAACGGCCGCCCCGGGTACGCCAGCGGCCGACGGTGCGGCGTCGGCAGGGTGAGCTGCTGGAAGGTGACGGACACGGACGGGATGCCCAGCTTCTCGGCCACCGACAGCGCACCGGCGGCGGCCGGCAGCATCCCCGTCGCCACCAGCACGTCGCACCCGTCGGCCGCGGCGGGGATCGCCTCGAACTGCCCGGCGATCACCTCGGCCGCGCGCTGCGGCATACCCGACGCCGGTGGCGCCTCCTTCGTCCACGCCCGCGCCGACCGGCTGACGGGCACCCACGGCACACCGACACCGGCCAGCCGCCGCGCGGAGTCCTCGTCCGGCGGCGCGCACATCCGCACCTCCGCGCCGAGTGCCCGCAACTGCACGGCGAGTCCCACCATCGGTTCGACGTCCCCGCGCGACCCATACGTCGACAACAGCACACGCACTTCGTGACTCCCCGTTCCGCAGATTCCGGCCTAGGCCGGAGATTCTGCGGTACGACGGGGGCCTTGCCGCAAGCCCCCCGTTGCGCTATAAGTTAAGAGTGGCAAGGAGTGTGGAACTCCTTGCCTTTCGTTTTGCCGTCCACTGCGGACGCACGGACGCCGCGCTGGACGAAGTTCTACGGACGGCCGCCGCCCTGGGCGATGTTCTGTCGCTGCGGAATCCTTGATCGGCTCTGCCCGTCGCTTGTAAGCTCACCGACGTGAACACCGGACCGGCACTACGCCACGCACCGATTGGCCATCCGGTGGACGGCTGATCGCACGACGGGTGCGCAGTAGGCACCCCCTTTGTTCGGCACGCGGACCTCCGCACGCTCGCGCACCGCGAGTCCGTTTTCCGTGCCGAACAACAACGAGGTCAGCTGAATGCCAGCAACGTTCAATCACACCATCATCGCCGCCAGGGATCGCAACGAATCGGCCCGGTTCTTCCGGGAGTTGTTGGAGATCCAGGAAGCACCGTCCTGGGGCGTGTTCACCAACCTTCAGCTCCACGACGGCGTGCTGCTCCAGTTCGCTGAGCCGCCGGTGGAGATCCAGATGCAGCACTACGCCTTCCTGATCGACGACGAGCTGTTCGACCGGGCGTATGAGCGGCTGTCCGATCGCGGCATCGAGCACTGGGCCGATCCCCAGATGCGACGCCCCGGCGAGATCAACGACGAGCACGGCGGTCGAGGCGTGTACTTCAAGGACCCCGCCGGTCATGCGATCGAGCTGATCACCCGCCCGTACCTGTAACTGACGCAAGGCCCGGTCCGGCACCCGAGTCGCGGTGCCGGACCGGGCAACCACCCTGCACGTACGCGCTGTTGGGCTGAGTCAACCGGCATCATGAGTCCCGCGGCGTGCCGCGACCGCCGGGGCGGTCATCTCACCGTCTTCGCCAGAAGCGTCGCGAGGTCGGCGAGGAACTGGAGCCACGGGCGGACCCGCTCGGCCCGCCGCCCGAGCTGTCGGCCCCAGCCGCGCGACCGCCGCTCCTCGCGTCGTCGCACGGCTCTGTCCCGCACCTGCTGCAAGGCCCTGATCCGCCGCGTTCCGATGCGTCTGCGTCGCGTCATGCCGGGACGTTAGCCGGGCCGGGTTCGGCTTCGCAGGGCGTGGGGCCGCCAAATCGGGCGGACGGTTATTGGGGGTAACACGCAAGTCGGCCTCGGTGGGTGAGTCAACAGACGTGCAGGAGAAGGGAGTTGATAGTTGAGGCGGTCGAGTACCGCGGTGACTGGACCCTGCGCGACCTGGCGGAGGTGTTCCTGGCGAAGGCGCCGCGCCGGATCGTGCGGCGACGGCAGGGCTTGACTTCGAGAGCGCTCGAAGAACTAGCGTCACCGGTGCCGGTGACCAGCCGGCGGCGGGCTCGGCACGACGGGACACGACGGCGCGGGACCGGACGTGACGGGACCCCACGGGACTCGACGGGAGACGGACATGCGGCTGGGCGTCCACATCACTCGGTTCAACCACCCCCGGGGCGCGGCCGGGCTCGGCCCCGAACTGGCCGCGACCGGCGCAGCCGCCGAAGCGGCCGGCGTGAGCTGGCTCTCGGTCATGGACCACTACTTCCAGATGGAGTTCAACGGCGGGGCCGAGGACGCCATGCTGGAGGCGTACACGACCCTCGGCTACCTCGCCGCCCACACCTCCACGGTCCGCCTCGGCGCGCTGGTGACCGGGGTGACCTATCGCCACCCCGGATTGCTGGCCAAGATCGCCACCACGCTCGACGTGGTGTCCGGCGGCCGGGCCACGCTCGGGATCGGCGCGGCCTGGTACGACCGTGAGCACGAAGGCCTCGGCGTGCCGTTCCCGGCGCTCGCCGAGCGCTTCGAGCGGCTGGAGGAGACGCTGCGGATCTGCCTGCAGATGTGGGACCCGGACGCCAACGGCCCCTTCGAGGGCAAGCACTACCGGCTCGCCGAAACCCTCTGCGTCCCGGCGCCCGTGAGCGCGCCGCACCCGGAGATCATGATCGGCGGCACCGGGGAGAAGAAGACGCTGCGGCTTGTCGCGCAGTACGCGGACGCGTGCAACCTGATCACCTCGTCCCCGGCGGAGACTGCGCACAAGCTGGACGTGCTGCGGGGGCACTGCGACGCCGTGGGGCGCGATTTCGCCGACATCCGCACGACGATCGTCCCGGCGGGCGGCGCACCGGCGGAGGACGGCATCGACGCGTTCGCGCGGGAGATGGCCGAGTACGCGAAGCTCGGCGTCGACACCGTGATCGTAGGACCGCGCGTGGAGGAGCCGGCCGCGTGGATCGAACGCACTGCGGCCCCGGCCGTCCGGCGGCTGAGCGAGCTCGGCTGAGCTGCGGCAGTCACCGAAAGGCCGGGGCCTGGGCGTTCGTCACCGAGGTGCCGACGTGCCGATGTGTCGAGTCGAGATGTCGACGCGTCGGTGTCAGGCCGCGGCCGTGGCCGTCTCGGCGTGCCCGTGGAGACGGGTGATCACCTCGGTGAGCTGGCCGGCGACCTCGGCGTCGTCGATCGGGTGGGTCTCCGCGAAGCGGACCACGGAGCCCGGAACGGAGAGCTTGACGTCCTCCAGGACGGTGCCGCCGGCGATGCCCACGGCCTTGCGGGCCTCGTCCTGCGCCCAGACGCCGCCGAACTGGCCGTACGCGGTGCCGACGACGGCGACCGGCTTGCCGGTGAAGGCGCCGGCGCCGTACGGGCGGGACAGCCAGTCGATGGCGTTCTTGAGGACGGCGGGGATGGTGCCGTTGTACTCGGGCGAGAAGAGCAGGAACGCGTCGACCTGACCGGCGGCCTCGCGCAGCCGCGCGGCGGCGGCCGGTACGGCGCCCTCGACGTCGATGTCCTCGTTGTAGAAGGGAACCTCGGCCAGGCCCTCGAACAGCTCGACCTCCGCGCCTTCGGGGGCGAGCTTGACGGCCGCCTCGGCGAGCTGACGGTTGTGCGAACCGGCACGCAGGCTGCCGACGAGCGCGAGGATGCGAACAGACATGGGAACTCCAGAGTGCTGAAACGTGGCCGCAATAAACCGGACCGAGGTCCGCTTCACTTTGTATCAGCCAAACGGACCACGGTCCAGTTTTCTTCCCGACGCGTTACGCTGTGTTCATGTCCGCCGCCCTGCCCCCCTTCCCGAAGCCCCCGGTACCGACCGACGAGCCCGTTCTGCTGGAGCTGACGTCCGCCGAGGACGAGCCCTGCCTGCGTGCCGACGCCGCGCGCAACCGCGCTCGGCTGCTGGAGGCCGCCGCCCGGCTGGTCGAGGAGCACGGGGCGGCCGGGGTGACGATGGAGGCCGTCGCCGCCGCGGCCCAGGTGGGCAAGGGGACCGTCTTCCGCCGCTTCGGCGACCGCACCGGCCTGCTGATGGCGCTGCTCGACCACTCCGAGAAGCAGCTCCAGGGCTCCTTCCTCAGCGGGCCCCCGCCCCTTGGGCCCGGGGCGCCGCCCGTCGAGCGGCTGGCCGCGTTCGGCTGCGCCGTGCTGCGCCGCTCGGTCGACACGCTGGAACTGCAACTGGCCGCCGAACCGGACCCGTCCCGCCGCTTCTCGAACGCGCCCCGCCGCGTTCTCGCCGGGCACGTCACGCTGCTGCTGCGGCAGGCCGTCCCGGACGCCGACAGCGAACTCCTCGCCCACACGCTGTTGGGCTACCTGGACCCCGTCCTGGTCCACCACCTGACCGAGCAGTGCGGCATGCCCCTGGAGCGGCTGGAGGCCGGCTGGCTGGACCTGGTCGCGCGCGTGACCCGCACCGAACCGGTGCGCTGAGACCTCCGAGCGGGCGCGCTGAGGCCGCCGAGCGGGCGCACTGACGCCGCGGGACCAGTGCGCTGACGCGTGGGGCCGGGTGCGGAAAGCCGACCGGCCCCGGCCCTCCACAGCACACGTCCACCCCGCTTCGAGTCACGTTCGCGCACCAGACGTTCACCCGGCCCCGAGCCCCTCCACGGCTTCTGCAAGGATGCCTACGTCATGGTGCAGCAGATACCGCAACCGCCCGCCCAGCCGTCGCCCGCACAGCGCTCCGTGCCGACGAGTGCCGACGTGGCGCGCCTGGCGGGTGTCTCGCGCGCGACCGTCTCCTACGTCCTCAACAACACCAGCGCCGTCCGCATCAGCGACCCCACGCGCCGCCGCGTCCACGAGGCCGCCAAGGAGCTGGGCTACGTTCCGCACGCCGCCGCGCGCAGCCTGCGCGCCGGGCACAGCCGCATGGTCCTGATGCCCGCGTCGCCCGTGCCGGTGGGCCCGCTCTACAGCCAGTTCCTCAACGAACTCCAGTGGGCGCTCAGCCGCCTCGACTACACCGTCGTGCAGCACGGCAGCGTCGGTCTGCGCCGCGACGAGGCCGCCCGGGCCTGGGCGGAGCTGCGGCCGGTCGCCGTGCTGGTGCCCGGCAGCGGTCTCGGCCCGCAGGGCGTGGCCGTCCTGAAGCGCTCCGGTGCCCGCGCCGTCGTCACGCTGGGCCCCGAGCGCGTCGAGGGCGCACACGCGCTGCTCATGGACCACGACAAGGTCGGGCACAGCGCCGGCGCCCACCTGGTGGCCCGTGGCCGCCGCCGTATCGGCGTCGTGGTGCCCGAGGAATCCGGTCTGGAGATCTTCTCCAAGCCCCGCCTCGAAGGCGTGCGCCGCGCTCTGTACGGCACGGACGCGACCGCCACCGAGCTGCCGCTGGCGTACGACGAGGAGGCCGCGGCCGATCTCGCCGGGCGCTGGCGCACCCTCGGCCTGGACGCGGTGTTCGCGTACAACGACGAGTACGCCATGCTCCTGATGCGGGCCCTCCAGGACGAGGGCATCGGCATCCCGGAGGAGACGGCCGTCGTCGGCGCCGACGACCTGATGCTCGGGCGGCTGCTGCGGCCCCGTCTGAGCACCGTCCACATCGACCTGCCGTCCGGGCGCGACCTGGCGGAACTGGTCGACCGCGCCGTACGGGAACCGGGCGCCGCGCCCGAGACGCACGAGGTACTGGGCGCAACAGTCGTGCACCGCGACTCAAGCTGAGATCCTGCTGTCGTATCCCTTGGGGAGGCGCGTCATGCGGACCACGGTGGGCATCATCGGCGGAGGCCCCGCCGGACTCCTGCTGGCCAGACTGCTGCACCGGACGGGCATCGACTGCGTCGTGCTGGAGAGCAGGACGCGCGCGTACGTCGAGCAGCGCCAGCGCGCCGGAATGCTGGAGCAGGGCACGGTCGACGCGCTGCGCGAGTGCGGTGCCGCCGACCGCCTCGACCTCGAAGGCCTGACCCACCACGGCATCGAGCTGCGCTTCGACCGCGAACGCCACCACATCGACTTCCCCGTGCTCACCGGCGGCCGAACCGTCACCATCTACGCCCAGACGGAGATCGTGAAGGACCTCGTCGCGCTCCAACTCGCCGACGGGCCGCCGCTGTTGTTCCAGGCGGAGGCGATCGCCGTCGAGAAACCGGAGCGCGACGCACCTCTGGTGCGCTTCGTGCACGAGGGCCGCGAGCAGACCCTGAGCTGCGACTACGTCGTCGGCTGCGACGGCTCCCACGGCATCGCGCACAACGCGTTTCCGGCCGGCACGAGCCGTACGTACGCGCACGACTACCCCTACTCCTGGCTCGGCGTCCTCGCCGAAGTGCCGCCCTCCTGCGAGGAGTTGATCTACGCGCGGGGGGAGAACGGTTTCGCGCTGCACAGCATGCGCTCACCGGCCGTCTCCCGCCTCTACCTCCAGGTCCCGATCGGCACGGACCTGCGCGACTGGCCCGACGAGCGCATCTGGGACGAACTCGCCGCCCGCTTCGCGATCGACGGCGACTGGCGGCTGGAGCGCGGCCCGATCACCTCCAAGTCCGTGACCTCGATGCGGAGTTGCGTCCACGAGCCGATGCGCCACGGACGGCTCTTCCTGGCCGGGGACGCCGCCCACATCGTGCCGCCGACCGGCGCCAAGGGCCTCAACCTCGCCGTGTCCGACGTCCGTGTGCTGGCCCGCGGCTTCGCCGAGCTGCACCGCACCGGCTCGACCGGGCTCCTCGACCGCTACTCGGAGATGTGCCTGGGCCGGGTCTGGCAGGCGACGCGGTTCTCGTACGACATGACTAGGATGTTGCACGCTCAACCAGATGGGGATGCCTTCGAACACCGGATGCAGCTCGCACGGCTGCGCCGGATCACGGCATCCCGGCCCGCGGCCGCCGAACTGGCCGCGAACTACACGGGACTCCCGCTGGCGCTGTGAGTTCCGCCGGTGACAGTGATCGATCGGAGAGCGTCATGCCGCTGCTCGACCCCAAGACCTGGCAGTCCGACACCTTGTCCGGGGGTGAGTACGCCGTCACCGAGCCCGCCACCGGTGACACCCTCGGCACCGTCATGCTCGCCGCCGCCGAGGACGTCGCCACGGCCGCGGGGGCCGCCCGCGCCGCCCAGGCCGACTGGGCCAGGGCCCCGCACTTCGTCCGCGCCGCCGTGCTGCGCAAGGCCGGCGACCTGTTCGCCGCGCACGCCGACGAACTGCGCGACTGGATCGTGCGCGAGTCCGGCTCCATCCCGGGCAAGGCCGACTTCGAACTGCACGTCGCCGCCCAGGAGTGCTACGAGGCGGCCGCGCTCG
Organism: Streptomyces sp. R21; assembly: GCF_041051975.1. Taxonomy (GTDB): domain Bacteria; phylum Actinomycetota; class Actinomycetes; order Streptomycetales; family Streptomycetaceae; genus Streptomyces. The sequence goes on along the minus strand of NZ_CP163435.1, from coordinate 1,047,008 downwards.
TCTCGCGCCCGACCGGCCAGATCCTGCCGTCGGAAGCGCCCCGCCTGTCGTACACGCGACGCGTCCCGGTCGGCGTCGTCGGCGTGATCGCGCCCTTCAACGCGCCGCTGATCCTCTCGATCCGCTCGGTGGCCCCCGCGCTCGCCCTCGGCAACGGTGTCGTACTGAAGCCGGACCCGCGCACCGCAGTCTGCGGCGGCCTCGCCCTCGCGGCCGTCTTCGCGGAGGCCGGGCTCCCGGAGGGGCTGCTGCATGTGCTGCCGGGTGGTGCGGAGGCGGGCCAGGCGCTGGTCGCCGACTCGCAGGTGCCGGTCATCTCCTTCACCGGCTCAACCGCGGCCGGGCGCGCGGTCGGTGAGGCGGCGGGCCGCCATCTCAAGCGTGTGCACCTGGAGTTGGGCGGCAACTCGGCGCTGATCGTGCTGGAGGATGCCGACATCGACGCGGTGATCTCCACGGCCGCGTGGGGCTCGTTCTTCCACCAGGGCCAGATCTGCATGACCACCGGACGCCACCTCGTGCACGCCTCCCTGTACGAGGAGTACGTGGAACGGCTCGCCGCGAAGGCCGACGCGCTCGCCGTCGGCGACCCCTACCGCGAGCAGGTGCACCTCGGCCCGATCATCGACGCCGCCCAACTCGCCAAGATCCAGGGCCTGGTGGAGTCCAGCACGGCCGGCGGCGCGAAGCTCGCGGCGGGCGGCACCCACGAGCGGCTGTTCTACCGGCCGACGGTGCTCGCCGGAGTCGACGACGCGACCCCCGCGTACAGCGAGGAGGTCTTCGGCCCGGTCGCGCCGGTGCGCTCCTTCACCACCGCCGAGCAGGCCGCGGCCCTCGCCTCGCAGGGGCCCTACGGCCTGTCGCTGGGCATCGTCACCCGGGACACCGCGCGCGGCCTGGACCTCGCCGATCGCATCCCGACCGGCATTGCCCACATCAACGACCAGACCGTCAACGACGAGGCCGTCGCACCCTTCGGCGGCATCGCCGCCTCCGGCACCGGCGCCCGCTTCGGCGGCGAGGCCAACCTGGAGGCCTTCACCGACGTCCGCTGGACGACGGTGCGCGGGGATGTGGCGACGTACCCCTTCTGATCCCCGGGACGGGGACTACGCGCTCTGCTCGCCCTGCTGCGCCTGCTGGGCGGCGACGGACTTGCGGACCTCGTCCATGTCCAGCTTCCGGGCCTGCCCGATGACGTCCTCCAGGGCGGCGGCGGGCAGCGCTCCGGGCTGGGAGAAGATCGCCACCTGGTCGCGGACGATCATCAGCGTCGGGATCGAGCGGATCTCGAAGGCCTGAGCGAGCTCCGGCTGCGCCTCCGTGTCGACCTTGGCGAAGACCAGGTCGGGGTTGGCCTCCGCGGCCTTCTCGTAGACCGGGGCGAACTGACGGCACGGCCCGCACCAGGACGCCCAGAAGTCGATCAGTACGAACTCGTTGTCCGTGACCGTCTGGTCGAAGTTCTCCTTGGTGAGCTCCACGGTGCTGCTCATGGCGTGCATCCCTCTTCCTGGTGTAGGGGCCCGGGGGCCAAGCCGCTGATGAGAACGCCGCACCGCCGCGGCGTATTCCGCGCGCGTACCCGTGTGGTCAGCGCGCACACCACCCACCAGACTGGCCCCATGACGGAAACGGAATCCATCGCCTACGACGTCGTGGTGCTCGGTGCCGGACCCGTGGGGGAGAACCTGGCCGACCGCACCCGCGCGGCCGGTCTCTCCACCGCGGTCGTGGAGAGCGAGCTGGTCGGCGGCGAGTGCTCGTACTGGGCGTGCATGCCCAGCAAGGCCCTCCTGCGCCCGGCCATCGCCCGCGCCGACGCCCGGCGTGTGCCGGGCCTCAGCCAGTCCGTGCAGGGCCCCCTCGACGCCCCCGCGGTCCTCGGGCACCGCGACTACTACACCTCCCACTGGAAGGACGACGGCCAGGTCGACTGGCTGAACGGCATCGGCGCCGACCTCTATCGCGGCCACGGCCGACTGGCCGGAGCGCGCACGGTGACGGTCGACGGACCCGACGGCGAGCAGCACGTGCTCACCGCGCGGCACGCCGTCGTCGTCTCCACCGGCAGCCGCGCCCTGCTGCCCGACCTGCCCGGCCTCGCCCAGGTCAAGCCCTGGACCAGCCGCGAGGCCACCAGCGCGCCCGCCGTGCCCGGCCGGCTGATCGTGGTCGGCGGCGGTGTGGTCGCCGTCGAGATGGCCACGGCCTGGCAGGCCCTCGGCTCGCAGGTCACCCTCCTCGTCCGCGGCAAGGGCGTACTGCCCCGCATGGAGCCGTTCGCCGGGGAACTGATCGTCGAGGCCCTGACAGAGGCGGGCGCCGATGTGCGGACCGGCACCTCCGTGTCCGCGGTAACCCGGGAAGGCGCCACCGTGGTGGTGCTCACCGACAAGGGCGACCGCATCGAGGGCGACGAGATCCTCTTCGCCACCGGTCGAGCGCCCCGCACCGACGACCTCGGCCTCGACACGGTCGGCCTGGAACCCGGCTCGTGGCTCGAGGTCGACGACAGCCTGCGCGTGGTCGGCAGCGAGTGGCTGTACGCCGTCGGCGACGCCAACCACCGTGCGCTCCTCACCCACCAGGGCAAGTACCAGGCCCGCATCGCGGGCGCCGCCATCGCGGCCCGCGCCGAGGGCGTCCCTCTGCTGGAGACGGACCCGTGGGGCGCGCACGCCGCCACCGCCGACCACGCGGCCGTCCCCCAGGTCGTGTTCACCGACCCGGAGGCGGCGGCCGTCGGTCTCTCCCTCGCCGAGGCCGAACAGGCCGGCCACCGCGTCCGCGCCGTCGACGTGGACCTCTCCTCGGTAGCCGGTGCGGGCCTGTACGCCGACGGATACCGAGGCCGCGCCCGCATGATCGTCGACCTGCAGCGGGAGGTACTCCTGGGCGTTACCTTCGTCGGCCCCGGCGTCGGCGAACTCATCCACTCGGCCACGGTCGCCGTCGCCGGGGAGGTGCCCATCAGCCGCCTGTGGCACGCGGTGCCGTCGTACCCGACGGTCAGCGAGGTGTGGCTGCGGCTGCTGGAGGCCTACCGGGACAAGTAGGCGGCGTCGGGCCGGGACGACGAGTACGGCGCCAGGCGAGTACGGCGTCAGGCGAGCTGTACCAGCTCCAGGTACTCCTCGCTCCACAGATCCTCGTCCGCGTCCGGGAGCAGCAGCACCCGGTCCGGACGCAGGGCCTCGATGGCGCCCTCGTCGTGCGTGACCATGACGATCGCGCCCGGATACGTACCCATCGCGGCCAGCACCTCGGCGCGGGAGGCCGGGTCGAGGTTGTTCGTGGGCTCGTCCAGGAGCAGCACGTTCGCCCCGGAGTGGACCAGGCCCGCGAGTGCCAGCCGGGTCTTCTCGCCGCCGGACAGGACCCCGACGCGTTTGTCGGCGTCCTCGCCGGTGAACAGGAACGAGCCGAGCACGCGCCGCACCTCGCCGTCGGTGAGGTGCGGCGCGGCCGCGGCGAGGTGCCCGCGGACCGTGCCGGACGGGTCGAGCGTGTCGTGCTCCTGCGCGAAGTAGCCGAGGCGCAGCCCGTGACCGTGGACCACCCGCCCGCCGTCCGGGCTCTCGTGCCCGGCCAGCAGGCGCAGCAGGGTCGTCTTGCCCGCGCCGTTGAAGCCGAGGACCACCAGCCGGCTGCCCCGGTCGACGGCCAGATCCACACCACGCAGCACCTGGTGGTCGCCGTAGGACTTGGTGAGGGCGACGGCGCCGAGCGGCATTCGCCCGCTGGGGGCGGGCTCGGGCAGCCGGATCCTGGCCACCTTGTCCGCCTGCCGCACCGGTTCCAGCTCGGCCAGCAGACGGTCGGCGCGGCGCGCCATGTTCTTCGCCGCCATGGACGTCGCCGCGCTCGCCCGCATCCTGTCCGCCTGCGCGTTCAGGGTTGCCGCCTTGCGCTCGGCGTTCGCCCGCTCCCGTGCGCGGCGGCGCTCGGCGGCGTCCCGCTGGGCGAGGTAGGCGCGCCAGCCGGTGTTGTGGACGTCGAGCGCGGCACGCCCGGGGTCGAGGTGGAAGACGCGGTTGACCGTGTCGGCCAGCAGTGACGTGTCGTGGCTGATGAGCACGAGACCTCCCTGATGGTTCGTCAGGAAGGTGCGCAGCCAGGCGACCGAGTCGGCGTCCAGGTGGTTCGTCGGCTCGTCGAGGAGCAGCGTGCCGTGGCCCGCGAACAGGATGCGGGCCAGCTCGACGCGCCGCCGCTGTCCGCCGGACAGGGCGCCGACCGGCTGGTCCATCACGCGCGTCGGCAGCCCGAGCCCGGCGGCGACCCGGGCCGCCTCGGCCTCGGCGGCGTACCCGCCGTACGCCTGGAACTCGGCCTCTGCGCGGACGTACGCGTTCATCGCCCGCTCCTGCGCGGCCGGACCGGACGCCTCGGCCATCGCCGTCTCGGCGGCCCGCAGCGCGTGTACGGCCCGGTCGAGGCCGCGCGCCGACAGGATCCGGTCGGTGACGCTCATCGCGGGGTCGGCCGCGCGGGGGTCCTGCGGCAGGTAACCCACCGCCCCGGTACGGGAGATGGACCCGGCGGCGGGCTGCGCCTGCCCCGCCAGGGTGTTCATGAGGGTGGTCTTGCCCGAGCCGTTGCGGCCGACCAGGCCGATGCGGTCGCCGGGGGAGACGTGGAAGGAGATGTCGGACAGCAGCAGACGCGCGCCGACGCGCAGGTCCGCACCGCGGACGGTGATCATGAGAAACGCTCCGGGGGATCAATCAGCAACAGGACACACGGGTGGCGTGGAAGCGGGTCCTGTAGCTAAGAGAGCCGGGGCGTAGACATGTCTTCACGGTAGCGGGAACGGGCTGCGGCGCGCCTTCGAATTTTTGACCAGCGCCGTTCCGCCGTCACTCGGGAAGGGTGAACCCCAGCTCCCGCGCGGCCAGTTCGGGCGTCGGCTGCATCCAGCGCTCCGCCACCGCCCGGTTCTCGGACAGGGAGCGCAGCTCGGCGCGGTCGAGGTAGAGCATGCCGTCCAGGTGGTCCGTTTCGTGCTGGACGATGCGCGCGGGCCAGCCCGTGAACACCTCGTCGACCGTGCGGCCGTGCTCGTCCAGCGCCTTCAGCCGCACCTCGGCGTGGCGGGCCACCACCGCCTGCCAGCCCGGCACGCTCAGGCAGCCCTCGAAGAACGCGGCCCGGCCCGCGCCCACCGCCTCGTACGCCGGGTTGACCAGCACTCGGAAGGGCTGCGGCGCCCGGCCGCGCGCGAGGCGCACCTCCTCGGACACCGGCGCCGGGTCCTCGATGACCGCGAGCCGCAGGCCCACGCCCACCTGCGGCGCGGCGAGGCCGACGCCCGGCGCCGCGTGCATCGTCGCGCGCATCGCGGCGATGAATCGGGTCAGGAGGCCCGGCTCCAGCTGGCCGTCGAAGGGCGCGGCGGCGCGGCGCAGCACCGGGTCCCCGGCGGCGACGATCGGCAGCGGGCCTTCGTGCGCGAGGAGTTCCTCGATCCGGTCGCTCAGGGGGCGGAAGGTGCGGGGGTCACGTTCGGATGCCATCGGGCCAGGATGCCAAGCGGACTCGTGCAGTGCGAGGCGGCTCGGCACGCCCATACGGAGCCGCCTGTGCTCCAGGTCACATGCAGGGCCGGGAACTCGGCGGTGCGGGGATCCGACTACTGGACCGCTACGGGTGAACTCCCGTGCCCCTGCCCCGAGTCCGTCCCCAGCCACCGGAGAACCCGCCGATGACCACCGCTCCCTCGACCACGACGGACGACTCCCCACGGTCCGACCCGCCGACGCAGCCGCCGACATCGGCCCGCGGCGCCGGATCCGCCCTCCGCCCGCTGGTCCTGCGGCTGCACTTCTACGCCGGACTGCTGGTCGCCCCGTTTCTGCTGGTCGCCGCTCTGACCGGATTCCTGTACGCCGCCTCGTTCCAGGCCGAGAAGATCGTCTACGCTCACGAGCTGACCGTTCCGGTGGGTGACACCAAGCTGCCGATCGGCGAGCAGGTCGCAGCCGCCCGCAAGGCCCACCCCGAGGGCACGCTCTCGGCCGTACGCCCCTCGCCGGAGGCGGACGCGACGACCAGGGTGCTGCTCTCCGGCGTCCCGGGCGTCGACGAGGACCACACCCTCGCCGTCTTCGTCGACCCGTACACGGGCAAGGTGCGCGGATCGCAGGAGCAGTACGGGTCCACCGGTGCGCTTCCGCTGCGTACCTGGATCGACGGGCTGCACGCGAACCTCCAGCTCGGCGAGAACGGGCGCCTCTACAGCGAGCTCGCGGCCAGCTGGCTGTGGGTGATCTCGGGCGGCGGCCTCGTGCTGTGGTTCGGCCGCCGCCGCGCTCAGCGGAAGGTGCGCGGCACCAGCGGCCGCCGCCGCACCCTGGGCCTGCACGGCACGGTCGGCGTCTGGGCGGCCGCCGGGTTCTTCTTCCTCTCGGCGACCGGGCTGACCTGGTCGACGTACGCCGGTGCGAACATCGACGACCTGCGGACCTCCCTCGACCAGGCGACGCCCTCGGTGTCGGCGGTGGCAGGCGGCGAGCACGCGGGCCACGGGTCCGGCGCCGCGGCCGGCGGCACGGAGCACGGCGTGGGCCTCGACAAGGTCCTCGCGGCCGCCCGCGCCAAGGGCCTGGGCGACCCGGTCGAGATCGTCGCACCCGCCGACGCCTCCTCCGCGTACGTCGTCCGGCAGATCCAGCGCAGCTGGCCGGAGAAGCAGGACTCCGTGGCCGTGGACCCGGCGACCGGCCGGGTCACCGACGAACTCCGCTTCGCCGACTACCCGTTGCTCGCCAAGCTGACCCGCTGGGGCATCGACGCCCACACCGGCGTCCTCTTCGGCCTCGCCAACCAGATCGCCCTGATGGCCCTCGCGCTGTCGCTGGTCCTGCTCATCGTCTGGGGCTACCGCATGTGGTGGCAGCGCGGCCGCGCCGCCGCGTTCGGCCGCCCGATCCCACGCGGCGCCTGGCAGCAGGTCCCCGCCCACATCCTGGTCCCGCTGATGGCGGCCGTCGCCGTACTCGGCTACTTCGTCCCGCTGCTCGGCATCCCGCTCGCCGTGTTCATCGCGATGGACGTGCTCCTCGGCGAGATCGCCCACCGGAGGGGGAAGCGGACGTACGGCACACGGGTCTAGCGCCTCCGGTGCCCGGCTGCGAGGAGCCGGGCACCGGAGTCAGTCGTCTCAGTCCCTGGCCGGCAGGTTCTCCCGTACCCGCCGCGCCGCGGCAGCCATGCGCTCCAGGGCCGGCCCGGCCTCCGCCCAACTCCTGGTCTTGAGGCCGCAGTCCGGGTTGATCCACAGACGATGCGCCGGTACGGCGATGAGGGCGCGGTCGATCAGGTCGGTGAGCTCGCGCTCGTCCGGGACGCGGGGCGCGTGGATGTCGTAGACGCCGGGGCCGACCGCCCGCGGGTAGCCCGCCGCGGCGAGTTCGTCCGCGATCCGCATCCCGGAGCGGGCCGCCTCCAGGCTGATCACATCCGCGTCCAGGGCGTCGACGGCGTCCAGGATGTCGCCGAACTCCGCGTAGCACATGTGGGTGTGGATCTGCGTGTCCGCGCGGACGCCGGAGGTGGCCAGCCGGAACGCCTCGGTGGCCCAGGCCAGATAGCCGGGCCGGGCCGCCGCGCGCAGCGGCAGCGTCTCGCGCAGCGCGGGCTCGTCGACCTGGACGACGGCCGTGCCCGCCGCCTCCAGGTCCGCCACCTCGTCGCGCAGCGCCAGCGCGACCTGGCGGGCGGTCTCGGCGCGCGGCTGGTCGTCGCGGACGAAGGACCAGGCGAGCAGCGTGACCGGACCGGTGAGCATGCCCTTGACGGGGCGCTCGGTCAGCGACTGGGCGTACGACGTCCACGGCACCGTCATCGGCGCGGGGCGCGAGACGTCGCCCGCCAGGATCGGCGGACGTACATAACGGGTGCCGTACGACTGCACCCAGCCGTGCCGCGTGGCGAGGAACCCGGTGAGCTGCTCGGCGAAGTACTGCACCATGTCGCTGCGTTCGGGCTCCCCGTGCACGAGGACGTCGAGCCCGGCCTTCTCCTGGAAGGCGACGCAGTCGCGGATCTCCTCGCGGATCCGGGCGTCGTACGCCGCCGAATCGATCCGCCCGGCCCTCAAGTCGGCTCGCGCGAGCCGCAGTTCACGGGTCTGCGGGAATGAGCCGATGGTCGTCGTGGGCAGTGCGGGCAGCCCCAGCCGGGCCTGCTGGGCGATCGACCGCTCGGCGAACGGCTGGGGACGCCGGGCCTGTTCGGGTGTGATCGCGGCGCAGCGGGCACGCACCTCCGGGTCGCGGGTCAGGCCCGAGGCGCTGCGGGACGCCAACGCGGCACGGTTGGCGGCGAGTCGGGGCGCCATCGCCTCCCCGCCGAGGCCGCGGGCCAGCGTCACCACCTCGGCCGCCTTCTGCCGGGCGAACGCCAGCCAGCGGGTCACCAGCGGATCGAGGGACCGCTCGGCGGCGAGGTCGAGCGGCACATGCAGCAGTGAGCACGACGGCGCCACGTCCACCCGCTCGGCCAGCCCGAGCAGCGTCCCGAGTGTGGTCAGCGACCGTTCCAGATCGTTGATCCATACGTTGCGGCCGTCGACCACACCGGCCACGAGCCGCTTGCCGGGCAGCCCGCCCACCGCGGCGAGCGCGTCCAGGTTGGCGGCCGCCGGACCGGTGAAGTCCAGCGCCAGGCCCTCGACCGCCGACCGTGCGAGCACCGGCAGCGCCTCGCCGAGCCGGTCGAAGTAGGAGGCGACGAGCAGCTTCGGACGGTCGGTGAGCGCCGTGAGTGCGCGGTAGGCGCGCGCCACCTCGTCCAGAACGGCCCGGGGCTGGTCCTGCACCAGTGCCGGCTCGTCGAGCTGCACCCAAGTGGCGCCCGCCGCACGGAGATCGGCGAGCAGCTCCGCGTACACCGGGAGCAGCCGGTCGAGCAGCGAGAGCGGTGCGAAGCCGGCGGGGGCGCCCGGGGCAGGCTTCGCCAGCAGCAGGAAGGTGACCGGGCCCACGAGCACGGGCCGCGCGGCGTGCCCGAGCGAGACTGCCTCACGCAGCTGCCCGACCGGTCCGCGCGGGTCGGCCGTGAAGACCGTGTCGGGACCCAACTCGGGCACCAGATAGTGGTAGTTGGTGTCGAACCACTTGGTCATCTCCAGCGGGGCCGCCGCGTCTGTGCCGCGGGCCATCGCGAAGTAGCCGTCGAGCGGATCGGCGTCGAATGCGCGGCGGTGCCGGGCGGGAATCGCCCCCGTCATGACCACGGCGTCCAGGACGTGGTCGTACAACGAGAAGTCCCCGGTGGGTACTTCACCGACACCGGCGTCGGCCAACCACCGCCAGGCCGCGCGGCGCAGTCCTGCCGCGATCCTGTGCAGCTCCTCGGCGGTGACCCGGCCCGCCCAGTAGCCCTCGACGGCCTTCTTCAGTTCACGCGAGGGGCCTTGGCGGGGCCAGCCGTGCACAGTGGCACGGACCTGGGGGACGGGGGAGCGGTCGGTCACGGAACTCTCCTTCGCGAGTCGTGAGTCACGGGTGCGGACCCCGGACGGCTCATACGAAGGAACGGCAGATCGGCTGCGTGACCGCCTCCGGCGCCGGCCCTCCCACGAGGCCACCGAGATCGCCGTACGCACCAGTGGCGTACGGGCAGGTGGCAGGTCTTCGGACTCGCGAGCACGTCGTGCCCGTACGTACGACGGAGCGTACGAAGGACACGGCACCTACTGGCCGTCGCTTCCCGGATCCTCGGTCGGATCCAGTGCGTATGACGGCGGTCGTTCCCGCTCACCGCTGCGGGGCAGTCCCGGAATCACACCGGGTTCCCTCTTGCGACGCATCCCGCCTGGCTGACGGGGCGAACCAGCTGCGGGATCCACGTAATCACACAACTCACCCCCGATGCACGCTCATTGATCCCGGGCGGGCAGCCCTGGGGCACGAGAAAGGCCGAGCCCCAGGTATGGGGTCTCGGCCTTCTCTTCCACCCGCTGCCGCGCGGGTACGGCTCAGAGCTGCTCGAAGTCGCCCGCCAGCGCCGAAGCCATCCGCAGGTGCGGTTCGGCCTCGTCATGGCGTCCCTGGCGCTCCAGCGTGCGACCCAGCATCAGCCGGGCGTAGTGCTCCACGGGGTCGCGGTCCACGAGGATGCGCAACTCCGTCTCGGCGCGCCGGAGTTGGGCCGAGTGGTAGTAGGAACGCGCCAGCAGCAGCCGTGGCCCGGCCTGCTCGGGCACCTCCTCGACCAGACCGTCCAGAATGCGCGCGGCGGCGGCGTAGTCCTTGGCGTCGAAGAACATCCGCGCCCGCTCCCAGCGCTCCGGGGCCGTTCCGTGGTCGTAGTACGTCGTGTTCACTGCTGACCTCCTTCGACGGCCACAACCGAACCGATTGGTTGAATATTCCACCGTCTTGGTGGTGGGCCCTCGGGGGAGGCTTCGGCCTGCGTCCTGGGGTCCTACGCGTCGGCCAGTTCCGCGTTGGCGCGCTCGGTGACCAGCGCCAGTACGCGTCCCGCGACCGCCAGGTCCTCGGCCGGAATGCCCGCGTACAGCCGGGCCGCGATCTCGCGGCCGCCCGCCTGGATGGCCTCGAACAGTTCCCGGCCGCTTTCCGTGAGTGTCACCTGTCCGGCGGTCGGCGCGTCCAGCAGCTTCAGCTCGGTCGTCTCGTCGACGGTCTCCGTGGCCGTCGATTCCGTGATCTTCAGTGCCCCGGCCACGCGCTGCACGAGCCAGTCGCGCTCGACGGTTCCGCCGTTGTCGGAGACGGCCCTGAGGGTGACCGACTGGTTGAACGTGGTTCCGGTGCGGGCCAGTACGGCCTCCAGGAGGGCCCGGCTCGCGTAGTGGGCGAGGCCGATGACCTGGCCGTTGACGGGGGGAGTGGTGGTGGGCATGGCTGCTCCGTAAGTGGTCAGACGGCCCCGGAGGGCCGGGTGGGCTGTGGGTCCAGCGGTACGTCGAGCAGGGTCGCGAGCTCTTGGTTGAATGCCTTCGTGCGCTCGCCGTCGAGGCCGCCGAGCGGTTCGAGGAGCTGGTCCAGGAGCCCCTGGACCACCCGGATGGACCGTCGTGCGACCTCCCGGCCCTCCTCGGTGAGCGAGAGCTGGATCGCCCGCGGGTCCACGGGGTCCCTCGTCCGGTCGACGAGCCCGGCTGTCTCCAGGGCGCGGGCCAGCTTCGATACGTACAGCGCCTCGAGGCCGGTGTGGTCGGCGAGCTGCCGCTGGCTGGGGCGCCGGCCGTCGCGGTGCATGCCGTACAGCGACGCCACCAGCGAGTACTGCGCGTGGGTGAGGCCGAGCGGTGCGACCGCCCGGTCGACGGCCACGCGCCACTTCATCGACAGACGCCAGACGAGGAAACCGGGCGTCGCGCCCTCGGGAACCGAACTCATGCCGGAAACCATACATAGCAACTATGTCCATGGCTACTGTTTTTCACGGAGTGCGACCAACGACGTAGGCATCTGCGACCACAGACCTGGGTCTCGCGCCGGTTCTGAGCCAGTTCTGCGCCAAGTGCCCCTCAATGGGCGGATCGATGGACTGACGGAGGGTCCCCGGCAGGGCTAGGTTGTGGGCCATGAGCAATCTTGATCGCGAGGCAGTACCCGCCCTCTGCGGCGGCCGCGGTTTCGTGGTGGCCGAGCCGGTCCGTGAACTCCTCAGCCCCCGCCGGGTCAAGCTCGGCGAGTCCACCGAAGTCCGTCGCCTGCTGCCCAACCTGGGCCGCCGCATGGTCGGCGCGTGGTGCTTCGTGGATCACTACGGGCCCGACGACATCGCCGACGAGCCCGGCATGCAGGTGCCCCCGCACCCGCACATGGGGCTGCAGACCGTCAGCTGGCTGCACGAGGGCGAGGTCCTGCACCGGGACTCGACCGGCAGTCTGCAGACCATCGGGCCGCGTGAACTGGGCCTGATGACCTCAGGCCGCGCGATCAGCCACTCGGAGGAGAGCCCCAAGGCGCACGCCCGCCTCCTGCACGGGGCGCAGCTCTGGGTCGCCCTCCCGGACGGCCACCGCCACACCGACCCGCACTTCGAGCACCACGCCGACCTGCCCGTCGTCACGGCGCCCGGCCTCAAGGCCACGCTCATCCTCGGTGGCGTCGACGGCGCGACCTCGCCCGGGACGACGTACACCCCGATCGTCGGCGCCGATCTGGCCCTCACCGCGGGCGCCGACGTACGCCTGCCGCTGGAGCCCGACTTCGAGTACGCCGTGCTGTCCATGTCCGGCGAGGCCCACGTCGACGGCGTCCCGCTGCTGCCGGGCTCGATGCTCTACCTCGGCTGCGGCCGCACCGAACTCCCGCTGCGCGCCGAGTCGGACGCGGGCCTGATGCTCCTGGGCGGCGAGCCGTTCGAGGAGGAGTTGGTCATGTGGTGGAACTTCATCGGGCGGTCCAACGACGATATCGCACAGGCCCGTTCGGACTGGATGGCGGGTTCGCGGTTCGGTGAGGTGGTGGGGTACGACGGTGCTCCGCTGCCCGCTCCCGAACTGCCGCCGGTGCCGCTGAAACCGCGGGGGCGAATGCGTTGACGTGGGGCTGCCGAAGGGTCAGCCGTGGGCCTGGCCTGTTCCCGGAAGGGTTCAACCCGGTCAGGTCCCGGCGAACTCCCGTTCCCGTTCCGTCTCCGCCGTGGTCTTCGGGATCCGGCGCGTGGCGCGGCGCAGGAACGGGGGCGCCATCATCGAGGTGACCACGGCGAGCAGGACGATGATGGTGTAGGCGGCGGTGGTCAAGATGCCGAGTTGGAGGCCGACCGTGGCGATGACGATCTCCACGACGCCACGGGCGTTGAGGCCGGCGCCGATGGCGAGCGACTCGTCATGGCCGAGTCGGCCGAGCCGGGCGCCTAGGTAGCCGCCGGCGAACTTGGCCACGATGGCCACGAGAAGTGTGAGCGCGCCCGCTGCCAGTACGGTGGGCCGGGCCAGGGTGGCAAGATCCACCTGAAGGCCCGCGGTGGCGAAGAACAGGGGTGCGAGCGTCGACATCACGAAGGACCGTAAGGTGTCGAGCTTCTTCCGGCTCGTCGAGCCGAGCGAGCTGATCACGATGCCGCAGAGGAAGGCGCCCAGGATGGGCTCCATGTCCAGCGCCTGGGTGCCGGCGGCGGACAGCATGATCATGACGACGATCGCCGCGACGCTGACCCCTGGTTGACCCGATCGCTCGGTTGCGCGGAGCACTCCGCGAGCTGTCGGCCGGACCACGAAGGCGGCAACCGCCAGCACACCGGCCAGGCAGCCGACGGTTTGCGTGATCACGCCGACCCGTGCTCCCGTGGCCACCATGGCGGAGACGACCGACAGCAGCAGCCAGCCGACGATGTCACTGATCGCCGCAGAGCCCACGATGAGCTGGCCGACATCACGGTGCAGCAGCCGCATGTCCAACAGCGTCTTGGCGATGACCGGGAGCGCGCTGATCGCGATGGCGACCCCGATGAACAGGGCGAAGGAGCCCCGATCGGCCCCCGACGCGATGAGTGAGCCCGGCAACAGGAAGCCGAGGCCGATGCCGAGGGCGAGTGGCAGCAGAACGCTGCCGAGGCTGACGTAGCCGATGGTGCGGCCCTTGCGGCGGATCAGGTCGAGGTCGATGTGCGCTCCCGTGATCGCGACCAGCAGCAGCACGCCGAGCTGCGCGACCGCCGAGAGCAGATGCATCTGGGCGGGGTCCTTCGGCAGGAGCCAGCCCGCGAGCCCGGGCATGAACTCCCCGAACAGGGACGGGCCGAGGAGCACTCCGGCGCTCAGTTCGCCGACCAAGGGGGGAAGGCCCAGCCGCACGGCCAGCATGCCCAGCACCACGGCGGCCGCGAGGAGCACACCGATCTGCAGGAGGAAGAGCAGCATCTGGTCATGGCCGATCGAGGGAACCGGTCCTGCGGCTGTCGCCATCGAGGTCCTCTTTCAGGAGATTGAGAATCACGTCGGCCACCCCGGACGCATCGCCGGCCGAGAGCAGATGTCCTCCTGGAAGGACCGTCAGTCCGAAGCGTCCTGTGGTGTGGGCGGCCCACGATGCGAGGTGGACCGACGCGGTGTCGTCGGCACCGGCGAGGACCTGGATGCCCCCGGCGGTCGTCATGGCGCGGGTCGCGTCGATGAGTGACTGGGACAGGTGCAGATCGCCCCGGATCATCGGGAAGAAACGGTCGGCGAGCTCCGGATCACGCACTATCTCGGCCGGGATCTCGCCGCCCATCGAGGTCAGCAGGGCGACCGCGCTGTCGATGGAACGAATCTCCTCGGCGTTGATCCTCTGCCTGGTCGACGGAGGGGAGTTGGACGCGGCGAACAGGAGTGGCGGTGGGTCCTGTCGGGCGGTCGCGGCGACCGCCAGGCCGATGTAGGCGCCGAGGCTTTCCCCGTAGATGGCGTCCACGCGCCCGCCGAGCTGGTCGATGACCTCGGCGACTGCGGGTTCGGCACGGGTGAGGGGAGTCTCGTCATAGCGGCGGCCGTGGCCGGGCAGCTCCACGGCCCGGACGTCGATCCGCCCGCCGAGCGCCCGGCGCAGACGGTGAAAGTAGCCGGCTCCGCAACAGGAGGGCGGAATGAACGCCACAATGGGGGTGCTTCCGGTAGTGCCCGATGAGGTTGTGCTTCTGTCGTTCACACGCACCGCCTGAGGAGCGTCGGCTCGGCTATGCCGGGCGGATGGGCGTCCCCTTCAGCGTCTTGCTGGTGATCTTGTTGTGCTGGAAACGGTCCTCGCCCCTGGCCAGTACGGCGGCCCAGTTCTCCAGCGAGATGCTGCCGCCGTACTCCTCGATGTGGTCGGTGTCCGGGTAGATGCGCACCTTCGTGGGGACGTAGCGGCTGGCGAATCCCATCCGGTAGTTCTTCCCGGTGGCCGTGTTCGGCAGCGACGCGTGCATCAGAGTCGACCAGAAGATCACGCACTGGCCCTTCTCCATGGTGAGCGAGACCGCGTCCTCCTCATTCGGCCGCCAGTGGGGGTCAACCTGGAGCTGGCGGTAGTCATAGCCGAAGAAGCCCCGGGGGACGCCGTCCTTGACCTCGGAGTTGATGCGTCCCTCGTTGTAGTCCATGTGCTTGGTCTCGTCGTAGTTCATCTTGTTCTGGCTGCCGGGAATGATCTGCAGGCATCCGTTCTCGCGCGTCGATTCCGTGAACGCGGTCCAGACCGTGAGCGTGCCCGCTCCGAAGTCGTCCTCGGACTCGCCGGGCCACAGCAGCTGCGGCTTGCCGCTGGCGTTGGCGAAGGTGTCCGCCTGATGCCAGTCGGTCCCCTCGTCCCCGGGGTACTTGGGGAAGAACTCGGTCCGCCAGCACAAGAGATCGGGGCCGAGGATGGAGGCCACCCTGTCGACGATCCTCCGGTTGCACACGTGTTCGGCCAGCAGTTCGATGTCGAGATGACGGTCGTAGTTGAAGATGTTCGGCGCCCCGATGCCCGAATCGACCTCGGGGTACGCGGCGTGCGACCTGTCGAGCGCCTCGCGCCGGACCGTCTTCCAGATCTGGTCCATCTCGTCGGGGCTGTAGATGGTCAGCGGCCCTATGTATCCGTTCTTGTGGAAGGAGGCCAGTTCATCGGCGGAGAGCGCGATATTCGTGCGTTCGGTGCTGCTGGTCATGCTCTGAGCCCCTTACCTGGTGATGGGCGTGGCGCCTTCGACCGGCTGTGTTTTGGCTGCCGCCACGTTGAGCGGCTCCTCGTAGGTGGTCTTCATGTCGAGTACGGCTCCGAAGGAGTCACCGAGGAACTGGTTCAGCTTCGAGAACGTCAGTGAATGGCCGCTGATGTCGAGGAAGTTGTCGGCGCCGGTGATCTCCGGGTCCTCCAGTTCGACACGCAGCCACTCGACGAGTGAACGCTCGACGTCCGCCGGGCCGACTGTGTGAATCCCCTCGTCGTTTGTCTCTGGAACCTGCATGGAAGCTTCCTCCTGTCGGTCCTTCTTCGACTTTGACGTGAGTGCGCTCTTGGACGTCGGAGAGCGGACGTCGGCCGGGCGGGCTGCCGGGCGCCGCGGCATGATGACGCGTATACGGCGGAAAGGCGTGAGCGTGTGGTTCCTTGAGGGGGGTCGATCTCAACGGCAATCCTGCAGCGGATCTGCGCTTCAAGGACCCCGATAGGGCACGAAAGGGTCTGCGTCAGAGATCCCGTGCTGCCTCACGCTAGACCCGTGAGCGGATTCCCTTCAAGCCCGCGTGGCGCACCGCCAATTGTCCTGTTGGCAGGACGGCAATCCGACGCCACTGGCGGTGACCGCTGCCGTCGTGGATTCATTCGGTGCAGGCGGGGCGTTGGTGCCATGGTCGTCCGTGCGTCCTTCCGTGATGTTCCGAAGTGATGGTCCGTGGTGGTCAATCGGCAACGGTGACGTATAACCTGCCGGAGTCGCAGCGAATTACGTACAGAGCCGGAGAAACTCGCGCACAGGAAATGGGAGTTCGATGTCGAATCCGTTTGAGGACGAGAACGGCACCTATCTGGTCCTGATCAACGATGAGGGTCAGCATTCCCTGTGGCCTTCGTTCGCCGAAGTGCCGGCGGGATGGACCGTTGTGAAAGAGGAGGACATCCGCCAGGCGTGCCTCGATTTCATCAATGAGAACTGGACCGACCTGAGGCCGAAGAGCCTCATCCAGGCCATGGCGGCCGACAACGGCAATGCCTGACCTCCTCCCTCGCGCTGTCGGACGCCGAACGGCCCGGGGTTGCCCGCGCCAGTCATGACCAGAGCGGAGGAGAAATGCGTGGGAAGGAATCCGGCACATTGGCTGCCCTCACCAAGTTCACTGACGAGGATCTCGAACTCCTCCTGCTGATCAGGAACTTCGAACTCGCCCTGCTGGACCTGTTCGATGCGGGGAAGCTCAACGGGACGACCCACACGTGCCTTGGGCAGGAGTACGTACCGGTCGCGCTGGCCCCGATGCTGCGCGAGGACTTCGTCTTCAGCAACCATCGCGGACACGGCCACTACCTGGCCAGGTTCGAGGATCCGGCGGGGCTGCTCGCGGAGATCACGGGGCGTGCCGGGGCCGTGTGCGCGGGCGTGGGCGGCAGCCAGCACATCTACCGGGACGGATATCTGTCGACCGGTGTGCAGGGGCAGAGCCTGCCCGTGGCCGTCGGTGTCGCCCTGCACTTCAAACGCACCGGGCAGGACCGGATCGCCGTGGTCCACATCGGCGACGGCACCTGGGGCGAGGGAGCGGTCTACGAGGCCCTCAACATGGCCCAGTTGTGGAGCGTGCCGCTGCTGGTGGTGGTGGAGCACAACGGGATCGCCCAGTCGACACCGACGGAGTCGCAGATGGCCGGCACCATCGCGGACCGGGCCTGGTCGTTCGGCATCGACCACCACGAGCTGCACACCGCGGACATCAACGTGATCCGTGCCGAGCTCGCTCCCGTCGTGGCGGACGTACGACGCCGCAGGGCCCCGGCCGTCGTGCAGTTCCACACCGTCCGGCTCGGCCCGCACAGCAAGGGCGACGACACCCGCTCCGAGGCGGAGATCGCCAACGTCCGCGCCCGCGAGTGGAGCACGCAGTACGTCCAGTGGTTCGGCGACCAGTTCGCCGCCGTCGACGCGCTGCAGCGCACGCGGATCGCCGACCTGGTGGCGGACGTCCTGGCGCGACCGCCCTCGACGTGGTCGGCCTCAACGGTCCGAACTGGGCAGGGGGCCGTCGTATGAGCTCGCTCGACCAGCTCGTCGCCGAGGTGCTAGGCGTGGCGGTGGAAGAGATCAACGACGAGACGGGAGCGGCGACCTCGGGCGACTGGACCAGCCTGCGGCACGTGCAGATCATCGCCGCCGTCCGGCGGGAGTTCGGCGTCGGGATCACCCCTCGGCAGGCCCGTTCCTGCCAGAGCGTCGGCGACCTGCGCAAGCTCCTGGCCGAGGAGGGACGTTCGGCATGACACCGGTCGCGGCCACCACCGTTGCGCCGCGCGTCGCGGAGAACCTCAACCGCGCGCTGCACCGCCTGTTCGACCGCGAGGAGAGCCTCTACCTTCTCGGAGAGGATCTGCTCGACCCGTACGGGGGCGCATTCAAGATCACCAAGGGGCTGTCGAGCAGATTCGGCGATCGAGTGCTGACCACGCCGTTGAGCGAGGGAGGCATCCTCGGTGTCGGCGGCGGACTTGCCCTGTGCGGCAACAAAGTCATCGTCGAGGTCATGTTCGGTGACTTTCTCGCGCTCGGCTTCGATCAACTGCTGAACTTCGCATCGAAGTCGGTGTCGATGTACGGCCAGCAGGTGCCGGTCCCGCTCGTGGTGCGCTGCCCGGTCGGCGGCAACCGGGGCTACGGGCCGACGCACAGCCAGAGTCCGCAGAAGCACTTCGTCGGCATCCCGAACCTCGCCCTCTACGAGCTGTCACCCTTCCACGACGCCGAGGCGGTGCTGGACGCGGCGTTCAACCGGGGCGCGCCGGGCATCCTGTTCGAGGACAAGGTCCTCTACACCCGGCGGATGTACCGGGACCAACGCGTCGACGACTCGTTCCGCTACCAGATCGTCGGACCCGGTCCGGGCTGGGCGCATACGTTCCCGGACGGCGAAGCGGGCGGCGCGGACTTCGTCGTCATCGCGCCAGGTGGCGTCGCCCACCGGGCTCTCGACGCGGCACGGGCGCTGCACGAGGAGTACGGCCGCTCCGTCCACGTGGTGACCCCGGCGCAGCTGTACCCGCTGGACATCGAGCCGGTCCTGCCGTTGCTCGCCGATGCCGGCCGGGTCGCCGTGGTCGAAGAGAGCACGGGCGGCGGCACCTGGGGTGCCGAGGTGGCGCGGATGCTGTACGAGCGGATCTGGTCGTCGCTGCGCGGCCCGGTGCTGCTGCTCAACTCAGCCGACTCCATCATCCCTACGGCCGGCCATCTGGAGCGCAAAGTGCTGCTGGGCACCGACGACATTCGGGCCGGGATCCGGCAGACGGCCGGCTGGGAGGGCGGGTCGCCGCCGCCGGCGCCCCTTGTCGCTCCCGCCACCGCTCCGGCGACCGGGTCCCCCGTCACCGTTCCCCAGCTGAACAACAACGACACGGTCTACCTGGTGACCGACTGGCTGGTGGACGAGGGCGCGTGGGTCGAACCGGACACCGAGATCATCTCGCTGGAGACCTCCAAGGCCCAGGCGGACATCGCCGCACCCGGTTCCGGCTACCTCCGGCGCGTCGCGGCGGTGGGCGAAGAGTTGGCGGTCGGTGACGTCCTCGGGCATCTCCTTCCGGAACCGGCTCCCCGGGGCACGCCGGAGCCGGTCCGGCCGGTCGCCGAGGACGGCGCGCCCCCTGTGGCAGCCGAGCACCGCCTCGACCGCGCTCAACAGGGCACCGCGGCGGTCGTCGCCAAGAGCCATCGTGAGATCCCTGCCGGATTCACCGTGCTCAAGGCGGAAGTGGACGATGCCCTGGACACGTTGGCGCGCTTGAGTGACGAGACCGGCGCGATGCTGGGGCTCGCCGAGGTGGTGGTCAAGGCGGTGGCCGACGCGCACCAGGAGTTCCCGCGCTTCTTCGGATCGCTCGTGGACGACCGGACGGTCGCTCTCGCCGACGCTCCGCACATCGGGGTCACCGTGGACGTGGAAGGGGCGCTGTACGTACCGGTGGTCAAGCACGCCGACGAGCAGTCCCTCGTGGACCTGGCCGACACGTTGATGGACTTCCGGATGAAGGCGGTGGGCAAGGAGTTCGCCGCGCATGAGTTGGCCGGCGGGAACATCGCCGTCTCGTGGAACCCGGACCCCGGCGTGGTCCTCGTCCATCCGATCGTGCTGTGGCCACAGCTGTGCATGGTCTCGGTCGGCGCCGTCGCGGAAGAGTGCCGGATCGACGCGGCCGGAGTCGCGGGCATGCGCAGGTTCGTCCACGTCGGACTCGCCTACGACCACCGCGTCATCAACGGCCAGGACGCTGTCCTGTTCCTCACCTGGATCAAGAGCTCGCTGGAGAACACGGCCGGCTGGGAGGAGAACTGACGTGGACTACGGGATGATGTCCTTCGGGTCGGCGCTCGGGGAGCCGGCCGCCGTCGCGGCCATAGCCCCGCAGTACACCGAAGACGTCGAACGCGTCCTGGAGTACGGGTACCGCAACATTCACCGGAGCCCCACCGAGGTCGGACTCACCGACCTGGCCGAGGACGCCGCCCGGGCCGCCCTTGAGGAATCGGGCACGGAGGCCGCCGAGTTGGACCTGCTGATCGTCGCGATCACCGACATCCCCGAGTACCTGTACTGGGACCCGGCCGCAAGTCTGCAGGCCCGGCTCGGCGCCCACCGCGCAGAGGCGGTCCTGGTCAACCAGGGCTGCGTCGGCGGGATCACCTGTTTCGACCTGCTTGCGCCGAAGGGCGTGGCGATCACGCACGCGAACGTGGTCAACGGCGTGAGTCGGCTGGCCGCGGTGGCGGGCATGAAGCCGGGCTCGCGCGTGCTGGCGGGGAC
This sequence comes from Streptomyces sp. R21, assembly GCF_041051975.1. GTDB lineage: Bacteria > Actinomycetota > Actinomycetes > Streptomycetales > Streptomycetaceae > Streptomyces. The sequence continues at coordinate 1,026,562 of NZ_CP163435.1, read as the reverse complement.
CTCGATCAATTTCGACGTGTCGGTCTTCGAGGTGTTCGCCGCACTGAGTACCGGTGCCACGGTCGAGGTGGTCCGCGACATACTCCAGCTCGGCGAGCGCGGCGGATGGGCGGGCAGTGTCGTGCACACGGTCCCCTCGGTGTTCTCCGAGATGCTCGACCGGTTCGCCGGGCGCGTCGACGTGGACGTGCTGATGTTCGCCGGGGAAGCGCTGCCCGCCGCCCTGGTGCGGCAGGTCCGCAAGGTGATGCCGGGCACGACGGTGGTCAACGCCTACGGGCAGACGGAGAGTTTCTACGCCACCACGTTCACCGTCCCGTGCGACGGGGACGGGACCGGGAGCGTGCCCATCGGCCGACCGCTCGGCAACATGCGCGCCTATGTGCTCGGTCCTGGGCTCGCTCCCGTTCCGCCCGGTGCGCCGGGGGAGTTGTATGTCGCCGGCTCGCTGGGCCGGGGCTATCACGGTCAGTCGGGGCTGACTGCCGAACGGTTCGTGGCCGACCCGTTCGGCCTGGCAGGGGAGCGGATGTACCGTACCGGTGATCTGGCCCGCTGGAACGCGCAAGGACAACTGGAGCACCTCGGGCGCGCGGACACCCAGATGAAGATCCGTGGGATCCGTATCGAGCCCGCCGAGATCGAAGCGGTGCTGACCGGCCATCCCGGCATCGCCCAGGCCGCGATAGCCGTGCGGCCCGGGCCGGGCTCCAGTGCCGGCCGACTCGTGGCCTACATCGTGCCTGCCGCATCGAACGCCGAGGAACCCGGCACCGAACACGCCCTGAGGAACCCGAGGAAGCTGCGCCGGTTCGTGGCCGACCGGCTTCCCGACTTCATGATTCCGTTCGCGTTCGTCGTCCTCGACCGGCTCCCGCTGGGCCCCAACGGAAAGCTCGACCGAGCGGGACTACCCGAACCGCGGCAGGGCGGTTGAACGAGGCTGACGCCTGCCGCGGCCCGGACCCGGTCATTGCTCGCCGTGCCGGGACCGGGCCGCGGGCCAGCCATGCTCTCAGGCGGTCTTCGCCGCTGCCCGCATGCCGAAGTAGACGTAGGGCGTGCCGTCCGGAAGGGTCCCGAACACCAAGGGCAGCCACGGCGCGCTGACGGGGCCGATTCCCGGCATGGCGAGCACCGTGTCGGACACCGCCACCAGGTCCGCCTCTATCGGCGGCGCGTATTCGGCGGCCACGCTGTCGGTCAGACCCAACTGCACATGCGGTACGCCGTTGTTCCGCCGGTCGATCGTGATGCGCACGCCTTCGCGTTCGTACGTGCCCGTGAGCGGGGAGACATCGACCGACCTCGGTTCCGCGGCGGGAGCGAAGACATCGGGCAACCGCACCCCGGCCAGGTCCCCGAGCAACTCCTGGAACAGGTTGACGAACAGGCCGGTCGCATCGCCGCCGTTGGTCAGCAGAACGGCGACGACCCCGCTGCCCGGCACGACCCGCAGAAAGGAGAACTGCCCGAGAGCGGCACCGTCGTGGCCGTAGCCGGCGACACCGTCCCAGTCGTACAGCGCCCACCCGTGGCCCCAACCGTCCGCCATGAACGACCATTCGTCCGCGCAGTCGACGACGCGTTGCCGCATCGACGCCGCCGACTCGGCGGACAGCACGGGCCTGCCGTCGGGCGCGGTGCCACCGTCGAGATGCATCCGCGCGAAGCGGACGACGTCTCCGGCGGTGACGAGGACGCGCCCGTACGGCCCGGCCGAGCGCGGCAGCATGTCCCACACGGGCGCCGGCTCCGGGTCCTCGCCCAGCTCGCCGAGATGGCTCATCGCCACCCGGAACCGCAGGGCCTCCTCCGGCAGGGTCATCGAATGCTGGAGACCGAGCGGCTCCAGCAACCGGTCGCGCAACGCATCGTCCCAGGTCTGACCTGTGACCACCTCCACGATGCGGCCGAGGATCGCGTACCCGGTGCTGCTGTAGGAGACGACGGTCCCCGGCGGACAGTCCTGACCCACGTCCGCGCACGCCTCCACGTAACGCGCGAGGCAGTCGTCTCCGCGGCCGGTGTCCTGGGTGAACTCACCGCCGATTCCACTGGTATGGCTCAGCAGCTGCCCGATGGTCACGGTCTCGGTGACCTCGTCGTCGGCGACGGCGAACCCCGGCAGCACGTCGACGACCTTGCTGTCGAGTCGCAGGTCGCCGGAGTCGACGAGCTGCATCACCAGGGTCGCTGTGTACACCTTGGCGATCGAACCCGACTGGAACACCGAGTCCGTCGTCACCTTCTCGCCGGTCCCTCGGTGCAGTACACCGCTGGCCAACTCGTGGATCTCACCGTCCACCAGCACCGCCAGCGTCGCGCCGGGCACGTGGTACCTGGAGCGCATCCGGTCGAGGCGGTCCTGCCAGTGAGCCTGGGCGAACGCGTGGCGCCCTCCCCTTTTGCCGTTGATCTTCGTGGTGGACACGGCTTCGGTCTCCCTTCGTGGGCGGATCCTGAACCCCCGTCGGACGTGGGCCGGTGCGGGTCGGGCGGGCCGCGGACGGCAGCCCGCTCGCTCACTTGCCTTCGCGGTTGAACAGCGCCTTCGACCAGTAGTAACCGAGCACGGCCAGGCCCACGCACCAGGCGACGGTGAGCCAACCGTTGTGGCCGATCCCGCTGCCGAGCAGCAGGCCGCGCAGGGTCTCGATGGCGGGGGTGAAGGGCTGGTACTCGGCGATCGGCTGGAACCAGCCCGGCATCGCCTCGACGGGGACGAAAGCGCTCGAGATGAACGGCAGGATGACCAGCGGCACGGCGTTGTTGCCGGCCGCCTCACCGTTGGGGCTGACCATGCCCACGGCGATGGCCATCCAGGTGAATGCCAGGGCGACCAGCACCACCAGACCGAACGCCGCGACCCACTCCAGGACCGTGGCGTCCGAGGACCGGAAGCCGATGGCCACGGCGACGGCACCGACGAGGGTCACGCTGATGACCGACTGCAGCACACTGCCCACGACATGCCCGATGAGTACCGATCCGCGGTGGATCGCCATCGTGCGGAAGCGGGCCATGATGCCTTCGGTCATGTCGTCGGCGACGGACACCGAGGTGCCGACCAGAGTGGTGCCGATGGTCATCATCAAGATGCCCGGGACGATGTAGGCGATGTACTCGGAGCGATCGGCGCCGCCGCCGCCGATGCCCGCGCTCATCACGTCGCCGAAGACATAGACGAACAACAGCAGCATGATGAGCGGCGTCAGGACGACGTTCAGGGTGAGCGCCGGGTAGCGCCGCGCGTGCAGGAGGTTGCGACGCACCATGGTGGACGAGTCGCGTACGGCCAGCGGGAGGGAGCTCATCGGACGGCCTCCTTGGGCTGGTTGGTGCCGCCGGTCAGGGCGAAGAACACGTCGTCGAGGTCGGGGGTGTGCACGGTCAGCTCGTCAGCCTCGATGTTGGTCGCGTCCAGCCAGTCGAGGATGGAGCGCAGTTCACGCTGGCTGCCGTCGCTGGGGATCTTCAGTGCCAGCGCCTCGTCGTCCCTGGTGACCTCGCGCAGGGCGAAGCCGGAAGAGTCCAGCCAGTCGAGGATGGAGCGCAGCTCGCGCCGGGAGCCGTCGCCGGAGGCCTGCAGCGCCAGCGCTTCGTCGTCGGTCGTTGCCTCGCTCAGGGCGAGGACGGCCGACTGGTAGGCGGCCGGGTCGGCGAACCGCAGCCGCAGGTGCCCGCCTGGGATGAGCCGCTTCAGCTCGTCGGAGGTGCCCTCGGCGGCGATCTTCCCGTCGCTCAGGACGGCGATCCGGTCGGCGAGTTCGTCGGCTTCCTCCAGGTACTGCGTGGTGAGGAAGACGGTGACGCCGCCGGAGACCAGTTCGCGGATGATCCCCCACGTGTTGTGGCGGGAGCGGGGGTCGAGGCCTGTGGTGGGTTCGTCGAGGAAGATGATCCGCGGGTTGCCGACCAGTGTCATGGCGATGTCCAGGCGGCGCTTCATGCCGCCGGAGTAGGTGGAGGCGGGTTTCCTGGCGGCTTCCGTCAGGTTGAACCGTTCGAGGAGTTCGGCGGTGGTGCGACGGCCCTCGCTCCGCGGGAGGTGGTGCAGGTCCGCCATGAGGAGCATGTTCTCCTCGCCGGTGATCAGGCCGTCGACGGCGGAGAACTGACCGGTGACACCGATCGCGGCCCGCGCGGCCTGCGGGTCGGCGGCCAGGTCGTGGCCGCCGACCCGCAGTTCGTCGGCCTCGCCGGAGATGAGCGTGGAGAGGATCTTGACTGTGGTGGTCTTGCCCGCGCCGTTCGGGCCGAGCAGGGAGAAGATGGAGCCGGCCGGCACCGCCAGGTCGATGCCGTCGAGGACCTTCTTGTCTCCGTAGGCCTTACGCAGCCCCTTGGCCGCGATGGCGAGTGAGGGCGATGTCGTTGTGGTCATGCCGCCGAGGTTGCGGCAGCGTGCACTCAGCGCGCACTCAGCCCGGTTTCAGCCCCCTGAAACCGGGCCCGCCCCGAGCGATGGGCCTCGGGAGCGGGTCAGCTGTCACTCAAAACGAGCGCGCGGGCTGCCTCGCGCAGCTTGTTCCGTTCGAGAACGGCGTACTGCGACACGGCCTCGGCGTACGCGGCCCGGTCGGCGTCCTCGGCCGCCTTGCGGGCGCGGGCCGCCGACATCGTCGGCTGGAACTCGCGCAGCACCCGTAGCCGTTCGGCCAGCGCGATCATCCGTACGGCACCGGCGTCGCCGGACGCGAGTCCCGCCATGCCGAGCGCGTGCAGCACCGTCCCGAACACCGGGAGTTCCCTGGGCGTGCGGGCCGGGCCGGACAGCAGCGTCCGCAGCCGCTGGTGCAGCCGGGTGACCGGATCCGCGACGAGCGCCAGACAGCCGGCGTGCGCGTGCGCCGTCACCGCCGCCGACTGGATCTCCAGTGCCCACGGGTCGAGCCAGGGGTCGCTGCTGTGTGTCGGGTCGGCCTCCGGCATCCGCTCCACGGCACGGCGCCACAGATCGAGCCCGGTCTCCGTCAGCCCTCGGGAGAGCGCGATCTCGGCGCGTCCGCAGAGGTCGGGGATGAAGGAGGCGTCGCTGGGCGGGGTGCTGTCGCCCTCGGCCTGGCGCAGCCAGTACTCGGCCTCGTCGGGGTCGCCGCGCTGCAGACAGGCCAGCACGAGGCCCCGGCGGATGCCGATGGAGTCGTGCTCGTCGTCGAGCCGCGGCAGTGCCTCGAGCGCCGCCTTGAGATGCCCGTACGCGGCCTCGCCCTGCTCCGTCTGCAGGCACATGTCGCTCAGCCGGGCATGGGCCATGACCTGAATGGACGGGTTGGCGACCGACGCAAGTGCGGCGATCATCCGGCGGGCCGAGGCGAGCGCACGCTCGATGTCGTGCTCGTGCTCCCAGATGTAGGTGGCGACGCATTCGGCGAGGCCGGCGACCAGCGGCTGCTCGCTGTCGCAGAGCCGTTGCAGCACGTCGTAGTCGGGGGGCACCATCTCGGGGATCGCGGTGAGTACGACCGCGGTGGCGCGCAGCAGCGTGTCCGGCGGGGCAGGGGGAAGCCGTCGGAGGGTGACGAGCTGGCGGACGACGGTGACGTGCGGGCGATAGCCCATGAACAGGCTCGCCGTGCACAACACCGCGGCGACGCGGGCGACTTCGACGAACTCGGGCTCGGGGTCGTAGTGCGACAGGGGAGGGCCGGTCTCGGCGGCGAGGGCGGCCAGACGCGGGTAGTTGGAGTTGGTGGACCACAGGGCGGCCAGGACCGCGGTGAGGGCGGCCGTGGTGGGGCCGTCCGCGCGGGCAAGGGCATGGCGCAGGGCCAGCACGAGGTTGTCCTGCTCGGCTCTGATCCGCTCCCACACGGCCAGGGGCTCGGAGCCGAAGAGCACGTCGTGGTGGGCGAGCCCGAAGTCCCGCGCCCACGCGAGGAACCGGCCGACGGCCGCTTCCTCCTCGCCCGCCTCCGCGCGGCGGGCCGCACTGAACTCCCGTACGGTCTCCAGCATCCGAAACCGCACACCGACCGGCGCGTCGGAGACGGTGAGCAGCGACTGACCGGCCAACTGCTCCAGCAGGAACAGCGCGTCATCACCCAACACCTGCTCTGCCGCTTCGCCGGAGAAACCGCCGGGGAAGACGGAGAGAGTGCGCAGCGCCGCCCTGGCATCCTCCACGAGCAGGTTCCAGCTCCACTCCACGACCGCGTGCAGTGTGCGGTGTCGCTCCGGCACGTCCCGCGCCCCGCCGCGCAGCAGAGCGAACCGGTCGCCGATGCGGCGCGCGATCTCCGGCACCGAGAGGACCCGCACCCGCGCCGCGGCCAGCTCCACGGCGAGCGGTAGTCCGTCGAGGTGACCGCACAGCTCGGCCACTGCCTCCGGTGGCAGCTTCACCCCGGGGCGGGCGGCCCGTGCCCGCTGCGTGAACAGCTCGACCGAGGTGTCGAGACGGAGCTCGGGCAGTGCGTACACCGCCTCCGAGGTGAGTCCCAGCGCGGCGCGGCTGGTGGCCAGCACCCGCACGTTCTTCGAGGACGAGATCAGAGCCTGTACGAGGTCGGCGGCGCCCCGGATGACGTGTTCGCAGTTGTCCAGGACCAGCAGAGCGGGTCCCGAGCCGAGCACTCCGAGGACGGCGGACACCGGGTCGGCCGGGGCGTGGCCGCTCACGGCGCCGTGCCGTCCCTCGCCCGCCCCCAGTGCGGAGGCCACCGCCGCGGCCACGTCCCCGTCCGAGGTGACACCGACGAGCGGCACGAAATGCACCACGCGCTGCTCCGCCCTGCGGCTGACGGCGTGCACGAGCCGGGTCTTGCCGAGGCCGCCGGGGCCCACGACGGTGACGACGCGCGAGGAGCCGAGCAGCCCCGTGACGGCCGCGATGTCCTCGTCCCGTCCGAGGAGCGGGTTCGGTTCGTGCGGCACGCCGTGCCTGACCGGGGGTGACTCGCCGCGCAGCAGCTCCTGCTGGACGGCCTTGAGCCCGGCGCCCGGATCGGTGCCGAGCGCCTCGCGCAGTTCACGGCGGTACGCCTCGTACCGCGTCAGCGCGGCGGACGGGCCCGCCGTCGCCGCCTCGCCGCGCAGCAGCTCGGCGAGCACCTCCTCGTCGCGCGGATGCTCCGCTGCGGCCCTCGCCAGCGGCCCGGCCGCCTCCGCGTGCCGCCCCAGGCGGGCCAGCGCGAGCGCCTCGGCGCGGACGAGCGCACCGCGGGCGGGGGCGCGCTCGGTGCGTAACGCGGCGACGGGGTCGTCAGGGTCACCGGCGCCGTCAGGGGTGCCGTCCCACAGGGCGAGCCCGGTCTCGGCCGCGGCCAGCGACCCGGCATGATCCCCGGCCCTGGCCCGGTCGGCACTCGTGGCGGCGTGCAGCAGCAGGGCGGAGCTGTCGACCTGCTCCTGGGTGAGGGTCAGCCGGTATCCGGTCGGTGTGCTCGCGACGACATCGGCGCCCAGTTGTGTCCGTGCCCTGAACACGAGGACCTGTACCGCCTTGGCCGGCCGCTCCGGCAACTCCTCGGGCCACAGTCCTTCCACCAGCCGCTCGGTGCTGCAGCCCGTGCGCAGGTCTGCCGCGAGCAGTGCGAGCAGACCGCGGAGCCGGGGTGCGGTGACCTCCTGACCGAGATAGGCGACGCGCGGCAACAGGGTCAGGTCGGTGGTCACCTGTGCAGATTAACCAATGGGGAAGACGGTGGCCTCTCCGTGGAGCGGGCTGCCGCCACCACACCCGTCCGGTTTCCTGAGGGTGCCCACGGGGCTTGGGCGATATTCGGCCGGGCACACCATAAGGGCCTCGGATGGCGACAGCCGCGGCCAACCCGGCGGTTGGGCCACCGGTTCCTGCGCGTCCAGTGCAACGGGCGATCTCCGCTGAAGTGCCCCTCTGTACAACGGTATTGAGACAAGGAAGCCACCACGGTCTGGACCGGCGATCGCGGTGGCACCTAGCGTCACACGCGTCCCTCGGTCACGGTGACCGATGGTGGACGCCCCCACAATCGGCGGCCCGGTGTGCGGAACACCGAAGAAGCCGGCACATGGATGAATGACCGGCTCATGGTCCCGTGTCCGTCGCTGATCGCGGTCAAGGGCGCCGTTTTCTACAAACCCCCACCCCCACCCCCCACCACCTGACCTCGCGGCCCAAGCGGAACGTGCGTACGGACGCAGCGCGAAAGGTGACCCGGTTCTGTGAAACCTTCCGGACGTGCCCGATGGGCGATAGGCGGACTGCTCGCCGGCGGAATTGTCGTCAACTTCCTCGACCGTATTGCGCTGTCGGTGGCGAGTTCACCGATCGCCACCGAATTCGATCTCGACCTCAGTCAACTCGGCATTGTCCTCTCGGCCTTCACGTGGTCGTACTGCCTGGTCCAGCTCCCGGCGGGGGCGCTCGTGGACCTCTTCGGCGTGTCGTGGCTCACCCGAATCGCCTCCGCCCTGTGGGCCGTTGCCAGTCTGCTGACCGCGCTGGCCGGAGGGCTCGGCACGGTCATCGCGGCACGTCTGCTGCTTGGTGTGGCAGAAGGGCCGTCCATGGTCGGGGCCTCCAAGGCGACCGCAACGTGGTTCCCGCTCAGTGAGCGGGGGATGGCGACAGCGATGTTCGACGGAGCAACCAAGGTCGCCAACATGGTGGCGTTCCCGCTGCTGGCCTTCGTGATGAGCGAGTGGGGCTGGAGAGCAGGGTTCCTGTTCAGCGCGGCGCTGAGTCTGCTGTTCTCGGTGGCGTGGTGGTGGGGCTACCGGGACCCTTCCGAGCACCGCATGCTGCGCGACACCGAGCGGGAGTTCATCCTGAAGGGCGGGGCGCGCGACTCCGACCGTGGACGGCCGGGCCGGCTCCGCTGCGTACTGCGTTCGCGCAGGAGCTGGACCATGGCCTTCGCCTGCTACGGCTACACGATCAATGTGGTGGTCACGTGGATGCCGGAGTTCTTCCAGCGCGAGTACGGCCTTCGACTGCTGAACTCCGGCTTCCACTCGATGATCCCGTGGGGGGTCGCGACGGTGGCCGAACTCGTCGTCGGAGGCTGGCTGGTGGACCGGCTGGTGTCCCGGGGACGTGATCCGATACGGGTCCGCAGGACCGTCCTGACCGCGGGGCTGGTGTGCGGTGCGACGATCGGCGCCGCGGGAACCGCAGGGTCCGCTGCCGCCGCGGTGGCCTGGATGTCCGTCTCGCTCGCGGGTCTGGCGATCGCCGCGCCCGTCGCCTGGAGTCTGCCGGGCCTGCTGGCCGAGCCCGGGACGGTCGGGGCGGTCAGCGGGCTGATGAACTTCGCCAATACGGCGGCCACCGGATGCGGCGTGGTGTTCACGGGGTGGCTGGCACAGGCCACCGGATCGTTTCACGCCCCGTTCCTTTTCGCGGTGGTCGTCCTGGCCGTCGGCGTGCTGCTCTACCGGATCGTCCTGCGGCCCACGCCGTCGGCGCACTCCGCCTCGCGGACCGCATCGCCACCGCAGGGCGCCGTGATCGACGCAGGGGACGGAGAAGCCGTACAGGCGGCGGACAGCAGTGCGCCGAAGACGCCCGCATCCCTCCACACCCGGAACCGGCCGTAGACGGCGGACCAGGGTGCGAGCACGCCAGACATCTCCCGCAGCGCGGTCGGCCGGACCCTGCGGGACAGGTCACCAGGTCCCGCCTTACCTGTGACGTCATCGACCTCGGCGTGAGCGCTTGGCATGGTGGTCGGCGTACGGAGTTCCGTCGACCGGAAGGACACCATGACCGCCTACGCCATAGCCCATCTGCAGGAGGCAGCCCCGCACCCGGAGATCGCCGAGTACATCGAGCGTATCCCGGCCACCTTCGAGCCGTACGGCGGCCGTTGGCTCGTGCACGCCACGCAGCACGAGGTGAAGGAGGGCAGTTGGCCCGGGCACGTCGTGGTGATCGGTTTCCCCGGGATCGCCGAGGCGCGGGCCTGGTGGGACTCGGCGGCCTACCAGGAGATCGCACCGCTGCGCTCACGGCATATCGAGGGCGACATCATCCTCGTCGGCGGCGTTCCCGAGGGCTATGACTCCACGGCCACCGCGAAGTTGATGCGGGAGGGCCTGCCTGCCGAGTGACCGGCCGTGTCATGTCAGAAGCCGACGTCGGCAGGGCGATACGTCGGCCGACGGCGGACCCGGCTCGCCTGCTCGTAGGCGTACGCCAGGCGGAGCAGGGTCGGCTCGCTCCACGCCGTACCCATGAACGTCAGGCCGACCGGAAGGCCGAAGGCGAAACCGGCCGGGACACTGATCGCGGGGTACCCGGCGAGGGCGGCGGGCGTCGACGCGCCGCCGCCGTAGCTGTCCCCGAGGACCAGGTCGATCTTGGCCGGCGGTCCGGTGGTCGGCATGACCAGGGCGTCCAGGCGGAACTTGCGCAGCACCGCGTCGATCCCCTCGGCACGGGACAGCCGGTGGTTGGTGGCCAGCGCCTCACGGTATTCGCGCTCGGAGAAGTCCAGTTGCTGCACCATCTCCAGTCCGTCCTGCTGGACGTAGCGGAGTTCGCGGTCGGCGTGGGCACGGTTGAACGCGATCAGCTCGGCGAGGGTGCGCGGGTGGTCGCCGGGGGCGCCGGCCAGATAGGCGTTGAGCGCCTTCTTGATTTCGTAGGCCTGGACGACCAACGAGCTGTGCAGATCCTCGAGTTGCTCGGCGGTCGGGATGTCGGCCGGGTCGACCACCGTCGCTCCGGCGGCGCGCAGCGTGGCGATCGCCCGCTCGGCGATCTCGTCGGCGTGGTGGCTGTAGCCGAAGTACACGGTTCGGGGTACGCCGATGCGTGCGCCGCGCAGCCCGTCCGCGTGAAGGAAACGGGTGTAGTCACGGTGGAAGTGCCCGCGGCTCGCCTCGCTCGCCGGATCGCGGGCGTCGACGCCGACGAGGGTGCCGAGCAGGATCGCGGCGTCGCGGACCGTGCGGGCGATCGGGCCGACACTGTCCTGGCTCGGCACACCGGGGATCACACCGCCGCGTCCGACGAGTCCGACGGTCGGTTTGACGCCGACGACGGAGTTCGCCGAGGCAGGGTCGATGATCGAGCCGTTCGTCTCGGTACCGATCCCGGCGACGCACAGATTGGCCGCGGCGGCGACCGCCGTACCGGAGCTGGACTCGTTCGGCGAGCGGTCCAGCTTGTACGGGTTGCGGGTCTGCCCGCCGCGGGCGCTCCAGCCGGCGTGGTGGGTGAGGGACAGACCGCCGGCCCACTCGCTGAGATTGGTCTTGCCGAGGACGACGGCACCCGCCGCACGCAGCCGGGCGGCGACGGTGGCGTCCCGCGCCGGCCGCAGGCCCTCCAACGCGAGCGCCCCAGCGGTGGTGTGCATCCGGTCCGCTGTCTCCACCAGGTCCTTCAGTACGACGGGGATGCCGTGCAGCGGTCCACGGGGTTGCCGTTCGGCGTCCAGGCGGCGGGCCTCGCTCAGTGCGTCGGGATTGACCTCGATCACGGCGTGCAGGAGCGGGTCGATGCGTTCGATTCGGTCCAGGTAGTAGCGGGTGAGCCGTACGGCGTCGAGCCGGCCGTCGTCCATCCGCTCGCGCAGTTCGGTGATGCCGAGTTCGTCCAGCGGTCCGGGTGCGGTGTCGGCGGGGGCCGGGGCTTGGGCGTTGGCGTGGGATGCGCCGAGCCACGGTGTGGCGGCGGCCGCGGCGCCGAGCGAGAGCACGCCGCGGCGTGTGGCATCGATCCGGTCCATGGGGTAAGGCTCCTTCGGCTGGGTGCGAGTTTCCGGGGGATGCCTGCGGGGGCGATCCCGCACCGGAACGCTATGCGCGCAGCCGGGGGCATTTCGCTCCGGCTGTCCCCCTGGTCGGACAGCCGGAAGACCCCCTGTGGCAGCGGGGGACAGCCGGAAGACCGCCGGGTGCCGTCGGGTGGACAACGGGCTCGGCCTCCGGCGGCTGTCTCGACGACACCGGGTCGGGTGCGTGAAATTCCTGACTTCTGCGGGGAGTTGAATCGTCGTGCGACACCCTTCTGTTCACCTTTCCACGGAGACGACCATGACCGAGCGCGCCGACCGGACCATTCACGCCCTGCGCAGCGGGCACGACTACCTGACCGCCGTGGTGCACGGCCTGGCCACCGCCGACCTGCGGCGACCGTCCGGGGCGTCGGACTGGGACGTGTCACAGGTGCTCAGCCACCTGGGCAGCGGTGCGGAAATAGGCCTGGCGACTCTGGAGGGCGCTTTGGGCGGAACCGGCGCGCCGGACGGGGAGTTCAACAAGTCCGTGTGGGCGCGCTGGAACGCCATGTCCCCGGTCGAGCGGGCCGAGGCCTTCGTGACCGCCGACGAGGCATTGGTCAGTGGCTACGAAGCCCTCGATCCGCAGGCGCGCAAGGACCTGCGGATCGACCTCGGCTTCCTGCCCGTGCCCGTGGACGTGGCCACCGTCGGGGGCCTGCGACTCGGCGAGTTCACCCACCACACCTGGGACGTGGAAGTCGCGTTCGACCATGCGGCCGCCCTCGCTCCCGTTGCCGTGGAGCTGCTTCTGGACCAGGCCGGCATGCTCATCGGCTTCCTCGGCAAGGCCGACGTACTCGGTGGCCGCAGCGTCCGTCTGGCCGTCCGGACCCACCAGCCCGAGCGCTCCTTCGGGCTGGTGGTGCACGACGCGGTCCAGCTCGCCGACGAGGAGCCGCTTCAGCCCGACGCCGTGCTGCGCGCACCGGCCGAGTGGTGGCTGCGGCTCACGACGGGTCGCCATGCGCCCGTGTACACCCCGGCGGAGGTGGCCCTCGACGGCGACTCGCTCACGCTGGACGAGTTGAGGAGCATCTTCCCCGGGTTCTGAGCGTGTTGAGCCGCGCTGATCCGGCTCTCTTCGGCGCCTGTACGTGGGCGCCACGCGCCGTCGCCCGAACCCCGGGCGGCGGCGCTTACTTCCGTACGGCGTCGGCCTGCCCGGTGTCCGTCTGGTCGGCGTCCGTCGCGGTGGGCGGAGGGGGCAGGAAGCCGCACATCGCCTCGCGCTGGGCGGGGCTGATGGTGTGGTCGAGGGCGTTGGTGACGGCGCCCGCCAGCGGGGTCGAGGCCTCGGTCAGCAGGCGGCGCGCCTTGTCGGTGAGGGCGACTTCGACACCGCGTTTGTCGCCGCACACCGACTGCTTGGTGATCAGGCCGGCGTGCTGGAGGCAGGCGACCTGGTAGGTGAGCCGGGTCTTGGGGCGACCCAGGAGCTCCGCGATCTGGGTCATGCGCAGGCTGCCTTTGCCGGGCTGGTCGGCGAGCAGGCAGAGCACCAGGAACTCGTCGTGCGAGACCCCGAAGGCGTTCTTGACGACGGACCGCAGCTGCTGCTCGATGGCGCCGGTCGCCGCCAGCAGCAGCATCCATGCCCGCAGCTCGGGCGGCAGCAGCCCGCCTGCCTCGGGGCACGAGGGCGGCAGATCCGCGGGAGCAGAGGATTCGGGCATATGTCGAGTCTACCGGTTGTCCATTTTTGGATGAGAAGGTTGTTCAGATTTGGATAATGGGCTACCGTTCACTTATTCAAATTTGGACGACAGGCCCTGTGAGAGCCCCACCCGTGGTGCGGACGACTCCGGCGGCCGACTGTCGTCGTCCGCCGCGGCAGACCCACTGCCCGGCACTACGTCCCCTCAGGAGAACGCTCATGACCGTCGCCGTAGAAACCGGCCTGTGGCAGCTCGACCAGACGGCGTCCACCGTCGCCGTCCGGCACAAGACCATGTGGGGCCTGGTCACCGTCAAGGGCACCTTCACCACCGTCAGCGGCCAGGGCGAGGTCCGGCCCGACGGCACCGCTCACGGCAGCGTCACCCTGGACGCCGCCTCCCTCGACACCAAGCACGCCAAGCGCGACACGCACCTGCGCTCCGCCGACTTCTTCGACGCCGACAACCACCCCGAGATCACCTTCGCCGTGCGGGGCGCCGAGGCCGGCCAGGACGACACCGTCCAGGTCACCGGCCAGCTGACCGTGCGGGGCATCAGCCGACCCCAGTCCTTCACGGCCAAGGCCTCCGACGCGGGCGCGGACGCCGTCACCCTCACCGCGGAGTTCACCGTGGACCGCGACCAGTTCGGCATGAGCTGGAACCAGCTGAGCATGATGCGCGGTCTGACCACCGTCACGGCCACCCTTCGCTTCACACGCGCCACGGCGTGACGTGGCGGGGACCTGACCGCGATCAGGAGGCGTCGGCGTAGGCGAGATGGGTGCCGCGGGGGAGCTCGGTGCTCAACCCGTCAGGCGCGGATCAGGTTCCCCTGGTCATCCAGGCGGAGCACGTGCCCGCCGTGATCGACTTGGTTGACCAGTGGCCGAGGCGGGCGCGGAAGCGAATGGTGGTGTTGGCTTCCGGGAAGTCCTTGTTCTTGTAGCGGACGGCGCCGGAGCCGTCCGCGTTAAAGGTGGCGCCAAAGCGGACGACGCGGTTTTGGGCGTCGCGGATTTCCCAGTCCATGACGGCGGAGGAGCCGTCCGCAGCCCCGTCCGTGATCTCGAGCCAGTCGCCCAGGTCCGAGTAGCAGGTGGTGCCCGTGTGGTCGTCGCTGGGGCCGGTGTGGGCGCATTCCCAGCTGTCGACGGTGTCAGGGCCAGTGGCGGCGGTGGCACGTTCGGTTTCGGCGGAGACGGCGGATGCCTGGGTAATGGTGAGGAGGACGGCGGCGGACAGGGTGCCTGCGACGACGCCTATGCGCTTGAGGGAGTGGCTTTTGATCACGAGGTTCTTTCTGTGAGCTGTATCAGCAAAGAATTGACATGATCATGAGGCTAATAGGGGGGTGCAATTCCATCAATGAGCCGTGTACATCGTGAAGTTGCAGGTGAGGGGGTGGCATGCACAGGGTTCGGCACGCCCACTCCGGTCACGGGTGATCCTTGTGCCGGAGAAAGGTCTGAGGGTGGTCAGTCGACCGGGTGACCGGGGCTGATCCCCCGGGCGTCCGACAGCCGAAACATCGCCGGCATCGTCCCGGGCTGCTCCCCGCCGCTCTCCAGCGGGGTCAGGACGAAACCGACGTGGTCGCCCCCGTCGACGCGCTGTTCGACCGCGCCGACGAACCAGGCCGGCGCATCCCGCAGGACGACGGTGCCGTCGGGGCCCGTCCTCCAGGCGACCCGTGCGAACTTGTCCACCCGGTCGCCGGTCTCCCCGCCGAACAGGGCGGCCAGTTCGGTCTGTTCACGTCGGAGCAGGTGCACGGCGAGCCGATCGGCGGACCGGGCCACGCGAAAGGTGTGGTTCGCCTTCGACAGCCAGACCACGAAGCGCACCGGCTGGATCGAGCACTGGGAGGCGAACCCGACCAGGCACCCCGCCCGCTCCCCGCCCGCGAAGGCCGTGACCACGTACATGTCGGGGTTCAGCCGCTCGATGAATGCGTCCATGGTGACCACGCTGCCACTCCCTCGCCTCTGGACGTCGGCACCACCCGGCGCAGAATGGAGTGGCGCCGGTGATGGTGGTGGCCCACGCGTCGTTGAGGCGTCGACCGCCCGGTGTGCGCCGAACGCTCCCTCGTTTCCTCAGCCGCCGGAGTGTGCCGACCGCTCCTCCCAGTCCTCCCGGTTGCGCAGATAGCGGGGAGCGGCGGCGGCGATGGACCGGGTCTGTGCCGAGCCATGGCCCAGGCGCCAGCGCACCGTGCCGGTGACCTGGGCGGCGCAGGTGTCGATGAAGGACTGGCTCGCCCGCCGGAGCTCCCCGAACCAGCGGCCTTCGAGGGCCTCGCGGACCCAGATCTGCTCCAGGTGCATCTTCTCCCGGATCGTCTCCGCCTCCAGGGTCGCCGTCTCCAGGTGGCGGTAGGACTTCAGGAGCAGCGCGGCGGCGGGCATCTCACGCAGCTCCAGTACCTTCTGGCCGCCGGGGAGGTGTTCGAGCCCGCTGTAGCGGCCGATCCCGTGGGCGCCCGCCCGGCGGTTGAGGATGTCGATGAGTTCGGGCAGGGGCAGCCGCGCGCCGTCGAGGGTGACAGGCACACCCTCGGCGAAGCCGACCTCGACCGTCGCGTCGGGGACCCCCGCGTGGTGGACGCTCCAGCGGTACAGCTCCTCGGGGACGGTGTGCTCCTCCGGATCGTCGAGGACACCGGACTCGAACTCCCGGCACCACAGGTTCGCGTCGATGCTGGCGACCCGTCCGCTCATGTGGACGAGCCCGATGTCCGCCAGCTCCCGGCTCTTGCGGTCGCGGCTGACCGGATCGCGGTCGTAGGGGCTGCCGTAGTGGCCGGAGTAACCCAGCAGTCCCAGCGCGCCGTTGAGCCTGCGCAGGGTGTTCTGCGAGCGATTGGCCGTGTGCAGCACTCCCCAGGCGCCCAGTTGGACCGCGATGTCCATGGCCAGCTTGGCGATGAGGGGCCGGCTGAGGGACGAACTGATCGGGTGGGTGTCGAGGTACACGGCCTGCGCGGCGATCGCCGGGCGCACGTACTCCTCGGCGAACATCCGCCGTCCGTCGATGACATGAAGATGCACGGAGAGTCGGTCGGCGACCAGCCGCTGCTCCGCCAGGTCCTCGCCCGCGCCGAGGTCGACACTGACCGCGTGGATCTCGGCGAAACCGGCCTTCGTCAGCCGGTGCAGCAGATATGTGCTGTCGAGGCCCCCGCTGAAGAGGGTGACCACGGGGCGGCGCGGGCCGAACCGCTCGGGTGCGAGATCGGCGAATCCGCGTATGAGACGGTGCTCGGCGGTAGGCGAATCGCCGCTGGAATCAAGGGAGTTCACCGTATGTGCTCCTGGTGCGTGATGCGCCGCAGCTCCTTGGTGAAACCGGCCACGGTCGGTTCGAGCAGGAGGGCCGCCATGGGGATCTCCATCGCCAGCAGGCCCTTCAGGCGGTCGATGACGCGGACCACCTTGAAGGAATCCCCGCCGAGATCGAAGAAGTCGTCGTCCGCCCCGACCTCCGGCACGCCCAGGACGTCGCACCAGACCTCGGCCACCTGCTGCTCAAGTCCCGTGTGTGCCTCGGCAGTTGTCGTACGAGCCGGTGGCGCGGCGGCGGAGGACCGTGCGGCCCGGTCCTCCAGCAGGAGGCGGTCCAGCTTGCCGTTGGCGGTGAGCGGCAGCTCGTTCACCGCCTCGATCGCGGTCGGCACCATGTAGTGCGGGAGCCACTCGCGCAGCGCGTCCCGGACAGAGGCGACCAGGCCCGCCGATGCGACGCCGTCCGCGGGCACCACGTACGCGGCGAGCCGCTTGTCGGCGCCTTCGCCGTGCGCGACGACCGCCGCCTGTCGTACGCCGGCGCAGCGTGCCGCGGTGGACTCGATCTCGGCCAGCTCGATGCGGATGCCCCGGATCTTCACTTGCCGGTCGAGGCGCCCGAGGAATTCGAGGGCGCCGTCGGGGCGCGCCCGCACCAGGTCGCCGGACCGGTAGAGCCGGCCGCCCGGGGCCAGGGTGGGGGAGGTGACGAAGCGTTCCGCCGTCAGGTCGGGCCGGTTGAGGTAGCCCAGGGCGAGACCCGCGCCGCCGATGTACAGCTCCCCTGGCTCTCCTTCCGATACCGGGTCCCCGTTCTCGTCGAGGATCCACAGGTCCGTGTCCTGGACAGCCGAGCCGATCAGCACCGTGTCGAGGTCCGGGTCGCGTGGGCACTCCCAGGCCGTGCAGTAGATCGTGCACTCGCTGGGTCCGTACAGGTTGGTGAGCGACGCGGTCGAGCGGGCGTGGAACCGCTTGACCAGGTCGGGGCTGAGCGGCTCGCCGCCGGTGAGCACCTGCCGTATGCCGTCGTAGCGCTCCGCCGGATCGCGGGCGAGGAGGAAGAGGTCGAGCAGCGACACCACACAGTAGAACGTCGTGATCCGGTGATCGCGGATCAGCTCGGCGAGATGGTCGGCGTCCCGCTGGCGGCGCGGGGCCGCGAGGACGACGGTGGCTCCGGCGAGCAGGGGCCAGTGGACCTCGACGAGATACATGTCGAAGCTGCACGCCGTGTGATGGATGATCCGGTCGTTCTCGTCCATACGATGCGTCGTCTGCAGGGCCGACAGCCGGGAGACGAGGGCGCGGTGGCTGATCAGCGACGCCTTGGGGCGCCCGGTGGAACCGGAGGTGTAGAGGACGACGGCGGGGTCCTGCGGCGATGCGGCCACCGAGGCGGACACGTCCGCGGGTGCGTGCGTGCGGCACTCGTCGTCCGTGAGCACGGGCACCGCCCCCGGGAAGCGGACGGAAAGCGCCGTACTGGTGAGCACGGCACGGGGAGCACAGTCCTCGATCATCCCCAGTGTGCGCGGCAGCGGATCGTCCACGTCGAAGGCCGCGTGGGCCGCGCCCGCGAACAGCGCGCCCAGGACGGCCACCACGAACTCGACGGACCGCTCGTGGTAGACCGCCACCCGGTCGCCGGGGCGCACACCCCGGGCGCGCAGCGCGGCGGCGGTCCGCAGCACCCGGTGCCTCAGCTCGCCCCGGGTCAGGACGGTGTCACCGGAGATCAGCGCGGGCAGCTCCGGGTCACGCTCCCACCGCTCCAGCAGAAGGGCGTCGATCCGGTGCTTGGCGTCGACTGCTGCCGTCGTCATGTGATCAACCTCGAAGTGCAGGGCTCGAAGTGAGCGGGCGTCAGATCTGGAGCTGGGCGGCCGTGAAGTGGTCGCGATGGTCGGCGATCGCCTCCGCCAGCAGTGCGGGTTCGTCCGCCAGGAGCAGGTGACCGCCGGGCAGCCAGACCGTCCGCGTGTACGCGCTGAACAGCGACCAGTCGGCGGTGCGCTCCTCGGGACACAGCTCGTCCTCGTCGCCGAACACGGCAAGAAGCGGACATCTGACGGCCGCGACGGCGGGATCGGCGACGTAGGCCTCGACGGCCCGGATGTCCGCCACGATCGCCGGCAGGACCAGCCCGAGCATCTCCGGCTGCGCGGCGAGCGACTCCGGGACGCCGTCGAATTCCCGCAGGATGTCCAGGACTTCGGCCGGGTCGTCCGTGTCCCGCAGGAGACGGCGCGCCGGATCGGGCGCCTCGTTCACCGCCCACTGCGATACGACGACGAAGCCCGCCACCTCCCCGTCGCCGGAGCGCTCGATCTCGCGTACGGCCTCCAGACCGATCACCGCACCCGAGCACACCCCGACCACGAGCAGCGGGGCCGTCCCGGGCAGCGCGCGGATTGTGGCCACGACGTCGGCCACCAGTCCGGGAAGCCCCGGGACGGCTTCCCGGACACGGGACTCCCGGCCGGGCAGCCGGGCCGTCGCCACCAGCCAGTCGCCCGGGGCGTGCCCCGCGAACCCCAGACCGCTCGCCGCCCCGGCCCCAGCATGCGGGACGATCAGCAGGCGCAGCGTCGCGGCCTCGGGGTCGGCGCCCTTGAGGGTGAAGTTTCTTGCGGACACGTTCCGCCTCTCCTGCTCAGGTGCTCACGTCGGACCGGCCAAATACGGGGTCGCCGGGTCAGCCGGTCATCACGAACTCCCGCAGCGCCCGGGCGAGATACCCGGGATCGGCGGCCCCGACCAGCTCGCGCGCCGAGTGCATGGAGAGCCCCGGCACCCCCACGTCGACGGTGGTCACACCGAGCCGAGCCGCGGTGATCGGCCCGATCGACGTGCCGCAGGGCATCGCGTTGTTGGACACGAACCGCTGCCACGGCACGTCGGCCCGCTCACAGGCGCTCACGAAGGCGGCGAAACCTGTGCCGTCGGTGGCGTACCGCTGGTTGACATTGACCTTGACGACGGGGCCGCCGCCCGGCAGCGGATGGTTGTCCGGGTCGTGGCGCTCGCTGTAGTTGGGGTGCACCGCGTGCGACATGTCCGCGGAGACGCAGATCGTGCCCGCGAGCGCCCGCGACCAGTCCTCGCCGCTGCCGCCTCGGGCGGCGACGGAACGGCTCAACACCCGTTCAAGCAGCGGACTCTGCGCACCCGTCTCGGAACCGCTGCCCACCTCCTCGTGGTCGAAGGCGGCGAGCACCGGCACCAGCGCGGCGCCCCCGTCGCCCGACCAGTCGTCGGCGGCCGACGTCAGCGCGGACACCCCCGCGTGCACGGACACCAGGTTGTCGAGGCGGGCGGAGACCAGGAACTCCCGCTCCGCACCCAGCAGGGACGGCGCCTGGATGTCGTGCAGCATCAGGTCCCAGCCGAGGATGTCGGAGGCGTCCAGACCGGCCTCGTACGCGATCCGGCGCAGCAGCGCGCCCCGCTCCGGGCGGCCCAGCGACCAGATCGGCTGGGTCTGCCGCTGCCGGTCCAGGGCGAGCCCGTCGTTGACCGAGCGGTCCAGGTGGATGGCCAACTGCGGTACGCGCAGCAGCGGTTCGTCGATCTTGACGAGCCGCGCGGTGCCGTCGCGCAGGGTCAGCCGTCCGGAGACGCCCAGATCGCGGTCGAGCCAGGTGTTGAGCGGGACGCCTCCGTAGACCTCCACGGCGATCTGGCGCCAGCCCGCGGACCCGGTGTCCGGTGTCGGCTTGACCCGCAGGTTCGGGGAGTCGGTGTGGGCCCCGACGATCCTGAACGGGGCGTGGGCGGGCGCGTCCGCGGGGACGTACCACGCGAGGAGGGCGCCGCCGCGGGCGACGAAGCAGCCGCCGGTGTGCCCGGTCCACTCCTCCGTCTCCCGCAGCTCCTTGAAGCCGGCCTTCTCCAGCCGGTGCGCGGCCTGCGCCACGGCGTGGTAGGGCGAGGAGCTGCCCTCGAGGAAGGCGAGCAGGTCCTCGATGTGCCTGGGATCCGTGGCGTTGGTCATCCTGGGTAGGTCTCTCCGGTCGGCGTGTGAGGGGTGAGCAGTGCGTGGGCCTGCCGGTCGGGGTGGGCGCACAGGTCTTCGAGCAGGGCGAGATAGTCGGCGAGCAGGCCCTCCGCGGTCTTTCTGTCCCACAGGTCGGACGAGTATTCGAGGAAGGCGCGGTAGCCGTGGGCGGGATCGCGGCGCGGGGCGAGGCCGAAGGTCAGTTCCGCGCGGGACACCGGCGGTGCCAGGTCGTCCACGTCGACGCTCAGGCCCGGTATCTCGATGTCGAGATCGTCGGTGTTCTGGAAGGCGAGGGCGTTGGCCACGATCTCCGGCACCTCGCGTGCGCCGCTGTCCCGCATCGCCTGGAGGACCTGTGTGGTGGGCAGGACGTTCGCCATGACGGACAGTGCCCCGGCGCCGGTACGGGAGACCAGCTCGGCGCAGCTCTCGTCCGGTTCGACGCGCACCCGCACCAGGACGGTCGTGGTGGTCATGCAGACCAGCGATTCGGTGTCGCTGCCCTGCCGGTTGGCGTACGGGACGCCCAGCAGGACGTCGCGCTGCCCGGAGAGCCGGGCGAGCAGCAGCCCGAGCCCGGTCGCGGCGACCGCGAACGGCGTCACGTGCCGGGAAGCCGCGAACTCCTCCATGCGTGCCCGGAGTTCACCGGTTGCCCGGCTCCGGATCGTGTCGCCGTCGCCGCTGAGCCGTTCCGGTCGGGGCCGGTCCGTGGGAATCTCCACACGGCTCGGCACGCCGTCGAGATACGCGACGCAGCGGGCGGCGCGCTCGGCCTGCGCCCGCGGGTCCTTCCGTTCCCGCTGGCGGCGGGCGTACTCCGTGGGCTGGGACGAGGGTGCGGCGAGGCTGTGCGGAGTGCCGGACACGGCCGCGGTGTACAGCTCGGCGAGCTCCGACAGCAGGATCGAATGGGACCAGCCGTCGGTGCAGATGTGGTGCGTCACGAACATGAGGACCCACTCGTCCTCCCCGGCGCGGATCAGCCGCAGCCGGGGCAGCGCGGGACGGGCCAGGTCGAAGGGCACCGCGGCCATGGCGCGGCAGGCCTTGTCGACGCGGGCCGTGCGCCGGTCCTCCGGGAGTCTGCTGAAGTCGTCCAGTTGCAGCCGGAGTCGGGGAGCGGCGACCACCTCCTGCCACCAACTGCCGTCGCCGCCTTGGACATAGCGGGTGCGCAGGGCGTGGTGCCGGTCGATCAGCTCGGCGAGCGCCGTGCGGAGTGCGTCCGGGTTCAGCGGGCCGGTGAAGCGGATCCGGGTCGGCACGTTCCAGACCTGGGGCTGGAGAGTGGCGTTGTGGGCGGCGGCCATACGGGTCTGCTGGTCGGTGGCGGGGGCGCGGTCGACGACCTCGAATTCGGCTGACTCGGGCGCTTCCGAACCGCCGTCGGGTGCGAGCGTCCGGATCATCCCGGCCAAGGTCGCGTCCGCGAAGAAGTCCCCGAGCGAGAACTCGACGTGCAGAGCGTCGCGAACGCGGTTGCCGAGCCGGATCGCCGCGATGGAACTGCCGCCCAGGTCGAAGAAGTTGGCGTCGTCGGGCACGCCGTCGACGCCGAGCACCGCCGCCCAGATCGAGCGCAGCGTCTCCTTGAAGGACACCGCGGCGATGTCCGTGTCCTGGAGCGGCGCGGTGACCTTCGTGTCCTGGATCGACTCCACGGGTCGCGTGTCCTGGAGCGGTTCGGCGGGCTTCGTGTCCCGCACCAGTACGGCGTCGCCGCTCGTCATGGCCCGAAGGATCCGGTCGAGGTCGTCCAGGTAGCCCCGGACCGTCTCGGCGTCGAAGAGATCGGCGTCGTAGCGGATGCGCAGTCGTAGCCCGCCGGAGGTGCGGATGACCATCAACCCCAGCTCCAGCGGCGCCGATTCGGTCCCCCCGTCGACCTGCTCGGCGCGCAGCCCCGGCAGCCGGACCCCGGCCAGTGGTGCCGTGTCCAGGTCCGCGGACACGGTGATCAGCGGGCGCGGGTTGCCGGGATCGGGGTGGACGGCCGCGAGGAGCGCGTCGAGGTCGACGTGCTGATGCGCCTCCGCCTCGAACAGAGCGTCGCGGGTGGCCCGTACGGCAGCGCGCAGGGGCGTCGTCGCCGTGAGTGCGGCACGCAGGGGGAGTACGGCGACGTGGAAGCCGACGGTGTCGGCGGTGGCGGGAGTGCGCCCGCCGAAGGTCGAGCCGACGGTGAACTCGTCCTGGCCCGAGCGCTCGCGCAACACCAGCTGCCAGGCGGTCAGCAGTGTGGCGAACAGCGTGACGCCCTGCCGGCCGCTCCACTCCCGCAGCCCGGCCGCCCGCTGCTCATCGAGGGCGACCTCGGCCGCCGCACCGCGTCCCGCGACCCTGCGACCGCGCGGCCGGTCCGTGGGCAGTGCGGGAACGGGCGGGAGCGGGTCGAGGTACCGGCGCCACCAGTCCAGATCCGCTGGATCAGGGTCCTGCCGTACGGCATCGAGCGTGCTGCCGGCCGGACGCGCGAACGTGGCAGGGCGGCCCTCCACCGCGGCCGTGTACAGCTCTTCGAGGTCGCCGGCGAGGATTCCGGCGGAGTGGGCGTCGGTGACGAGGTGGTGCAGCCCGAAGGCGAGGACGTGGTCGTCCGGTGCAAGCCTGAGCAGTCGCGGCACGAACAGCGGGCCCTCGGCCAGGTCGTGGGGCCGCGTGCTCTCCTCGCGCAGCAGCGCGGCGACGGCCGCGTCCGGGTCCTGCCCCTGGGCGTCGGTCACCTGGAGCGCGGCGCCCGCACCGGGCCGTACGACCTGCTGGACCGTCTCGTCCGCACCACCCGTCCGGAACACGGTGCGCAGCCCGGTGTGCCGCTCGACGAGACCGGCCACGGCGGTGCGCAGGGCCGTCTCGTCCAGCACACCGCGCAGGCGCACCGCCTGGACCTCGTTGTACGCGGCAGGGTCACCGATCAGCTGGGCGGCCAGCCAGAGCCTGCGCTGGGCGTCGGTCGCGGGGGCGGACACCTCGTGTACGCCGCCGTGATCGACTTCCTGGTGGCGCGTGCGCAGCGCGTTGAGGTGCTCAAGGCCCGCGCACATCCGGTCGGCCGGCAGGCCGAAGTCGACGAGGGCGGCGATCTCGTCGACCCCCGCCTCCCTCAGGGCCTCCACGAGAGGGGAGCAGCTGTCGGGCGTGCCGATCAGGGCCCGCTCGTCGCAGTACCGGTCATAGGCCCGGCGGAACAGATAGTCGAGGTCCTCCTCGCTCGCCGCCGCCACGTCCTGCGGGCCGGTGCCGAGCGCGCTCGCCGCGGAGCGCATCTGGAGCGAGGAGCGCAGATAGCGGGTCATCGGCTCCAGCGCCTCGGCGCGCGCGGTGGCGTGGTCCTCGCCGAGGTAGGTGTGCAGGAGGACGGTCACGCGGCCCTCGTCGGGGTCGAGGCCGTACTGCTCGCGGGCCTTGCGGTAGTGCCGGACGTTCTCCGCCAGCTCCTCGACGGACTGGTTCATCAGGTTCGTGACGATCCCGAGCCCGCGCCGTCCCGCGTCCTCGTACGAGGCACGCCGCCCCGACGTGGCGAGGAACATCGGCGGCATCTTCTGCACCGGGCGCGGATGGATCCGTACGTCGGTCTCCTCGCCCTCGCCGGTCGGGCGGCGCACCGTGCCACCGGCCCACAGCGTCCGTACGTCGTCGAGGTGGGCGAAGGCGATCTCCTTGCGCCGGGCGAAACGGTCCGGATGCAGCGCGAAGTCCCGTGCGTGCCAGCCGGTGGCGCAGCCCAGACCGACCCGGCCGCCCGAGAGGTTGTCGACGACCGACCACTCCTCGGCCACGCGGACGGGATCGTGCAACGGCAGCACGACGGAACCGGAGTTGAGCCGGATGCGGCTGGTCTCGCGCGCGAGGACGGACGCCAGGACCGCCGGGTTGGGGAAGAGACCGCCGAAGGAGTGGAAGTGCCGCTCGGGCAGCCACAGAGAGCTGAAGCCGTGCTGGTCGGCGAAGCGAGCCGTCTCGATGATGTGGTCGTAGGCGTCGGCCGGGCGGGGCGCACCCTCCCTCTCGGGGTAGTCCCCGAAGAAGTACACGCCGAAGTCGGGCGCCGGGCGGCGGCGGGGCGGCCTCGCCGCGGGGCGTGGCCGGGACGCCGGGAAGAAGCCGGCGCGGCGCAGCTCGCGCAGTGAGTCCTTCACCGCGTCCGCCACGTGCTCGATGTCGGCGTCGGTGTGGGCGGTGGAGAGATAGAAGCTGCGCCACTCCCACACGTAGATGCCGCGCACCAGCAGGTGCTGGTAGAGCAGTTCCATGTCGGCGCGGTGGGTGAAGCGGAACATCGACCCGAAGTGGGCGAGTTCCAGGGGGAATTCCTCGTCCCGGAAGAAGCCGTTGAGGTCGGTGGCGAGGGCGTAGGTGCGGGCGTTCAGCCGCTGCTGGAGTTGGGGGCCCTCGGCGACGAGATGGGTGAGCACGGCCTTGGCGGCCGCCATCGACAGCGGATGCTGAAGGTAGGTGCCGCCGAAGAACGTGGTCTCGGCCATGGGCCGGCTGTCGTCGCCATACCGCCAGAAGCCGCCGTCGATCCCGTCCATGAGGTCGGCGCGGCCGGCGATCGCGCCGATCGGATAGCCGCTGCCGAGCGCCTTTCCGTAGGTGGCCAGGTCGGGGACCACGTCGAAGTGGTGCTGGGCGCCCCGCGGATGGGGGCGCAGGCCGGTGAGCATCTCGTCGAAGAGCAGCACGATGCCCCGGCGGTGGGTGAGCTCGCGCAGGGTGCGCAGGAAGGCGACCGGGCGCAGGGCGGGGTTGCGGCACTGGACCGGTTCGACGAGCACCGCGGCGATGGAGTCACCTAGCGCGTCGATGGTGTCCAGGGCTTCCTGGCTGCCGTATTCGAGGACGATCAGTTCGGACACGGCGCTGTCGGGGATGCCGCACGAGACGGGGACGGCCCGCCCGCCGTCGGGCCCCGGGCGGCCGAGCACGGAGTCGATGTGGCCGTGGTACGAACCGCGGAACATGACGATCCGGTCGCGTCCGGTGGCGGCGCGGGCGAGCCGGATCGCGGCCGAGTTGGCCTCGGTGCCGGAGGCCGCGAACGCCACCCGCTCCAGGCCCGTCAAGTCCGCCAGCAACTGGGCGACTTCACCGGCCTCGACGGGGCGGGGTCCGAACCGCAGCCCCTGGTCGAGGTGTTCACGCACAGCCCGCGTGACGAACTCCGGCTCGTGGCCGAACAGCAGGGAGCCGAACCCCATCGTGATGTCGGTGTACTCGTTGCCGTCCACGTCCGTCAGACGTGCGCCGCGCGCCGAGCGGGCCGATATCGGGTACAGCGTCTCCTTGGTGGAGCGCCGGAACCCGACCACCGCCCGGCTGTCCGCCAGCACTGAACGCCGCTCCTGCGCAAGCCCCTTGGAGGTGTGGGTGCGCTCGATCAGGCGGCGCGTGAGGTCGTCGGCATGCGCGCGCTGCGCCTCGTCCGCCGTGTCACCGGCCATGCCGGAGCCTTCGGGGAGGGTGACGCGGGGGCCGTGCACCTCGGGGGAGGGGGTGGTACGGCCTTTCGCCGCGGAGAGTTGCGCCGTGAGCTTCCGGGAGAGTTCCGCGGCCCGGTCCGCCGCGGTCGGGCTCATCGGGCCCGCTCGGCGTTGAGGAGGGCGACGGCCTCCGAGAGCTGGGTGATCAGCGTGGCCTGGGTCTCGGCGAGAAGGTCGATCTGACGGCCGAGTTCGGCGATCTCGGCGCGGGTGGCGTAGGAGGGGGGTGCGGTGTCGTTCGATGGGGTTGGTGTGGCTGGAACGGGGGTTTCGGCGGGCGCCGGGGCTGAGGTGGCTGCCGGCTCCGGAGAGAGCCGTTCCGGCCGCCCCGAGCGGGACGCGATCAGCCGTGCCGTCAGCCCCGGCGTCCCCGCCTCCTCCATGAACTCCCGCACAGTGAGCCGCACCCCGAATTCACCCTCCAACTGTTTCAGCATGCCGATGAGTTGCAGCGAGTCGGCGCCGAGGCCGACATATGTCTCCCCGGCTCGCAGGCCTGCCCGATCGTGGCCCAGGTGCTGCGCGGTCAGATCGAGTACCCGCTCGAGTACTGCGTGTTCGCTCACGTCGGCCTCCACAGTGGATTCGGGTGCGGGTGTGTCGACTCCCGGCGTACGGTCCGGCACCGGCGTACGGTCCGGCATCGGCGTACGGTCCGGCACCGGTGTCGGGGGAGCCGGGGGAGGCGGGCCGATCCAGTACGACCGGTGCTGGAACGGATACGTGGGCAGGGGGATCCGCCGTCCCCCGCACCCCTCCAGCAGGGCCGCCCAGTCGATGGCGACACCCACGCAGTGCAGCCGGGCCACCGCCGCCCACAGCGCGTCCGTGCCGAGCCCGGGGCGCTGGGTGGGTACGCAAGGGGTGTCGGGCAGTGCCCGGCGGGCCATTCCGGTCAGTGGGGCACCGGGGCCGAGTTCGACAAGGATGTCCGCAGGGGCGAGCGTCAGCAGTACGGCATGGAAGTCGGCGGTGTGCCGGGCCTGCCGTACGAGATGGTCCGCGTCGGGCAGCCAGCCCGCCGGATGGGTCATCCCGTCGAGTCCGCTGACGAACTCGACCTCCAAGGGCTGGAGTTGGGTCTTCTCGGCGGCCTCGCGGAGTTCGTCGAGCACGGGGTCCAGCAGGGCTGTGTGGAAGGCGCGGTCCACAGGCAGCAGTTCGCCCCTCACATCATGCGCCGCCAGCCACTCTCGGGCCGCCTCCACCGCCGCAGGGGATCCCGCGACAACCTGATGTCCGGGCCCGTTGGACACGGCGAGCTCCAGCGGCCCCAACGCCAACTGGCTGACATCTGTGAAGAGTTGCCGCACACGATCCCTGCCCGCGAACACCGCAAGCATGGCGCCCCGTTGCGTGCGCTGCATGAGCCGCCCCCGATGGCACAGCAACCGCATGCCGTCCTCCACCGACAGGGCTCCGGCCACGCACAACGCCGCGTACTCCCCGACGCTGTGTCCGGCGACCGCGGAGGGTCGCACACCCCACTGCTGCCAGAGCCGGGCCTGCGCCACCTGGAGGGCGAACAGCGCGGGCTGGGCGAACGCGGTGTCCCACTGCGCGGGCCCGGCGCCGCCGACGAGCCGGTCGAGGAAGACGTGCTCGCCCGTCTCCTGTTCGTGGACGCGGGCGCACTCCTCCAGGGCATCGGCCACCACCGGGAAACGACGCGCGAGCTCGGCGGCCATCGCGGGACCGCCCCCGCCCTGACCGCTGAAGACGAACGCGGGCGTTGCTGCGGCCTCCACCGTGCCCACGACGTATCTCTGCCTGTCGGCCCCCTCAGGGCTCGCCAGGTAGGCGTCGAGCGCGCCGACCATTGCGTCCACTGGCGCCGTGATCACGAGCCGGTGGCGCAACTGCCGCCTGCCGAGCGCAGCTGTGGTCACGAGATCGGCGGGGTCGATGCCCGGGCGGGCGGCCAGCGCATCGCGGAAGGACCGCGCGCACGCCACCAGAGCCTCGGGGGTCTGCGCCGACAGCGGGAGGAGAGCGGGCACGGGCGCGGTGGCCGCAGGGCGTGCGACGGGTGCCGGGGCCTCCTCCAGGATCACGTGCGCGTTGGTTCCGCCCATGCCGATGGAGTGCACGCCCGCCCGCCGGGGCCCGTTCACCGGCCAGGGAGTGGCGCGTCGCGGCAGCGTGAACGGGCTGTCCTCGACGCCGAGTCTGGGGTTGGGGCGGCTGAAGTTCACCAGCGGCGGGATGACGCCGTGGCGCAGCACCAGGATCGCCTTGATCAGCCCGGCCAGACCCGCGGCACTGTCCAGATGCCCGATGGCGGGTTTTGTCGAGCCGAGGGCGCAGAAGCCGGTGCGGTCCGTGTGCCGGCGGAACGCCTCGGTGAGCGCGGCGAATTCGATGGGGTCGCCCTTGAGGGTTCCGGTGCCGTGCGCCTCCAGGTATCCGACCGAGTCGGCGTCGATGCCGGCCCGGTCGAGCGCGTGGAGCACCGCGTCGCGCTGGCCCGCGACCCCCGGAGCCGCGAACCCGCCTTTCTCCGCACCGTCGTTGGTGACCGCGGAGCCCAGCACCACGGCGTGCACGGTGTCGCCGTCGGCCAGCGCCTGTGCCAGCGGCTTGAGGACCACGGCGGCCACGCCGTTGCCGCCGACCGTGCCGTCCGCCGCCGCGTCGAAGGCCCGTACCGCACCGCTCTTCGAAATGGTGGACCCCCGCACATGGCGGTGCCCGGTGATCTGCGGCAGATGCAGCGCGGCGGAGCCCACCACCATCAGGTCCGCGTCGCCCGCCAGCAGCGCCTGACAGGCCAGGTGGACGGAGACGAGGGCGCTAGAACAGGCGGTGGCCACATTGATCGCGGGCCCGCGCAGTCCGAGCCGGAAGGCGGCTCGATTGGCCGTGAAATCAGGGTAGTTGCCGACCTGGATCTGCTTCACCGAGATCCAGTCGTCACCGCCGAGGTCGCGGATGTTGGAGGCGAGGTAGCTGTGCAGGGAGTACAGGCGGTAGCCGATGCTGGCGTACACCCCGACGCGATCGCCGGACCCCGCGTAACCCCCGTCCTCCAGCGCGTGGTGCGCGCACTCCAGGAACAGCCGCTGCTGCGGATCGGTCAGCGTGGCCTCGCGCCCGCTCATCCCGAAGAACCCGGCGTCGAACCCGTCGACGTTGTCCAGCAGCGCGCTGGCGCCGGTGAAGTCCGGGTCGCCATACACGTCCCCCGGGATGCCCGCAGCCGCGAACTGGGCCTGCGTGAAAGGCCGTACATGCGACACGCCGGTCGCGATGTCGTGCCAGTACTCCTCGGGCGTCTCAGCCCCCGGAAACCTCAGCGCCATCCCGATGACCGCCACACGCCGGTCCCGCACCCGAGTTCCCCCTCTCCGACGTGTGCTCCGACAGGGCTTCGCTGCCGGTCCGCTGTCTCAGCACCAGGGCCACGAACACCACGGCGATGGCGATGGCCGCGCCGTGCGCGACCGCCACGACCGACAACGGGCTGAAGACATCGAGCGCCGCGCCGACCGCGATCATGCCGACGCCGAAGCCGAGACTCTCCACTGTGGCGGACAGCCCGAAGGCATGGGTACGGAAGGCGTCCGGCAGACCCTGGAGATGGGAGGTGTACGACACCTCGGTGAGCCCGTCGGCCGCGCCCGCCACCAGGGCGACCAGCACCGTCACGACCCAGGGGAACCCGGCGAAGGCCAGGATGAACCCGGCGGACATCGCTATGGTGCCGATCCCGAAGCCCAGCGCGCCGACGGCCCGCCCGGTCCGTTTCGTGTACCGCTGGATCACCTGCTGCACCAGGACGTTGCCCAATGCCCACACGCACCAGAAGACACTGACGAACACGGCGGGGCTGTCGGTGTCCAGATCGGTCGAGTACACCGGCAGGGCCGCGTTGTGGGAGGACGAGCCCAGGGCGTCGACGCCGCGCAGCAGCACCATCAGTCCGAGGACGGGTGCGGCGGCCACCGCGATCACCGCGGCGGGCAGTCGGCGCTTCGGCTTCTCGTCGCCGCTCCCCTTCTCGTCGTCGGCCCGCTCCGTGGTGCGGGGCGAGGCCGGAAGCAGGGCCACGGTCGCGGCGCAGACCAGGAAGGTGGCCATGTCGACGAGGAAGGCGGCGGTGTAGCCGAGCAGCGACACCACGACACCCGACGACGCGAACCCCGCCACCATCGCCATCGAACGCCAGCTGACCATCAGCGAGTTGGCCCAGGTGCGGCGGCTCTCCTCGACGACGTCCGGAATGACCGTACCGCGGAAGGCGACCATGAACAGGGTGCCGGTGACCCCGGCCACCGCCGAGACGGCGAACACCGCGGCTGTACGGAGCCCCTCGGGCGCCGTGATCAGGAGCAGCAGCGCCGCCGCCTGCACCAGGTTCACCCAGAACATGGTGCCCTTCGCCGACCAGCGGGCCAGGATCGTCCCGGCGAGCAGCCCCGCCACGAAGCCCGCCGCGAGCCGTACGGCCATGAACACGCCGACGGCCAGCGCCCGGTCGGTGATGGCGTACACATACAGGTTGAGCGCCACCATGTTGAGGAAGCTGCCGTAGGACGAGATCGCGTAACCGGCCACCAGGATCCGGTACTTGCGCTCGCGGGTCGCCGCCACGTCGGGCGTCACGGACACTCCGGGGCCAGGACACCGTCGTGCCGTGCGGACTCGGACATGAGTGACTTCCTTCGCGAACACAAGGGCGCCCGAGCTGGGACACCTGATGTGGAACGGTCTCCCGGCACGCTAGGCAGGCGGCATCGAAATGACCCCCGGGGCAGCGGCTCACGAATGTAATCTGCACACTTGTGAAGCGTGATCATTTCGGTGCACGGACCCCGGATTGCGACGAATCGTGCCCCGAAAGGCCGTGCGAGAAGGCCCTGTTGGCCTACCGCACCGCCCTGCGCGAGGGGCGCGTGCGCCGCGACGCGATACCGCGCTGCCTGTACGACCTCCACCTCGTCGTGGACGACGAGGACGCGCCCGGGTTCTGTGTGCCCGTTCCACCGGAGGGGGCGCGATTCGCCGTGGTGGGCCCGATCGAGGACCAGATGGCCGAGCAGCGCAGGAAACTCCGCGCGGTTCAGGCCCGGTTGGCCTCCTTCGAGTCGGTGTACTCCCAGGAGCAGGACGCGGCACAGCCCTTGACGGTCCGGCTGACCGGGAAGGCCGCGATCAACGCGGCCCTGGAGGTGGCGGTCGGCGGCTGCCGCAAGGAACTGCTCACGGCCCAACCGGGCGGCGGGCGTTCGGAGTCGGCGCTCCATGACGCCCTGGGCCGCGACCTGCGGGCGCTCGGCCGGGGCGTGCGCCAGCGCACCATCTACCAGCACACCGTCTACACCCACCGGCCGACGATGGCCTACATCGAGCAGGTCACGGCCGCCGGCGCCGAGGTGCGCACGCTGGCCGAGATCCTCGAACGCGTCATCGTCTGCGACCGGGAAGTCGCCTTCATCCCGCTGTCCGAGGACGCGAGCGCCGGAGCGCTGCAGATCAGGGACCCCGCCGTGGTGCGCTTCGTCGTCCGGTTCTTCGACCAGGTCTGGGAGCGCTCGGTGCCGGTGCGGGCCGAGGACCCGGCGCAGCGCAGCCCGGTCGTCACCACCGACCTGCGCCAGAGCATCCTGCGCGCGGTGGTCGCCGGTGAGACGGACAGCGCCATCGCCCGCCGCCTCGGCATGAGCCGCCGCAGCGTGGCCGAGCACATCCGCAAGGTCTCCGACCATCTGGGCAGCGGCAGCCGGGCCCAACTGGGCTATCTGCTCGCGACGTCGGGACTCCTCGACCGGGACGAGTGACATCCGACGGGAGGGAGGGGCAGGCGCCGCGGCGCCTGCCCCTCCCTCCCGTCGGATGTCACTCACGCGGCCAGCGCCACCGCCTCCACCGCCGGTGTCCGCAGCGCCCGCCGGGCCGTCACCAGGCTCGTGCCCAGCGTCACCGCCGCCGCGACCGCGACGACGGAGAGCCAGATCCCCAGCCCCTGGTCGGGGAGGACGGAGTCCGTGCGGACGATCGTGAAGGGGAGGATCCCGGCGAGGCCCGCGACCGTGCCGAAGAAGACGCCGGTGACCGTCAGGATCAGCCCCTCGACACCGACCATCCCGAGCACCTGGTTCGGCGTGGCCCCCGCCAGGCGCTGGCCGCCGAACTCCCGGGTGCGGTAAGTCGTCGCCGCATACAGGGAGTTGACCAGCATGATGCAGGAGAAGGCCACGATGATGCCGACGACCACCAGGTTGAGTGTTTCGAGGTTCTTCGCGTCGATGGACTTCGGCACGCCCGAGGCCGCGATGGCGTCGCTCTCGACTCCCTGCATGTAGAGCGTCGCCGTCGCGATGGCCGTGAAGAGGATCAGCGGCATCAGGACACCGGAGAGTTCGGCCGCACGCCGCCGCATGTTCCGTACGGCGACATAGCCACTCGGCCCGGAGAGCGGGAGCAGGTCGAGCAGGCCCCGCAGCAGCCTCGGCGAGAAGAGCGCGAACCCGACGGACAGCAGGATCGCCCCGTAGGCGGCAGGCGCCATCAGCGCGGCGGCCGTGGCGGAGAAGGCGAAGGTCGAGCAGACCGACACGCCGCCGACGACCAGGGCGGCGCAGGCGAGGAACTTCCGGGCCCGGCCGCGGTTCCGGCGGCCGTGTGTCGCCCGGCGCACCGCGAGGAAGGCAGCGCCCGCCGCCGCGAGCACCGTGATGTCGATGCCCGACATCAACGCGACGACTCCGAAGGAGTAGTCCACGGACCGGTCGACCTGACCGCTGTTCTGGAAGACGTCCAGCAGCGCCCGGCCGCCGAGCATGGCGGGACCGATCGCCAGCAGAGCCCCCACCAGCGCGACCGCCACCGACTCGCCGACAACCATCCGCTTGATCTGCGCCGGGGTCGCCCCCGAGCAGCGCAACAGCTCGATCTCAGAGGCGCGTTGACGGACGTTCACGGTGAGAGTGGAGGCGACGGCGAAGAACACCAGCAGGGTGCCGTAGCCGCCCACCACGTTCGCCGCGGTGGACAGGGACTCGGCGCTCTGCGCGTCGACGCCGGGCTGTCCCGCCGTGTCGTGCAGGGAGTTGAAGGTCATGATGATCGCCGCGCCGAGGAAGGCGGACAGCAGGGTCGCGGTGAAGCGCCCGGGGCGCTTGCGGATCGAGCGAAGGGCCAGAGCGAACATGGCTCACACCCCCACCAGCACGTCGTCGCCCAGGTGGGCGAGGCGCTCTGCCACCGCGCCGGCCGTCGGGGCCTCCATGCCACCGGCGAACCGTCCGTCGGCCAGGAACACGACGGCGTCGGCGTACGAGGCGGCGACCGGGTCGTGCGTCACCATGACGACGGTCCTGCCGTGCACCCGTACCGCTTCCTGAAGCAGCCGCAGCACATCCCGCGCGCTGCGGGTGTCCAGCGCGCCGGTCGGCTCGTCCGCGAAGATCACGCTGGGCTCGGTGACCAGGGCCCGGGCGATGGCGACCCGCTGCCGCTGACCGCCGGAGAGCTGGTCGGGCAGGTGCCCGAGCCGGTCGCCGAGACCGACCGACGTCAGGACCTCCCGGACCCGCGCCTTGTCGATACGCCGCCGCGCCAGCTTCAGCGGCAGGACGGTGTTCTGCGCCACGGTGAGCGTAGGGAGCAGGTTGTACTGCTGGAACACGAAGCCGATCCGGCTGCGCCGGAACTTCGTCAGCGCCGCCTCGCCGCCGCCCGTCATCTCCGCCCCGTCGACTCGCACGAGCCCGCTGTCGGGCCGGTCGAGCCCGGCGGCGCACTGGAGCAGCGTGGACTTGCCGGATCCCGAAGGCCCCATGACCGCGGTGAACGTGCCGCGCGCCAGGCTGAGGGTGACCCCGTCCAGCGCGGTCACGGTGTTCTCCGCGGAACCGTAGGTCTTGCTGACCTTGACCAGCCGCAGAGCCTCTCCGGCGGGTCCCGAATCATTCGTGCTCCGTGCCGACCTGCGAAACATCGTCATCACTCTCCGTCCGGCACGCCCTGTGCCTCGTCCAAGACGCTACGGAGACGGCGGCGGGACCACACTGGGCGCAGAACCCGTATCGCCGGGTGTACCCAGCAACACCCCGTACGGGTCACCAGAAGGACAACGGGGGAGGTCACCGGACGAGGCGGCAGGGATGACGTGAAACGATCGAGGGCGCGAGCGTCGAGCTGGAGCCCAAAGGGCTGCTGGACCTGGTGGATCCCGACTTGCGGGATGCCTATACGAGGTTCGGCGACGCGTTTCCCAGACAGCAGATGGAGTTGCAACCGCTCTGCGGCGATGCGCAGCGCGCCTTCCAGGACAGGACGCGCAGGGGTCTGAAGGCCACGATACAGAGCGTGCTGCGCAACGTGCTGTGTGACCAGCGGCTGGGCGACAAGGAACCCAGCGAGTACCTGATCGAGTATCTGGACCGGGAGATCGACCGCATCGAGGTCAGGCTCAACCAGGACGGCGAACTGGCCGTCGCACGCGGGCTCAACTTCGGCCTCGGCCTCGGTGTGGCGCTGCTGCTCGTGCCGCTGCTGTTCGGCGAGAAGCTGCTCGGTGCCATCGGCGTCACCCTGAACTGCACCGACCGCTGGAGCCTGACGGGTGCGCTCGTGTGCGGAGGCGTCGGCGCCTACCGGGTCTTCGGCGGCTGGTTCCTGGCAATGGCCACCTACTCCTGCTCAGCGCCGGCTTCGTCACCGTGGTCGACATCCCGGCCACCACCGCAGACATGTGCCCCGCGCACGGAGGTGCGGCCACCGCCGGCAACGGCACCGCCTTCTGGGAATTCTGGTGCGCCATCGGCTTCGTGGCGGGCTTCAACGAGCGCTGGGTGTACGGCCTGTTGGGCCACGAGGCCACGAACAAGCAGCCAGGACCGCGCGGCTAGGTGTGCTGTCCGGCCGAACAGGCCCTAGGCGTGATGCCGACCGTTTCGACCGGCCAACTCGCCCGCCGCTGCCAGCCGTTCGCGTACGACGGTCAGCACCGGGTCCGCCTCGGCGCCCGCCCGCACCGCCGCGAACACATGACGGCTCGGCGGTTGCCCCTCCGGTTCGCGCAGCACCAGACCGGGCCGGTGCAGTGGCTGCACCAGACGCGGTACGAGTGCCACGCCTGCCCCCGCCGCGACGAGGGCCGCGAGGGACTGCCAGTCGTTCACGGCGTGCCGGATCTCCGGGGTGAATCCGCCGGCCGCGCACACCGAACGGGTCACCGCGCCGCAGCAGCTGCGGGCGTCCCCGACGATCCAGGGCTCCGCGGCGAGCTCCCGCAGCGGGATCCGGTCGAGGTGGGCGAGGCGGTGCGAGGCGGGCAATGCGACGTCGAGGATGTCCACGAGCAGATCGGTCCGGGCGTACCGGCGATCGGTGAACGGCGGTGCCTCGGCGAAGTCCACGGCCACCGCCAGGTCGACGTCCCCCGCGTCCAGCCGCGTGAACAGATCCGGCGGCTCGGCCTCCACCACGGCGATGTCGAGATCCGGACGGGTCACGGCCAGATCGGCCAGCACGGTGGGCAGCAGCCCCGAGATCGCGCTGGAGAAGGCCCCGATGGTCAGGGCGCCGCGCTGACCGAGCCCCCAGTCCACGAGATCGGCGCGCGCCCGCTCCAACTGGGCGGCGATGACATCCGCGTGCCGGAGCACGACCCGCGCCTGCCCGGTGAGTCGAACGCCCCGCCCCTGCCGCTCGATCAACGGCACACCCAACTCGCGTGAGAGAGCGGCGAGTTGCTGCGACACCGCGGAGGGCGTCAGATGCATCGCCTCAGCCGCCTTCGCCAGGCTGCCCCGACGGTCCAGCTCCCGCAGGGCACCGAGGCGGCGCAGGTCAATACTGAAGGTTCCGCTTATCCGTTCCACCGAGAAACATTAACTGGACCTGCGGGGAGGCGGAAGAGACGATCACTTCCATGACCTCCAACCGAACCGCGGACCCTGTCTCGACCCCGGTGGCCCGTTCCTTCCTGATCCTGCACGGCTGGCAGAACCACCGGCCCGACGGCCACTGGCAGCGCGCCCTCGCCGACGAACTGGCCGCCCGCGGCCACCGCGTGACCTACCCCCAGCTCCCGGACCCCGACGACCCGGACCTGGATGTATGGCTCGCGGTGCTGCACGCCTTCCTCGGCGCGGACTGGAACTCCCAGGGGCCAGGGCACGAGCGAGTGGTCGTCTGCCACAGCCTCGCCGTCCCCCTGTGGCTGCACGCAGCTGCCCGCGGCACAGTCCGGGCCGACCGGGTCCTCCTGGTCGCACCCCCGTCCGCCGATGTGCTCGCCGGCTATGAGGAGGTCTCCGCGTTCGCCAGGCCGGACGTCACCGCCGCAGAGGTGAAGGCCGCCGCGGGCGTGACCCGGCTGGTGGCGGCGGACGACGACCCGTACTGCCCGGGCGGCGCGGCCCACCACTACGGCCTGCCCCTCGGCCTCGACACCGATGTCGTACCGGGCGGCCGCCACCTCGACCTGGACGCGGGCTACGGTTCCTGGCCGTCGGTCCTCGACTGGTGCCTCGATCCCGCCGTACGGATCACCGGGCGGACCGCAGCCGACGGACGCTAGAAGCGGGCACGCACGAGGCCCCGGCGTCCTCCCGGGCTCACGAGGAACCGGACCCGGCACCGTCCGGCGGGTCCAGCGCGAAGACGTTCACCCACTCGGCGTCCGCGGCGTGGTAGCCCAGCCCGGTCAGCGCGTCGGAGACCGCGCGCATGTGCTCGGCGCCGTAGACGATTCCGATGACGAACGGGCCGGTCCGCGCGGTGTGGGCGCGGTGGTACTCGGTGAGTGTGCGCACCAGCAGCCGGTCGCGGCGCCGCATCACCAGGTCGTCCAGGCCCGGCAGGGTGTCGAGCGCCGCCTCCTCGGCGTCGCTCAGCAGATCCTCGGTGGTCAGATGCCGGGCCAGGTAGCGGCGGGTGCCGAACAGGCGCATGCCCGCCGTGACCGCCGGGATCACCGCGGCCAGCACCGCACGTTCCCGCAACGGCAGACGCCGGTAGCGGTCCTCGAACTCCGCGCCCGACATGTCGGGGCACACCACGGGCACGCCGAGCGTGTTGTAGTCGATGTCCTGGACGACGAGCCCCAGCCGCTCGTGCCCGTCCAGCCGGGTGTACGACGCCGTCAGGGCCTCCGCGGCCGGCGAGCCGGACCCGACGCCCTCCGCGATGACCAGGTCGCAGCGGCGGAGCCGGGCCGCCACCTCCCGGTAGAAGCCCGGCTCGCCCAGATGGATCATCGGGAAGAGCGTGAAGCCGAGCTCCGTGCCCGGCCCGCGGAACCGTATGACTGCCGAGCGCACCCCGGCCAGCTCGGTCACCTCGATGAACTGCATACGGGCCCCCGTCCCGACCCCGGAATCGGCACCGGCGTCCTCAGGTCACCAGGATGACCTCCAACGTGCGCGGCCCGTGTACTCCTTCGACCCGGTCCAGCTCGATGTCGCTGGTCGCCGACGGGCCGGAGATCCATGTCAACGGGCGGGCGGGGTCGAGGCGTTCGAGCGCCTGGGGCACGGAGGCGACGACCTGGTCGGGGACTCGGACGACGCAGATGTGGTGGTCGGGGACCAGGGTGATGCGGCGACGGCCCTGGTCGGGGCCGCCGTCGAGCACGATGGTGCCGGTCTCGGCGATGGCCACCGCGCATGCGGTGACCACGCTGGTGACGCGGTCGAGGTCGTGCGGTGTGCTGTCGGCCCGGTCCGTGACACGGGGGACCTCTGTGGCCGCCAGCCATGCTTCGTCCAGACCGGGCGGGACGAGCACGGACGCCGAATTCCGCTCCGCCAGCAACCCCGAGATCACCGTGCCGAGTTCACCCTCCGGGCAGCGGTGCACGACCGCCCGGTAGTCCGCCAGATTCTCCGCGAGCAGATCCACCCTCTGCTCGACGCTCCGCTCGCCGTGCTCGGTCAGGTACCGCCGCTCAAGCGCCTGTTCGTACGGCGTGTCGTCCCGTGGTACGTCGGCGAGCGCGCGCCGCACCCGGCCCAGGATCCGTTCCCTGCTGCTCACTTGGCGTCCTTTCCGCCGTGCGTGCGCTGCCACCAGTCGCGGAACGGCTCCGCGGGCACCGCCGGCAGGTCTCGGGTGTCGCTCCACGCCTTGCCGGGACCGGGCAGGGTGCGCGGGTGGAAGCGGCGGGTGCGGGACGCGAGCCGCTGGCCGGTGCGCAGCGCGCCGGGATGGCTGAACGCCCAGCGCGCCGCCCGCATGGCGGCCCGCTCGGCGGCGTGCCCCTTCGCGGGTTGCAGCACCACCTTGCTGCCGTCCCGTGTCACCGGGCCGCCCTGCGCGATGCGCTCCCGCAGATGCACCAGCACCTCGGGGATGTCGATGGCGACCGGGCACACCTCGTAGCAGGCGCCGCACAGACTCGACGCGTACGGCAGCGAGGCGTCGATCTCGCTCTGTGTACCCCGGAGTTGGGGGCTGAGGATGGCGCCGATGGGGCCCGGGTAGACCGAGCCGTAGGCGTGGCCGCCCGCCCGCTCGTAGACGGGGCAGACGTTGAGGCAGGCCGAGCAGCGGATGCAGCGCAGGGCCTGGCGGCCGACCTCGTCGGCGAGGGTGTCGGTGCGGCCGTTGTCCAGCAGCACAAGGTGGAAGTTCTGTGGCCCGTCGCCGTCCGTGGTGCCGGTCCACGTCGAGGTGTACGGGTTCATGCGCTCGGCCGTGGAGGAGCGGGGGAGGGTCTGGAGGTAGACCTCCAGGTCGCGCCAGGTGGGCACGATCTTCTCGATGCCGACGACCGAGATCAGCGTCTCGGGCAGGGTCAGGCACATCCGGCCGTTGCCCTCCGACTCGACGACCACCAGCGTGCCGGTCTCGGCGACCATGAAGTTGGCGCCGGAGATGCCGACCTTGGCGCGCAGGAACTTCTCGCGCAGGTGCAGCCGGGCGGCCTCGGCGAGTTCGGCGGGGGAGTCGGTGAGCCCCTCGGGTGCCGGGCGGCCCCACTCGCTCATCTCGCGGGCGAAGATCTCGCGGATCTCACCACGGTTGCGGTGGATCGCCGGGACGAGGATGTGC
Source organism: Streptomyces sp. R21 (assembly GCF_041051975.1). Taxonomy (GTDB): domain Bacteria; phylum Actinomycetota; class Actinomycetes; order Streptomycetales; family Streptomycetaceae; genus Streptomyces. The sequence continues at coordinate 987,406 of NZ_CP163435.1, read as the reverse complement.
GAAGGGCGGTCCTTGCCCAACTGCACGATCAGCTCGGCGAGATCGGTCTCGTAGGCGTGGATGCCCTCGGCCTCCAGCGCTTCGTTGAGGCCGATCTCCTGCGTGGCCATGGACTTGACCTTGACGACCTCGCTCTCACCGGTGGCCTTGACCAGATCGGCCACGATCCGGTTGGCCTCGTCGGCGTCGGCCGCCCAGTGCACGGTGCCGCCGGCCGCGACGACCGACTCCTCCAACTGCACGAGATACCGGTCGAGATGACGGAGCGTATGGTCCTTGGTCTCCTTGCCGGCCTCGCGCAGCTCCGCCCAGTCGGAGACCTCGGCGACCGCCTTGGCCCGCTTGGCGCGGATCGTGTGCGTGGCGTGGCGGAGATTGCCGCGCAGGGTCTGGTTGTTGACGGCCTCGTGCGCGGCCACCGGGAAGGCCGGCATGCCGACGAACGTCCCGCTCATGCGGCAGTCTCCTCGTTCGTGCTCCCGCTCATACCAGCGGCTCCTCTTCCGTGCTCGCCAGGATCTCCGCGATGTGCACCGGCCGCATGCCGGTCCTCAGCCGGGTCATGGTGCCGCCGATGTGCATCAGACAGGAGTTGTCGGCGGCGCACAGCACCTCGGCCCCGGTCGACTCGGCGTTGCGCACCTTGTCCGTGCCCATCGCCGCCGAGACATCGGAGTTCTTCACGGCGAAGGTCCCGCCGAAGCCGCAGCACTCCTCGGCGCCGGGCAGCTCCCGCAGCTCGAGCCCCTTGACCGCCTCCAGCAGCCGGCGCGGGCGGGCGCCCAGGCCCAGACTGCGCAGGCCGTGACAGGTGGGGTGGTACGTCACGGTGTGCGGGTAGTAGGCGCCCACGTCCGTCACCCCGAGCACGTCCACCAGGAACTCGGTCAGTTCGTACGTCTTCGGCACCACCGGCGCCAGCGCCGTGGCGAGCGTGTCCCCGCGCCCCTCCGCCCGCGCCCGCTCGCCCATGCGCGGATACAGCTCCCGCACCATCGCGCCGCACGATCCCGAGGGCGTCACGATCGCCTCGTACGCCCCGAATACATCGGAGAACTTCCGCGCCAGTGGCTCGGCCTCATGGCGATAGCCGGTGTTGTAGTGGGCCTGCCCGCAACAGGTCTGCCCCATCGGGAAGTCGACGTCGACATCCAGCCTGGTCAGCAGTTTCACCACCGCGCGGCCCGTGTCCGGATACAGCGTGTCGTTGACACAGGTCAGGAACAGGGCGACACGCATCGCGGCTCCTTGTGCTCGATCATCGGATGGGTGCACATTACGCGCCGAACGGGCCGTGGGGGAGTCCCGCTCACCGGCCGGTGATCCGGATCTCCGCCGCGCGCCACGCCGCGGTGTCGCCCCGCGGTATGTACCGCTCCAGCGGCTGCGTACGGGCGAGGAGTCCACGCATCGCCGAGCGGTCGCCGACAAGACCGTGGGCGCGGGCCTGGACGAGGACGTTGCCGAGCGCGGCCGCCTCCGCCGGGCCCGCCACGACCGGCAGGCCGCAGGCGTCGGCGGTGAGCTGGCAGAGCAGGGCGTTGCGGGTGCCGCCGCCGACGATGTGGACGACGTCGACCGGGTGGTCGGCGAGCGACTGGGCCTCGGTGATGGCCCGGCGGTGGGCGAGAGCGAGGGAGTCCAGGATGCAGCGGGTGATCTCGGCGCGGGACTCCGGCACCGGCTGACCGGAGGCCCGGCAGGCGTCGGCGATCCGCTCCGGCATACGGCCCGGCGCGAGGAAGGCGGCGTCGCCCGCGTCCACGACCGAGCGCAGCGCCGGAACCCCGGCGGCCGCCGGCAGAAGCTCCCCCAGGTCGGGGTGCCCCCAGTCGCGTACGCACTCCTGGAGCAGCCAGAGCCCCATGATGTTGCGGAGATAGCGGACGGTGCCGTCCAGGCCCAGCTCGTTGGTGAAGTTGGCCAGCCGGCTCGCCTCGGACAGGACCGGCGCGTCCAGCTCCAGACCCGCCAGGGACCAGGTGCCGGTGCAGATGTACGCGAAGCGCTCGCCGGAGCCGGCGGGCACCGCGGCCACCGCCGAGGCCGTGTCGTGCGAGCCGACCGTGGTCACCGGGACCGGGCCGGTCAGCCCGGTCTCCTCCAGCACCTGCGGCCGCAGCAGTCCCGCCGGGTCGCCGGGCCGGCGTAGCGGCGCGAACAGGTCCAGGTCGATGCCCAGCCGGGAGGCGATGTCGTACGACCACTCGCGCGTCCGGGGATCGATCAGCTGGGTGGTCGAGGCGTTGGTGAGCTCGGTGCCCGCCTCGCCCGTGAGCCAGTACGTCAGCAGATCGGGAATCAGCAACAGCCGCTGAGCGTGAGCCAGTTGAGATGAGGTGCGAGCCGCCGTCAACTGGTACAGCGTGTTGAACGGCGCGTACTGGAGACCGGTGGCCGCGTACAGCTCCGCGGCCGGGACCGTCGCCCACACCTTCTCCGCCACGCCCTCGGTGCGCGCGTCGCGGTAGTGCACCGGATTGCCGAGCAGCGCACCGTCCGTGTCGAGGAGCCCGTAGTCCACGGCCCAGCTGTCGATGCCCACCGAGTCGACCTGCCCTGCGGCGCGCAGTCCGTCGAGCACCCCCGCGTACAGGGACAGGATGTCCCAGCGCAGGCCCTCGGGGACGCGCACCGGCCGGTTGGTGAACCGGTGCGCCTCGGTCAGCTCCAGGGCGTCCGGCCCGACGCGGCCGACCATGACGCGCCCGCTGGACGCGCCGAGGTCGACGGCGGCGTACGACTTCACGGTGGTGCTCATCGCAGGAACGCGGCGGCCACGCCGGCGTCGACCGGCACGTGCAGCCCGGTGGTGTGCGTCAGCTCCCCGCCGGTCAGCGCGAACACGGCGTTCGCGACGTGCTCGGGCAGCACCTCGCGCTTGAGGATGGTCCGCTGGGCGTAGAACTCGCCGAGCTTCTCCTCCTCGATGCCGTAGGTCGCCGCACGCTGGGCGCCCCAGCCGCCCGCGAAGATGCCGGAGCCGCGCACGACGCCGTCCGGGTTGACACCGTTGACCCGGATGCCGTGCTCGCCCAACTCGGCTGCGAGCAGCCGTACTTGGTGGGCCTGGTCGGCCTTGGTCGCGGAGTACGCGATGTTGTTGGGGCCGGCGAAGACGGCGTTCTTGGAGGCGATGTAGACGATGTCGCCGCCCAGCTCCTGCTGGACCATCACCCGGGCCGCCTCGCGCGAGACGAGGAAGGAGCCGCGGGCCATGATGTCGTGCTGGAGGTCCCAGTCCTTCGCCGAGGTCTCAAGGAGCGGCTTGGAGATGGAGATGCCGGCGTTGTTGACCACCAGGTCGACGCCGCCGAAGGCGAGCACCGCCGCCTTGAACGCGTCGGCGATCTGCTCCTCGGAGGTGACGTCCACGGTGACCGCGACGGCCTTGTCAGGGCCGCCCAGCTCCTCCGCAACCGCAGCTGCGTTGTCGCCGTTGAGGTCGGCGACGACGACGCACGCGCCCTCGGCGGCCAGCCGGTGCGCGATCGCCTTGCCGATGCCGCTGCCCGCGCCGGTCACCAGCGCCACCCGGGTGGCCAGCGGCTTGGGCTTCGGCATCCGCTTGAGCTTGGCCTCCTCCAGCGCCCAGTACTCGATGCGGAACTTCTCCGACTCCTCGATCGGCGCGTACGTCGAGACCGCCTCGGCGCCGCGCATCACGTTGATCGCGTTGACGTAGAACTCGCCGGCCACCCGAGCGGTCTGCTTGTCCTTGCCGAAGGAGAACATGCCGACACCGGGGACGAGGACGATCGCCGGGTCGGCGCCGCGCATCGCGGGGGAGTCGGGCAGCGCATGCCGCTGGTAGTAGGCGGCGTACTCCTCGCGGTACTCGGCGTGGAGCTCCTTCAGCCGCGCGATGGCCTCGTCCAGGCCTGCCGTCGGCGGCAGGTCGAGGACCAGCGGCGCCACCTTGGTCCGCAGGAAGTGATCGGGGCAGGAGGTCCCCAGCGCGGCGAGCCGCGGGTGCTCGGCCCGGGCCAGGAACTCAAGAACCACGTCAGAGTCGGTGAAGTGGCCGACCTGCGGCTTGTCCTGGGAGGCGACGGCCCGGATGTACGGCGCCAGGGCCGCGGCCCGCTCGCGCCGCTCACCCTCGGCCAGCGCCCCGTACCCCTCGACGACAGGCCCGAACGGCTCGGCCTTCCCCTTCTCCTCCAGGAACGCCTCGGCGGTACGGATGATGTGCAGCGAGTTGCGCTCGCACTCCTTGGCCGTGGCACCCCACGCCGTGATGCCGTGCCCGCCGAGGACGCAGCCGATCGCCTGCGGGTTGGCCTCCTTCACAGCGGCGATGTCCAGTCCCAGCTGGAAGCCGGGCCGCCGCCAGGGCACCCACACCACGCTGTCGCCGAAGCACTCGGCGGTCAGCTTCTCCCCGTCCGCCGCACAGGCGAGCGCGATCCCGGAGTCCGGGTGGAGGTGGTCGACGTGAGCGGCGTCGACCAGACCGTGCATCGCGGTGTCGATGGAGGGGGCCGCGCCGCCCTTGCCGTGAAGGCAGTAGTCGAACGCGGCAACCATCTCGTCCTCGCGCTCGACGCCCGGGTAGACACCCTTCAGCGCGTGCAGCCGGTCCAGCCGCAGCACAGCCAGCCCCGCCTCGGTGAGGGTTCCCAGATCCCCGCCGGACCCCTTCACCCACATCAGCTCGACGTCACCGCCGGTGACAGGGTCGGTGTCGGTGCCCTTCGCGGACGTGTTGCCCCCCGCGTAGTTCGTGTTACGGGGATCGGCGCCGAGCCGATGCGACCGGGCGAGCAGAGCGGCGGCTTGGGGGTGGGGGTGGGGTGCCATGTGTCGTCAGTCCTTCATGAAGAGTGTGTACGTGTTCTGAAGCAGGCCCTGGCAGCGTGCGGAGGGCTGGCACGAACGGCCCCGAAAGGGGCGCGGGGCTGTTTCGATTTGCGGCTCCGCCGCGTGGGCGCGACCAGCCACAAGCGGCCCGCAGCCTGCCACCGGCATGACCCGGCAGACGCAGCGCAGCGCCTACGCGCCCCATCCGGCCTGCTGCCCACCGACGCGCTCGGAAGCAATCCGTTCGGCCCAGCCGGAGGCCCGGTACGCCGCGACCGGCTCAGGGTCGAGCCCCAGCTCGCCCCGCACCTCCCGCAGCAACGGCCGTACGTCCGTGTTGTACGCGTCCATGATCACGGCGTTCGCCTCGAGTACGTCCCCCGAGCGCTGGGCGGCGGAAAGAGCGACGCGATCCACCAGCAGCGCCTTCGCCGTGGCTTCCTGGACGTTCATCACCGACCGAATGATCGCCGGGATCTTCGCCTCGATGTTGTGGCACTGGTCGAGCATGAAGGCGACCTCGGGCGCGAAGCCGCCGCCGCGGATCACCTCGTACATGATCCGGAAGAGCTGGAAGGGGTCGGCGGCGCCCACCATCAGGTCGTCGTCGGCATAGAAGCGTGAGTTGAAGTCGAAGCCGCCGAGCTTCCGCTCGCGCAGCAGCGTGGCGACGATGAACTCGATGTTGGTGCCGGGTGCGTGGTGTCCGGTATCGACCACGACCTGGGCCTTGTCGCCGAGCTTGAGGCAGTGTGCGTAGGCCGTGCCCCAGTCCGGGACGTCGGTCGTGTAGAAGGCGGGCTCGAAGAACTTGTACTCGAGGAGCATGCGCTGGTCGTCACCGAGGCGCTCGTACACCTGTGCAAGGCCCTCGGCGAGCCGGTCCTGGCGCTCGCGGATGTCGTCCTGGCCGGGGTAATTGGTGCCGTCGGCGAACCACAGCTTCAGGTCCTTGGAACCGGTCGCGTCCATGATGTCGACGCACTCGAGCAGGTGATCAAGGGCCTTGCGGCGCACGGCGGCGTCGGGGTGGCAGATGCTGCCGAGCTTGTAGTCGTCGTCCTGGAAAGTGTTGGAGTTGATCGTGCCGAGCTTGAGCCCGCGGTCCTCCGCGTGCTTGGCGAGGGCGGCGTAGTCGTCGACCTTGTCCCACGGAATGTGCAGGGCGACGGTCGGCGCCGCACCGGTGAACGCGTGCACCTGGGCGGCGTCGTCCAACTTCTCCTGAGGCGTACGCGGAACTCCGGGCTGCGCGAACACCTTGAAGCGGGTTCCCGAGTTCCCGTACGCCCATGACGGCGTCTCGACGGCCTGGGTCTTGAGGGCGGCCTTCACCGCGGCGAGCTCGGTCACTTCGAGGCTCCTGTGACGTCGGGTCTGAAAGACGGGGGATTGAAGGCAGGTCTGAAACGATTCAGAAAGGGAAGCTATGAGCCGTCCGGAGGGCTGTCAACCCCTGCGGGGCAAGCTGTGTCCCGTGACTCGGTCGTGACCTTTGGCTATCGAAAAATTTCGAGACGTAACCCATTGACGCGGCCTTGCTGTGGTGCCTAACGTCCCGGCAACCCAGTTGAAACCTTTCACGACGCTGTGACGGTTCTCCCGCCGGTGTCGTCGAGGAGCCCCCAATGACCCACCCGTCCGATACGGGTCCGGCACCTGTGCTGGCGCTCCAGGACATTTCGAAGTCCTTCGGCGCCGTGCGCGCCCTTCGGGACGTGTCCCTGGAGCTGTTTCCCGGCGAGGTGCACGCCATCGCCGGTGAGAACGGCGCAGGCAAGTCGACCCTCATCAAGACGCTCGCCGGGGTGCACCGACCGGACGCCGGCCGGCTGCTGCTCGACGGCGAGCCGACCGTCTTCCACGGACCCGCCGACGCCCGCGACGCGGGCATCGCCGTGATCTACCAGGAGCCCACGCTCTTCCCCGATCTTTCGATCGCCGAAAACATCTTCATGGGCCGCCAGCCCCGGCGCGCCCTCGGCCGGATCGACCACAAGGCCACCCACACCGCCACCCTCGCCCTGATGCGCCGGCTCGGCGTCGAGCTCGACCCCGACCGCCCGGCCCGCGGCCTGTCCATCGCCGACCAGCAGATCGTCGAGATCGCCAAGGCGCTCTCCTTCGACGCACGCGTCCTGATCATGGACGAGCCGACCGCGGCCCTGACCGGCAGCGAGGTCGCCCGCCTCTTCGGCGTCGTCCGCACGCTGCGCGAGCAGGGCTCGGCGGTGCTGTTCATCTCGCACCGTCTGGAGGAGATCTTCCAGATCTGCCAGACGGTCACCACGCTGCGCGACGGCGCCCTCATCTCCAGCGAGCCGCTGGAGGGCATGACCGAGGACGATCTCGTACGACGGATGGTCGGCCGTGACCTCGACGAGCTGTACCCGAAGCAGGAGGTGGAGGCCGGCGAGGTGGCGCTCAGTGTGCGTCGCCTGACCCGCGAGGGCGTCTTCACCGACGTGTCCTTCGACGTCCGGCGTGGCGAGATCGTCGGCCTTGCCGGACTCGTCGGCGCCGGACGCACCGAGGTCGCCCGCGCGGTCTTCGGCATCGACCGGTGGGACGCCGGCGAGGTCGAGCTGGACGGTAAGACCCTGACGAACGGCGCTCCCTCCACCGCGATGGCCGCCGGACTGGCCCTGGTCCCCGAGGACCGGCGCGCCCAGGGCCTGGTGATGGACATGTCCATCGAGCGCAACATCGGGCTGACCGGCCTGCGAACGACCGTGAAGGCCGGTCTCGTCGACCGCGGTGCCGAACGCAGCCGCTCCCTCGACTGGGCCGTCAAGCTCCAGGTCAAGTACGCCCGGATCGCCGACGCCGTCGCCACCCTGTCCGGCGGCAACCAGCAGAAGGTCGTCCTCGCCAAGTGGCTGGCCACCGGCCCCAAAGTGCTCATCGTCGACGAGCCGACCCGTGGCATCGACGTCGGCACCAAGGCCGAAGTGCACCGGCTGCTCAGCGAGTTGGCCGCCGACGGAGTGGCCGTCCTGATGATCTCCTCCGACCTGCCCGAGATCCTCGGCATGGCCGACCGTGTGCTGGTGATGCACGAGGGCCGCCTGGCCGCCGAGATCCCGCGTTCCGAAGCCACCGAGGAATCCGTGATGGCCGCAGCCACCGGGAGGGCCGCCGCATGACGGTGACCGCTCCCAACCCCGCCCCCGCCGCCGAAGCGCCCAAGTCCAGCGGCACCCGGCTGGTCGACCGCGTCTTCAAGATGCGCGAACTCGCCATCCTGGTCGTCTTCCTGGTGATGATCGGCATCACGCAGGCCGGCAACAGCGAGTTCCTCTCCGAGCAGGGCATCAAGGACCTGCTCCTCAACGCGACCATCCTGGTGCTCGTCGCCACCGGCCAGTCGCTGGTCGTCATCACCCGCAACGTCGACCTGTCGGTCGGCTCGACGCTCGGCATCAGCGCCTTCGCCGCCGGTACGTATCTCCAGGGCGGCGGCAACCCTGTCGTCGCCATCTTCCTGGCGGTGCTGCTCGGCATCGGCTGCGGACTGGTCAACGGCCTGCTCGTCAGCCTCGGCCAGGTGCCCGCGCTCGTCGTCACCCTCGGCACCCTCTACATCATCCGGGGCATCGACTCCATCTGGGTCGGCTCACGGCAGATCACCGCGGCCAACCTCCCGGACGGATTCATCAACTTCGGCTCCGGCGGCATCTCGGCGGTGCCGTGGCTGGCGCTCATCGCGCTGGCCGTGCTGATCGCCACCGCGTACTACCTCAAGCACTTCGGCAGCGGCAGGGAGCTGTACGCACTCGGCTCCAACCCCGAGGCCGCGCGGCTCGCCGGCATCCCGGTGCGCAAGCGGATCCTGGCCGCGTACACCTTCTGCGGCGGCCTGGCCGGCCTCGCGGGCGCCATGTACCTGGCCCGGTTCGGCAACGTCGACTCCGGCACCGGCAACGGCTACGAACTCACCGTCGTCAGCGCGGTCGTCGTCGGCGGCGTCGTCTTCACCGGCGGCTCCGGCAGCGTCTACGGCGCGGCCCTCGGCGCCCTCCTGCTGACCTCCATCAACAGCGTGCTGCCCGCCCTCGGCGTCAGTTCCGTCTGGGTGCTCGCCATCAACGGCACCCTGCTCATCCTCGCCATCGCGGTCGACCGGATCGTCGCCCTGCGTGTGGCGACCGCTCTGAAGAAGAGGAACGCCCGTCATGGCTGACTCCAACTGGACGCGGGCCATCCGCTGGGACACGGTCGTCGGCGCCCTCCTCCTCGTCGTGCTGCTGATGTCGTTCGGATTCGTCGACGGCTTCGGCAACGCCCTCAACCTGTCCTTCCTCCTCGGCAACACCCTGCCGATCGCGCTGATCGCGCTGCCGATGACCCTGCTGGTCGTCGCCGGTGAGATCGACCTGTCGGTGGCCTCCACGGCCGGGCTGTCCGGCTCCGTGATGGGCGCCCTGTGGAACCAGGGCATGACGATCGAGACGATCATCCCGGTCTGCCTGCTCCTCGGAGTCGTCTGCGGGCTGGTCAACGGCCTGCTGGTGACCCGGCTCGGACTGCCCTCCCTCGCCGTCACCATCGGCACTCTCGCCGCCTACCGGGGCATCGCACAGATCGTGCTCGGCTCGGACGCGGTGACCGACTTCCCCACCCAGTACCTGGACTTCGCGTCCGGACGTCTCGGGGACACCTTCCTCCCGCAGGCCTTCCTGCCCTTCCTCGTGCTGCTCGCCATCGGCGTGGTCGTGCTGCACGCCACCCCGTTCGGCCGTTCGCTCTTCGCGATCGGCGCCAGCGAGGAAGCAGCCCGGTTCGCCGGCATCCGTGTGAAGCGGCACAAGCTGCTGCTGTTCGTGGCGACCGGGTTCATGGCCTCGCTCACCGGCATCTTCTGGGCACTGCACTACGCCAGCGCCCGCTACGACAACGCCACCGGGCTCGAACTCTCCGTCGTGGCGGCCGTGTTGCTCGGCGGCATCGACTTCGACGGCGGCAAGGGCACGCTCGGCGGCGCGATCGCGGGAGTCTTCCTGCTCGGCGCGTTGCAGAACGTGATGAGCCTGAAGGACGTCTCCGCCCAGTCGCAGATCGTCGTCACCGGCGTCCTGCTCGTGCTGTCGGTGCTCGGCCCCCGGGTCGCGCGCCAGATCGCCGTCGCGAGGGCGGGCCGCAGAGCCGCCGCGGCGCCCGTGCCACCCGTGTCAAAGGCGCCCACTCCGACCTCGTAACCACCTCCGCTCACCCTCGTAAAGGATCACCATCATGCGCAAGTCGTCGATCCGCCGTACCTGTGCGGCCCTCGCCGCCGTCACCTCCCTCGCCCTGGCCGCCACCGCGTGCGGCGGCACCACCAAGAACGACGTCAAGGACGACACCGGCTCCGCAGCCAGCGCCGGCAAGGCCGATCCGAACGCGGCCACCAAGAAGGGCCTGACCGTCGGCTTCCTGCCCAAGCAGGTCAACAACCCGTACTTCACCTCCGCCGACAAGGGCGGCGAGAAGGCGCTGACGGAGCTGGGCTCCAAGTACAAGGAGGTCGGCCCGAGCAGCGCCACCGACACCTCCGGCCAGGTGAGCTACGTCAACACCCTCACCCAGCAGCAGGTAGACGCGATGGCCGTCTCAGCGCAGGACCCGGGCGCCCTGTGCACCGCCCTCAAGCAGGCCATGAAGAACAAGATCAAGGTCGTCACGTACGACTCCGACACCAAGACCGACTGCCGCAACGCCTTCGTCTCGCAGGCCAGCGCCGAGGACCTCGGCCGCACCGAGGTCCAGCTGCTCGCCGAGCAGATCAACTACAAGGGCGAGATCGCGATCCTGTCCGCCGCGCAGACCGCGACGAACCAGAACGTCTGGATCGACTTCATGAAGAAGGAGCTGACGGACCCGAAGTACAAGAACATCAAGCTGGTGAAGGTCGCGTACGGCAACGACGACGCCCAGCAGTCCTTCCAGCAGACCCAGGGCCTCCTCCAGGAGCACCCCAAGCTCGCCGGCATCATCTCCCCGACCACCGTCGGCATCAAGGCCGCCGCGCAGTACCTGTCCGGCTCCAAGTACAAGGGCAAGGTCAAGCTGACCGGCCTCGGCACCCCCAACGACATGCGCAAGTACGTCAAGAACGGCACCGTCGAGGGCTTCGAGCTGTGGGACCCGGCGAAGCTCGGCGAACTGGCCGCGCGCACGGCCGTCGCACTGTCCTCCGGGCAGATCACCGGCCAGGAGGGCGAGACCTTCAAGGCCGGTGACATGGGCTCGTACACCATCGGCAAGGACGGCGTGATCAGCCTCGGCAAGCCGACCGTGTTCACCGCGAAGAACATCGACCAGTTCAACTTCTGAGCCAGGAGCGGTACTTCATGCAGCGCGTCTGTTTCCTCCTCAAGGTCCGCGAGGACCGGATCGCCGAGTACCGCGAACGCCACGCGGCCGTGTGGCCGGAGATGCTCGAAGCTCTCTCGGCCACCGGCTGGCACAACTACTCCCTCTTCCTGAGAGACGACGGCCTGCTCGTCGGCTATCTGGAGACCGAGGACTTCGCCGCCGCCATCGCCGGAATGGAAGCCACCGAGGTCAACGCCCGTTGGCAGGCGGAGATGTCCCCGTTCTTCGAATCCCTCGACGGGGCCCGCCCCGACGAGGCGATGAAACCGCTCACCGAAGTGTTCCACCTCGTCTGACCCCTGCTCGTCCCCTGACCCCTGCTCGTCCCCTGTCCCCGCACGACAACGGAGTCCCCGAGATGAGACGACGCACCCTGCTGGCCGGCGCCCTCGCCGGAGCCGCGGCGACCCCCGCCTTCGCCGCCGGTACCGCACGGGCCGCCGACCCCGGCCCCTCGGTCACCCAGTCCGGCAGCACGACCCTCGACAGCCAGGCCCTGTTCTTCGTGTCCTACGACGGGCTGGTCAACAACAACTCGTTCCAGAAGAACGGCCTGTTGACCTACAAGGGCTACCAGTACGCGGCCTGGTACACCACCGACCGCAGCGCTGTCGTCGCCCGCCGGGCCGTCGGCGCCACCAGCTGGTCGAAGGTCACCCTCGCCCACCAGCTCAAGAGCGACGACTCCCACAACGTCATCTCCATGGGCGTGTCCAAGACAGACGGGCGCCTGCATCTCAACATGGACTCCCACAGCGACGGCTTCTTCTACGTGAAGTCGGTCGCCGGACTCCTGGACAACGCCCCGGCGTGGACCTCCTCGGTCTTCGGCGCCGTACAGACATCGCTCGACGGCCTCGCCCTCACCTCGCAGTTCACCTACCCGCAGTTCGTCTCGACACCCGAGGGCAAGCTCCAGCTCAGCTACCGGGTGGCGATCTCCGGCAACGGGCGCAACGCCCTTGCCGAGTACGACGGTTCGACGTGGACCGCGCTCGGCGAGTGGTCCAGCTCCACCGGCACGTACACCAGCGAGCACGGCTCCAGCACGGCCCGCAACATGTACCTGCACGGCATCGACTACGACAAGAACGGCCGGCTGCACTCCTTCTTCACCTGGCGCGAGCAGAACGGCGCCGTGATGTGCAACGGCGGCGGCATCACCAACCACGACACCGGCTACGTCTACTCCACCGACCGCGGCCGCACCTGGCACAACGATGCGGGCACCCTCGTCGGCACCACCGGTGGCTCCGACAAGGTCGCCGTCACCGACGCCGGGCTCGTGGTCGACGCCCTCAACCCCGACCACTCCCTGATGAACCAGGAGAGCCAGACCACCGACTCCGCCGGCCTGCCGCACGCCATCATCAGCTACGTCCCCGGCCGCTTCGGCCAGTGCACCACGAACTACGTCACCGACCGCACCGTCAACGGCCGCGCCTTCCATCTCCGCAAGAACGCCTCGGGCACCTGGCAGAAGACCGAGATCCCCATCGCACTGAACTCCAGCCAGCGCACCAAGCTCGTCCTCGACAAGTACGACAACGCCTACGCGATCCTGCCCTTCGGCCGCATCGCCGCCGCCTCGAAGTCCTCCGGACACACTGACTGGAAGCTCCTGTACGACGGCAGCGGTCTGAATGCCTTCGGCGAGGTCGTGATCGATGAGACGCGCATCGCCCAGGACGGTGTGCTGTCGGTGATGTACCAGGAGAAGTCCAGCGGTACGACGCCCTCGGCGCTCCATGTCATCGACTTCCGGCTGCCGTCGTGACGGGGGCCGTCGCACCCCGGTGCGCAGGTAATGTGAACGCGTGCCCGCCACCCCTCGTTCCCCTGGAGGTCCTCGCCTGATGGCTCAGTCGGTGGGTATCAAGGACGTCGCCCGCGCCGCCGGGGTCTCCGTGGGGACGGTGTCGAACGTCATCAACCGCCCGGACTCGGTCGCCTCCGAGACGCGCGCCCGCGTGCTGTCCGCGATCGACCGGCTCGGCTATGTCCGCAGTGAGTCCGCACGCCAGCTGCGCGCCGGGCGCAGCCGGATCATGGGCCTGCTCGTCCTCGACATGGGCAACCCCTTCTTCGTCGACGTCGCGCGCGGTGCCGAGCGGGCCGCGCGCGAGGCCGGGCTCGGCGTGATGGTCTGCAACAGCGGACAGAGCGCGGGCGAGGAGGCCGAATACCTCTCGCTCTTCGCCGAGCAGCGGGTGCGCGGCGTCCTGCTGACGCCAGCCGACGCGACGGGCCGCAACATCCAGGCGTTCCGTCGCCACGGCATCCCGTTCGTGCTGGTCGACCGGGTCGCCGAGGGCACCACCGAGTGCTCGGTCTCCGTCGACGACGTGGCGGGCGGTGCGCTCGCCGTACGGCACCTCGTCGACGCCGGACACCGCTCCATCGCGTACGTCAGCGGGCCGCCCGGCTTCAACCAGGTCCGGGACCGGCGCGCGGGCGCCCTCGAAGCGCTCGCCGAGGCCGGCCTCGGCCCGGACCGGCTGCGCGAGCTGCCCACCGAGCGCCTCGACGTCGCCGCGGGCCGCGACGCGGGCGCCCGTCTCCTCGGCCTCGCCGACCGCCCCACCGCCGTGTTCTGCGCCAACGACCTGCTCGCCCTCGGTGTCCTCCAGGCCATGTACGCGGCGGGTGTCGGCGTCCCCGACGACCTCGCGATCGTCGGCTACGACGACATCGAGTTCGCCGCCGCCGCGGCCGTCCCCCTCACGTCCGTCCGCCAGCCCGCCGTCACCATGGGCGCCCTCGCCGCCGAACTCCTCCTGGAGGAGACCGAGGCCGAGACCGCCCCGACCCCGCACACTCACCGCCGGGTCGTCCTCCAGCCGGAGCTGGTGGTACGGCGCTCCAGTCTGTCGGCGCGCTGAGGGCGCCTCGTATATCGAGTGGCCGGGGCGGACCGCGCCGGGCCAGACTGCGTGCCCATGGACAGCACCATGGCCCGGCTGGTCGGCGAACTGGACGCGGAATCCACCGAAGTGGCCGAGGAGGCCCAGCACGCGCTGACCGCGCTGGGCCCCGAGGTGCTGGACGAGCTGATCGCGGCGGTGCCTCGCTTCGCCCCGTTCGGGCAGCTGTGCGCCATCGAGGTGTTCACCGCGCTGCGGGACCCGCGGCCGGGGGACGTGCTGATCGGTCTGCTGGACAGCGAGAGCGCCACCGTTCGCGAATGGGCGGCCGAAGCCTTGGCGGACCTGGGGATCCGACGCGCGGGCCCGGCGATTCAGCGAGCCTACGACGCCTTTCGCCGACGAGGTGAGTCACCCGGCTACAGCGAAGCGGTGGGACTGCGCGATGCCCTGTCGCAGCTCGGGGCCCGCGAGGTCGTGATTCCTCCCCGGGCCGCCGCACTGCGTGTTGCCGTCGGCCCTCTGGATCCGGCATGGCCGACGTTTCACCTCGCCGAGGTCATCGAGGACTTCGCCGCGCACGATCAGGCGGTGCTCTACTTCCAGCTGTGGCAGGTCAAGAACGGCAGTGCCTTCGGAGCAGGCGGCCCGGGCATCGACTGGGACATCGACCGCCGGTGGTCCTGGCACCGGATCGTCGCCGACTGCCGGGACTGGGCACTCCTGGCAGCCGACGCCACGGCCAGGGCACCCGACCTGGTGGCGACGGTGTGCTGGATCGACGCATCGGACCTCTGACGGTCGCAGGTCCGTGCTGTCAGCGACTCCAGTAGTCACGCTCCGGCAGCTCGACCCATTGGTCGGGCGGTCCGACGACGGCGCGCGCGTCGGTCAGCCGCAGTCCTGCGTAGGCGCAGGCGAAGCCCACCGCGTTGTGCCGGTAGAGATAGGCCGCCAGGATCTCCTCGGATGTGTCCTCCGGTTGCGGTCCGCCGCCCGGGTGGAGGTCCGAGCCCTCGATGACCCCGTCGCGGACGATGCTGCCCTGGTTGCCGCTCTTGGGGTTGGCGTACATGCCGTAGCAGACGGTGCCGGCGGACAGCCGGGTCAGCACCCCCGGCATCTGCGGCGCGTATCCCCAGGGTTGGGTGACGACGCAGCCCCCGGGCACGGTCGTCACGCCGATGATCTGGAGGGTCTCGTCGAGGTCGTAGTCGTACGGATTCTCCAGTAGGTCGTCCATGTCCTCGCCTTCGGCCGGGGCGGCTTCGAGGCGGCGTATCGCCTCCGCGGCGTCGATCCCGGCCACGCACGCCAGGCCCGTGCCGTCGTAGTGAATGCTTCCCAGCGCGGTGACGAGCCGATGACCCTCCTGCGTCGCCGCGCGCTCGGCCTCGGTCAGACCGCGTTCGTCCTCGGGCACCGTGAACAGATCCGGCGTCGGCCCGGCCAGGCTGAGCCGTCCCGGCGACCAGCCACCCATCAGCGGCCGCCAGGGATCCGCTCCGGCGGCGGCAAGAGCCCGTGCGTTGTCATGTCGGTCGGACAGGACGGCCTCCCACAGCGCGGTCGTGCCGTCCTGCAGCGCGTCCACGTCCGCGACACGCCGGGCCAGTTCGGCGACGACCTCCGGCGAGCCCCACGCCGCCGCCCTGTGCAGCGGCCGCCCCCCGCCCCACACCTCCGCATCGGCTCCCTGATCGAGGCGCCTCCGGATGCCGTCGTAGTCCTCCCAGCCCTCCCAGCCCAGGCCTGCCCAGCCGTCCCGCGGATCCGTCACCGCACCCCTCCACCGTCGATCCGGACGACTCCTGGTGCCGCCCGGTGATCACACCCTCGCAGACGGGTCTGACAACGCCCCGTCCACCGGCGGCCGGAACGCCGCCCCGCCCGGCCGCCACAGCTGATCCGCCGTACAGTACGGAATTCTTGATCCCCGGGCTCTGCCGACGGCCGGACATGTGCTGAACTGGGACGCGGTCCGCCATCCGTCCGTCTCGGGAGCCCCGTTGACCGTCAGCTATCGCCAGCCCGGTGTCGTCCTCACCGACCGCCACTTCAGTGTGCCCCTCGATCACAGCGCCCCCTCCGGGGAGCAGATCGAGCTGTACGCGCGCGAGGTCGTCGCCAGTGAGAAGGCGGGGTCCGACCTGCCGTGGCTGGTCTATCTCCAGGGCGGTCCCGGCTTCGGCGCCAACCGGTTCGTCGGCAAGCCGGCCTGGCTCGGCCGGGCGCTCAAGGAGTACCGGGTGCTGCTGCTCGACCAGCGCGGCACCGGCCACTCCACGCCCGCCAACCGACAGAGCCTCCCGCTGCGCGGCGACGCCCGCGCGCAGGCCGACTACCTGACGCACTTCCGCGCCGACTCCATCGTCCGCGACTGCGAGGCCATCCGCCCCGCGCTCACCGGCGGCGCGCCCTGGACCGTACTCGGCCAGAGCTTCGGCGGGTTCTGCACGGTGAACTACCTGTCCACGGCGCCCGAGGGCTTGCGCGCCGCGGTCATCACCGGCGGCCTGCCCTCCCTGGACGCGCACGCGGACGACGTCTACCGCGCCGCCTACCCGCGCATCGAACGCAAGGTGGCCGCGCACTACGCCCGCTACCCGCAGGACGTCGAGCGGGCGCGGCAGATCGCCGAGTACCTTCTCCAGCACGAGCCGGTCCTGATCGGCGGCTACAAGCTCACCGTCGAGGCCTTCCAGTCGCTCGGCATCCTCCTCGGCGGCAGCGAGGGCAGCCACCGCCTGCACTACCTGCTGGAGCACGCCTTCGTCCGCACCCCCGAGGGCCCGGCCCTCTCCGACGCCTTCCAGGAAGAGGTGCAGGGCCTCCTCTCGTACGCGGGCCACCCGCTGTACGCCCTAGTCCACGAGGCGATCTACGGCCAGGACGCGCGGCCCACCGACTGGTCAGCGGAGCGGGTGCGCGCCGAGTTCCCGCAGTTCGACGCGGCCAAGACGCTCACCGAGGACGGGCCGCTGCTGTTCACCGGCGAGTCCGTCCACCCCTGGATGTTCGAGACCGACCCGGCGCTGCGCCCGCTGCGCGAGACCGCCGAGGAACTGGCCGCCCGCAGGGACTGGACGCCGCTGTACGACCCCGCGCGCCTGGCCGCCAACGAGGTGCCGGTCGCCGCGGCCGT
The DNA here is from genome assembly GCF_041051975.1 of Streptomyces sp. R21. GTDB lineage: Bacteria > Actinomycetota > Actinomycetes > Streptomycetales > Streptomycetaceae > Streptomyces. Next base: position 970,237 of record NZ_CP163435.1, on the reverse strand, counting down.
CTACCACGACGACATGTACGTCGACACCGAACACGCGCTGCGCACGGCCCGGTCCATCCGCGGTCTGCGCACCTGGGTCACCGACGAGTTCGAGCACGACGGAGTACGAGCCGGTGGGCAGCGTGTCCTGGACCGGCTGCTGGCGCTGACCCGCGACGAGGTGTGACCCTCAGACCGGCCGGCGCGGGGATGCGTTTTGCGGCCGTCGGGAGGATCCTGGAGATATGTCCGGACGGGCGCCTGTGGTCGTTCGTCCGCCGGCAGGCACCGGCGGGCGTCTGGTGGTCGCGCGCGGGGAGACCCTCGGACTGGCGTTCTCCGACGAGGACCTCATCGAGTTCCTGGGCCGCGCCGGTCTGCCCGACGCGGAGGACCTCCTCGACGACCCGGCCTGGGTGAAGTGGAGCGGGGCCGACGCCCACCACTACGAATCCGCCTGACAGGCCCCGGGCCGCACGGGCGTCTCCGTAGGCTGGGGCCATGACGGAGCCGATGAACGACCAGCTCAAGCCCATGCCCGACGACTGGCAGCGTGCCCTCGCCGTCGTCGCCCACCCGGACGACCTCGAGTACGGCTGCTCCGCGGCGATCGCCGGATGGACCGACGCCGGACGCGAGGTCGCCTATGTGCTGGCAACCCGCGGTGAGGCCGGCATCGACACCCTGGAGCCCGAGAAGTGCGGCCCGCTGCGGGAGCAGGAGCAGCGGGCGAGCGCGGCCGTCGTGGGCGTCTCGGAGGTCGACTTCCTGGACCACCGGGACGGTGTGATCGAGTACGGCACCGCCCTGCGCCGGGACATCGCCGCCGCGATCCGCCGCCACCGGCCCGAACTGCTGATCACCCTCAACCACCGCGACACCTGGGGTGGGGTCGCATGGAACACCCCCGACCACGTGGCGGTGGGGCGCGCCACCCTGGACGCGGCGGGCGACGCGGGCAACCGTTGGATCTTCCCCGAGCTCATGGAGCAGGGCCTGGAGCCCTGGAACGGTGTGCGCTGGGTCGCCGTCGCCGGTTCCTCGACGCCCACGCACGCGGTGGACGCGACGCCAGGCCTGGAGCGTGCGGTCCGCTCGCTGCTCGAACACCGCACGTACATCGAGGTGTTGACCGACGAGGACCCGGAAACGTACTGCCGCACCTTCCTGACCGGCGGTGCGCAGACGACGGGCGAGCGCTTCGGCGGGAAACCGGCCGTCGCGTTCGAACTCTTCAGCCGATAGTCCGCGCCCCCTAGGGTTCTGACGTCTCGTCAGAAACCGGAGGGGCGGCCGATGATCGACATCACACGTACCGACATCCCGGAGGGTGAGGAGCGGCTGCGCCTCGACATCGAGGACGGGCTCGGCATCCTCACCCTCTGCCGGCCGGAGAAACTCAACGCGTGGAGCTGGGAGTCCACGCGCCAACTCGGGCTGCTCGCCGACCGGATCCGCTTCGACACCTCCCTCCGCGCGGTCCTGCTGCGGGCCGAGGGGCGGGCCTTCTGCGCGGGCATCGACGTGATGGCGCCCGGCGGCGCGATCACCGGCCACTCGGACGCCGAGCGCGCCCGCAACTACTACGAGGGCATCCGCTGGGCGCACGAACGGTTCGCCGTCTTCGCCCGCCTTCCGCAGCCGGTGGTCGCGGCCGTGCACGGCTACTGCCTCGGCTTCGGCTTCGAACTCGCCCTGATGGCGGACGTCAGGATCGCCGCGGACGACGCGGTGTTCGCGCTCCCCGAGGCACAGATTGGGGTCGCCGTCGACGCGGGCGCCGGATGGGCCAAGCTCCTCGCCCTGACCGGACGCCGGATCGACGCCGCCACGGCCGAGCGCCTCCACCTGGCCCAACTCGTCGTCACCCCCGCCGAGTTGGACGACATCGCCCGAACCGTGGCCACCGAGATCGCCACGAACGCACCCCTCGCCGTCCAGAGCGTCAAACGCGACATCGACGCCTACGCGGACGCGGGGCTCGCCGCCGCCCTCGACCGCACGGCGATGTCCGCCGCTCTCACCCTCACGTCCGAGGACGCCCGGGAGGGGTACGCGGCCAAGGGAGCCCGGCGTGCGTCGGCCTTCCGGGGGAAGTGACCCGCTATGTTTTGACCGAGCGCTGATCTTGTGACGGAACACGACGGAACACCGCACTTGCATGGGGGACCGATGGACGAGAACGACCTCGCGCGTCAATTCGAGGAGCACCGCGGCCACTTGAGGGCGGTGGCCTACCGGATGCTCGGCTCGCTCAGCGAGGCCGACGACGCCGTTCAGGAGACCTGGCTGAAGCTCAGCCGATCCGAGACCGAGGACATCAGGAACCTCGGCGGCTGGCTCACCACCGTCGTCGGACGGGTCTGCCTCAACATGCTGCGCTCGCGTACGGCGCGCCGCGAGGAGCCCATGGACACCTACGTGCCCGACCCGGTGGTCAGCCCCCTGGAGCGGATCGACCCCGAGCAGGAGGTGCTCCAGGCCGACTCCGTCGGGCTCGCCCTGCTGGTGATCCTGGAGACGCTGGAGCCCGCCGAACGGCTCGCCTTCGTGCTGCACGACATGTTCGCGGTGCCCTTCGACGACATCGCGCCCATCGTGGGCCGCTCCTCGGCCGCCACCCGGCAGCTCGCCAGCCGCGCCCGCCGCCGGGTCCAGGGCTCCGCCCCGACCCCCGACCCCGACATCGGCCGTCAGAAGAAGGTGCTCGACGCGTTCCTCGCCGCCGCGCGCGGCGGCGACTTCGAGGCGCTCGTGGCCGTCCTCGACCCCGATGTGGTGCTGCGCGCCGACGCCGGAGCGCTCGTCGGCGGCGCGGCCGTGTCCAAGCTGGTCCGCGGCGCCGAGGCGGTGGCCGGACAGGCGGTCATGTTCCGCAGTGTCGCCGTCTCCTCCCGCCTCGTGCTGGTCAACGGCGCCGTGGGCGTCGTCACGCTGCTCGACGGCAAGCCGATGGGCGTCATGGGCGTCACCGTCGCGGACGGCCGGATCGTCGCCGTCGACATCCTCGCCGACCCCGAGCGGCTGGCCCGCCTGGACCTCTCGGCGCTGGAGGCCGCCGAGTCCTGAGGGCGTTGAGCAGGAGCGGCGACCACCCCGGCGCACGGCGTGGTCGCTGCTCTGGCTCTGCCCGAGGGCGTCGTCGTTCGCTAACGCCGGACTCGATAGCGCAGGTGCAGTACCCGGTTGCCCTGGATCACCGTGTGCGGGTCCTCCAGCAGATGCCGGGCGTCGACCGCCCCGAAGTACCGCTTGCCCGAGCCGAAGACCACCGGCACGACGTCCATCGCCACCTCGTCCACCAGGCCGAGGGCGAAGGCCTGGCCGCCGACGTCGCCCGCCGTCACGGCGACCGTGCGCTCGCCCGCGAGTTCCCTGGCCTTCGCGATCGCCGCTGCCACGTCGTCGACGAAGTGGTACGACGCCTCGGGGTGCCACCCCTCGGGCCTGGGCCGGTGCGACACCACGACCACGTGCTCACCCGTCGGCGGCGACCCCTCCCAGCCGTTGGTGATGTCGAACAGGTTCCGCCCCATCACGATCGTCGCGATCTCCGCCCACATCGGCTTCACGTACGCGGCCGACACCTGCGAGATCTTCCCGACATCGCCGAGTGCGACATCGCCGTTGTCATACCAGTCGAACAGTGGGCCGACCTGATCCTCCGCATCGGCGATGAAGCCGTCCACGGAAACCACGCTGTGCATCACTACGGTGCTCATCGCTTCTCCTCGGTGTCCCGGGGGCTCCGGACAGCCCCTTGCAGGTATAGACCCGGTGGGCCCCCGGGACTCATCGCGGCTCAGCCGGTGAAGGGACCCCGCCCCATCTGGTCCCTCACCGGCACCACCGGCGGCCCGACCAGGGCCCTGCGCTGCCAGTTCGCCCCGTCCACGACCAGGGTGTGTCCCGTGATGAAACGGGCGTAGGGAGAAGCCAGGAAGGTCGCCGCCCAGCCGAGCTCGCGCGGTGCGCCGACCCGCAGGGCGGGCTGGCGGCGGTCCTGGTCGGCGGCGCGCTCCGGGCCGGAGCGTTCGACGGCGGCGCGCTCCAGGTTGTCGCGGATGTCCGGGGTCATGTCCTCGTGCGGCATCAGCCCGGGCACCAGCCCGTTCACCTGAATGCCGTACGGCCCCCACTCCACGGCCAGCGTCTCCACGAGGTTGCGTACGCCGGCCTTGGCGGCGGCGCTGTGCGCGTAGCCGGGGCCGCCGGTCCAGGCGTACGAGGCCCCCACGTTGATGATCGAGCCGGGCGTCCCCGCGGCCAGATGGCGGCGCCCGAACTCGCGGGTCATGAGGAACGTGCCGGTGAGCGTGATGTCCACGACCGCCCGCCAGGCGCCCGGGGACATGTCCTCGGCGGGCACGGGGAAGTTGGCGGCCGCGTTGTTGACGAGCACGTCGGGCAGCGGGCAGGCGTCGAACAGTGCGGTGATGCGGTCCGGGTCCCGTATGTCGCACGAGGTCGCCGTCACCCGTGTGCCCAGCCGCGCCAACTCCTCGCGTGCGGACCGCAGATGTTCCTCGCCACGGCTCGCGATCACCAGATCGGCGCCGAGCCGGGCGAACTCCGCCGCGATCGCCTTCCCCAGCCCCGTGCCGCCGCCGGTGACCAGGACCAGCCTCCCGTCGTAGGTGCCGGGCGGCAGTGCGGCGGCGCCCGGCGGGGGAGGGGCGGGCAGCCCGGGGAGGCGGGTGTCGTCGTCCATGGCCGCCTCGATACCTGGTGTTCCGCGAAACCTCCAGAGGTACGAGGGTTCCGGCGCGGTCCGCCGCGGCCTGGCCGTCGCGTGCCGTGTGCTCCGTTCAGGGGGCGACACGTTTCCGCGGCGTCGGTGTCCGCCCGTCCGGGGAAGGCATGTCCGAGCACAGGAGCCCGCACGGCCAGGCAGACGGGCACCCGCGACCGACCACGGGAGACGAAACCCATGACGTCCCAGCCCGACACAGCCACCCCCGGCGTGCACACCTGGAACATCGACGACCTGCCCGCGCTCCAGTTCGACCCGCTGCTCGCCAAGCTCCTGGCCGAGGAGCCCGTCGCCCGGATCCGCCTGCCGTACTTCTCCGACCACGAGGCCTGGCTGGTGACCCGCTACGAGGACGTCAAGCTGGTCACCTCCGACCCCCGCTTCAGCCGCGAGGAACTCGTCGACCGCACCGTGACGAGCATGCTGAGCGAGCCGGTCGCCTCGAAGCTGGCCCTCGGGTACGCCGACCCGCCGTACCACACCAAGCTGCGCAAGGTCATCAACAAGGCGTTCACCGGACGGCACATGAAGCGGCTGCGGCCGATGGCCGAGCAGACCGCCGGCGAACTGCTGGACGCGGTGGAGCGGCACGGGCCGCCCGCGGACCTGATGGAGCTGCTGCACAAGCCGTTCCCGCTGGCCGTCATCGGTGATCTGCTGGGCGTTCCGCGGGAGGACCGGGCGCGGGTCGCCCCATGGACCGACACGATCCTCTCCTCCACCGCCGACCCCGCGGCGAGCCGAGCCGCGAGGGCCGAAGTGCGCGCGTACATCGTGGAGTTGCTGCGCAGCCGTAGCGGCGCGAAGGGAGAGGAGAGCGAGGACCTGGCGGGCGTGCTGGCGCAGGCGTGCGACGAGGGGGAGATCACCGAGGACGTGGCGGTGTCGCTGGCCACCATCATCATGGTCAGCGCCGCGCACGCGGTCCGCTACAACAGCGCCAACATGGTCTACATGCTTCTGACCCACCCGGAGCATCTGGCCCGGCTGCGCGCCCGGCCGGAGCTGCTGCCGCAGGCGGTCGACGAGCTGCTCCGGCACATTCCGCACCGTAACGGTGTGGGGCTCGCCCGGATCGCCACCGAGGACGTGGAGGTCGGCGGGGTGCTGATCCGCCAGGGCGAGGCCGTCTACGCGTCGTACCTCACCGCGAACCGGGACCCGGAGGTCTTCGAGAACCCGGAGGTGCTGGACTTCGACCGGGAGGCGCTCTCCCACCTGTCCTTCGGGCACGGACCGCACCACTGCATGGGCGCGATGATGGCGAGGATGGAGTCCGAGGTCATGCTCTCCGGGCTGCTGACGCGTTTCCCGGGGCTGCGGCTGGCCGAGCCGCCGGAGAAGACGGTCTTCCAGAGCAGCGGAACCATCAGGGGGCCGCAGTCGCTTCTCGTCACCTGGTGACGAGGGCCCCGGCCGCCGGGTGGTGGGTCAGGCGGCGACCGGCCTGCGGTCGGTCGCCCGCAGCGGGCCCACCACCTGCCCGTCGGGCAGCAGCTCGCCCGTGTCGTCGAACGCGATGGTTCCGTTGCACAGGACGTACCAGCCCTGCTCCGGATGGGCGGACACGATCACGGCGGCGTGGTGGTCGGCGCTGTCGGCGGTCGGGCACGGTGGCCGGTGGGTGCACATCATGTCTCTCCTGCGTGTGCGGATTGTCCTCTGTGGCTCGTATGACTCATGGAAGCGGCAGAGCCCTGACGGCTCGTGCGGCGCTGTGACCAGTCTTAGCGGAGTTTGTTTTCGGCTGTATTAGGGACCCCTCCGATGCCGAGAACTCATCGGTGAGTTCGCTCTCCCGAAGGGAGTCGGGCGACTGCCGGCCGGGCCCCGTGCGGCCCTACAAGGGCTCGGTCCCGCGCCGCAGTTCGCGCTGCCCGTACTCTACGGAGGCGTCCTCGAGGACGCGTGCAGCATCCATCTCGCTGCCGTGGGCCAGGCCCTTCTCGTACTCCTTGAAGTCGCGGAACGGCGACCGATCGGTTCGATCATGGTCAAGGCCGCGGCGAGCGGATCAGTAGGCTGGTGGCATGCGTGAAGACAGCGGAATCGCCCCGAGCCCCCTCGCCGACCTGCGGGCCGACTGCGGCCAGTGCTTCGGGCTGTGCTGCGTCGCCCTGCCCTTCGCCCGCTCGGCCGACTTCGCGATCGACAAGGACGCCGGGAAGCCGTGTCCGAACCTCAAGACCGACTCCAAGTGCGGCATCCACACACAGCTGAGGCAGAAGGGTTTCACCGGCTGCACGGTCTACGACTGCTTCGGCGCCGGACAGAAGGTCTCCCAGGTCACCTTCGGCGGCCGGGACTGGCGCTCGGGCGCCCGTGAGGACGCCCGGCGGATGTTCGACGTGTTCCCGGTCGTACGTCAGCTCCACGAGCTGCTCTGGTACCTCACCGAGGCGCTGACCCTGCCCGCCGCCCGCCCGGTCCACGCCGACCTGCGCCGGGTGCTCGGCGAGACGGAGCGGCTCACCCGCCGAACGCCTGAAGAGCTGGGTGAGCTGGACGTGGGCGCGCACCGACAGGACGTCAACGTCCTGCTGCTGCGCACCAGCGAACTCGTCCGCGCCGAGGTGGCGGCCGGCCGTGGCAGGAAGGGGCGCCCCAAGGACCGCCGGGGCGCCGATCTGATGGGCGCCCGTCTCAAGGGCGCCGACCTGCGGGGCGCCAACCTGCGCGGCGCCTACCTCATCGCCGCCGACCTGACCGGCGCCGATCTGCGCGGCGCGGACATGATCGGCGCCGACCTGCGCGACGCCGACCTCACGGACGCCGACCTGACCGGCGCCTTCTTCCTCACCCAGCCCCAGGTGAACGGGGCCAGGGGCAGCGCCGGAACCCGGCTGCCGACGTCAGTCGCCCGCCCGGGCCACTGGACAGCCGGGGACTGAGGCCTCCTCCGGGACGCGGGTGCCGGGCAACTCCGCGGCGGGTGCGGCGCGTTCGAGGTGCAGCCGCAGCCCGTCCGGCATCAGCGTCAGCCGCTCGGCCACCCGCAGCCGGTAGTCCGGATCGGCCACCAGGTCGTAGCGGCGCAGCAGCAGCCCCAGGACGAGCGTGGCCTCGTGCAGTGCGAACTGGCGGCCGATGCAGGCCCGCGCCCCGGTGCCGAACGGCTTGAAGGTGTGCCCGGGGCGCGAGCGGACCGCCTTCGCGTCGAATCGCTCCGGGTCGAAACGCTCGGCGTCCTCGCCCCACACCTCCGGATCGCGGTGCAGCATCGCCGTCAGGACCAGCGTCCACGCGCCCTGCAGCATCGGGTGGACGTCGCCCAGCACGGTGTCCTGGCGGGCCTCGCGGGCGAAGGCCGGGGCCGTCGGCCACAGCCGTAGCGACTCGTCGAGCACCCGGCGCACATAGCGCAGCTTGGCGACCTGGCCGTAGCCGGGCCGGGCCGTGTCGCCCCAGACCCGAAGCACCTCGGCCCGGGCGCGGGTCGCGATCTCGGGGTGCTGGGCGAGGTAGTGCAGGGCGAAGGAGAGGGCGCCCGAGGTGGTCTCGTGGCCCGCGATCAGGAAGGTGATGACCTGGCGGCGGATGTTCTCCGGCGCCAGGCGCTCCCCGGTCTGCGGATGCGCGGTCTCCAGCATGCGGTCGAGCAGGTCGCCGTCGCCGCCCCCGTCGCGGCGGGCCGCCACGACCCCGTCGACCGTGCGGTTCAGCAGCGCCATGTCGGCCTCGTTGCGGCGGGAGGCGCCGCGCAGCAGCAAGGGCGCCAGCGGCTCCGGGACGGCGTTGCGGCGCTGCGCGTGGGTCAGCGTGCCCACCATCGCCTGTACGAAGGGATGCGGGCGGCTGCGCTCGAAGGAGCCGAAGTCATGGCCGAAGCCGGTGCGGGAGATCGTCTCCAGAGTCAGTTTCGTCATGTCGCCGGGCACGTCCACGGCGCGTCCCGCCGCCTGCTCCCGGTCCCAGTGCTCGATCAGCCGCTCGGTCACGGCGAGCATCATCGGGTGGTAGCCCTCCATGGCCTCGCGGCTGAAGCCCGGGGCCAGGACGTCGTGCGCCAGCTGCCAGTTCGGCTCGTGGTTGTACGCCGTGAACAGCCCGTCCCCGGCGATCGGGCGGAGGTTGGCGATGCCCAGGCCCACATGCTTGGCGAACCGCGCCTCGTCCGCCAGATCCCCGGCGAGCCGCGCGCCCCCGACGAAGACGATCTCCTTGCCGAAGGCCTTGCGCCGGAAGATCGGTCCCAGGGCCCGGCCGAAGCGCATCGAATCCTGCACGGGCGTGCGCATGTCGGTGCCGAGCACATCGCCGATCAGCGGGACGCGGCGCGGCGGGTGCGGAATACGGTGCAGCTCCGGCCAGCCGAGTTCCGCACTGCGAAACCCCCTGGGCAGCGCGGTCCGTGTCGTCTCCGCCATGACGCGATCTCCCTTGATCCTGCGGCCGGTTGAGTCTGGTGTCCGTGTCTGTCGGTCGTCTGCCAGCCGTCTGCCGGCGTGTCTGTTGTACGCGGGTTCAATAGCGGATTTCAGTGTGATCCCGTTGTTGAACCCACGTCAAGTAGAGTGCGGACATGGCCGGGAAAGAGGGGCAGCCGGGGGAGCGTGCACGGCGTCGGCTCAGCACCGAGGAGCGCAGGGAGCAGCTGCTCTCGGTGGGGGCGTGCCTGTTCTCGGAGTCGCCGTACGACGATGTGTGGATCGAGCAGGTCGCCGAGATCGCCGGCGTCTCGCGCGGCCTGCTGTACCACTACTTCCCGACCAAGCGGGACTTCTTCGCCGCCGTCGTGGAGCGCGAGAGCAAGCGGATGCTGCGCATGACGGCCGCGGTGCCCGGAGTCCCGATGCGCGACCAACTCGCCGTCGGGCTCGACACGTTCCTGGAGTACGTCGAGGCGCACGCGCACGGCTTCCGCGCCTTCCATCGGGCCGACGCGGCGGGCGATCAGGCCGTGCGCAAGGTCTATCAGCAGTCGCTGGCCGCGCAGGAACGCCAGATCCTGGCGGCGCTCGCCGCCGACCCCGAGATCGGCGGGGCCGGGGAGGAGCAGCTCGAACTGCGGATCGCCGTACGCGGCTGGCTGGCCTTCACCACGGCCGTCTGTCTGGAATGGCTCAGGGGGGCGGACCTGTCCCGTGAGCAGGTGCGCGACCTGTGCGCACGGGCGCTGTTGGGCGCGATCGCGCCGTGAACCCACCTGGCAGGGGCGTGGTTGGCGTATGCCCGGATCTTCGATAGGTTAGGCAAGGCTTACCTAAGGGAGGTTTGGGATGGGTGACCGTCACACCTGGACGGCCGCGCCTGCCGCGGCCGAGCACGCCCGCTCGGTGCTCGCCGCGGCATGGTCCTGCGCGGTGACCGCGGAGGGCGGCCGGGAGGAGTTCGTCGGCGCGCACACCGTCGCCGCGGACGGCAGGGTGCTGCTGCACGTACCGGAGGACAGCGCGCTGATCGCCGCCGCGATCTGTGCGCCGCGCGGGGAGCCGTCCGCGATCCTCGAGTTCGCCGACGTCGCCCCCGTCCCCGTGCGCAACCGGATCCGGGGCCGGCTGTGGCTGTCCGGATGGTTCGTGCCCGACGACGGGAAGCTGGCGTTCCGGCCGTCTCGCATCGTGCTGCGCAGGCCGTCGGGGACGGTCGTGGTCGGCCTCGACGACTTCGCATGCGCCCAGGTGGACCCCCTGGCCACGGCCGAGGCCCAGCTCCTCACCCACCTCGCCGACGCGCACCCGGACGCCGTCGAACGGCTCACGCGTCTCGTCGAGCCCGACAGCCTGCACGGCGCGGTCCGCGTCCGGCCGCTCGCCGTCGACCGGCACGGACTGACGCTGCGCATCGAGCGCGCCCGCGGCAACGGCGACGTACGCCTCCCTTTCCACGCTCCCGCCGACGACGTCTCACAGCTCACGGAGCGCATGCACGTGCTGCTCACGCAGGCGAGCAGTGCCGCCGCCTGCCCTCGTGCGCTACAGCGGCAGCGCACAGACGGCGACGGGTGAGGCGAACGGCTCGCCCGCGAGCCGGAGTTCACCGCTCCCGCGGTCCACGTGGAAGACGGTCACCGTGCCCGACCGCTGATTCGCCGCGAACAGCAGTGCCCCGTCCGGGGAGAAGGCGATGTGCCGAGGGAAGTCGCCGCCGACCGGCACGGTGTCCAGCAGCCGCAGCCGGGCGCCGCCCGCCTCGACCGCGTAACGCGTCAGGCTGTTGTGGCCCCGGTTGGCGAGAAACGCGTACGCCCCGTCGGACGTCACCAGGATCTGCGCGGGATAACTCGTGCCCCCGCCCGTACCGGTGGACTGGGCATCGCCCGGTGTGAGCCGACCGGTGGCCGGGTCGTACACGCAGACGGCGACGGTGTTGTCGACCTCGTTGGCCAGGTAGGCGAAGCGGCCGCCGGGGTGGAAGGTGAGATGGCGGGGCCCGGCGCCCGGTCGCACCTGTGCCTGGGAGACCTCGGTGAGTGTGCCCTTGGAGAGGTCGAGGCGGTAGGTGTAGACGGTGTCGGTACCCAGATCGACGGCGAGAACGTGGCCGCCGTCGGGACCGGTGACGAACTGGTGGGCGTGCGGGCCGTCCTGGCCCGGTCCGGGTGCCGGGCTGGAGTGTGTGACCAGCGCGGTGCGCTCGCCGAGGGTGCCCGAGGCGTCGATGGGATGCACGGCCACGCTGCCCGAGCCGTAGTCGGCGCTCAGCAGCCAGCGCCCGCCCGGATGCACGGACAGATGGCAGGGGCCCGCGCCACCGGTGCCGCGACTGCCCAGCACCTTGTTGTCCGCCAGACGTACGGCCGTCACCGCGCCCTTCTCGCGCTCATTGACGGCGTAGAGCGTACGGCCGTTCGGATGCAGTGCGAGATACGACGGATCGTCGACTCCGGTGATCGTGCCGGTGCCGGTGATCTGGCCCGTCGAGGGGTCGTACGACGCCAGGCCGATTCCCTTCCCGCCGCCCTCCACCGAGGTGTAGGTGCCGAGGAACAGCGGGCGCGGGCCGGAGCGGGCTGACAGCGACGGGGAGCCGGACGGCGACGGGGTGGGGTCGGTCTCCGGGGGCGTCGTGGATCCGCGCTGCGGTGCCGTGCCGGATCCGGCCGCCGCGGGCTCCGACCGGGGCGCGACCGGCGCCGGGACCGTCGTCATCGCGGCGGCCGCGCCCAGCGCCGTGACGAGACGGCGCCTGCTCCAGCCGTCCCCGGACGCACCCCGTGCCGGTTGTGCCCCATCCTTCATGCCTGCACCTCGGGTGTCGGTTGCCTCAGGTCCGACAGCCACCTTGGTGCCAAGCACCCCTCAAACGCAAGAACGGCAACAGGTGTTGCGCATGCTGCAATGCGCTCCCCGCTTCTCCTACCAGTCACCGTCCTCGACCGGCTTGCCCGGCGCGTCCCCGAGCGGCTTCACCTGATGGGGCGAGGGCTGCTGCCAGGGCTCGTGATCGTCACCGAGCCAGTCGCCGACCGGCTTGACCGCACCCAGGGCGTCCGTGGGGGCGAGATCCACGGCGTCATTGTCGTAGTAGTCGTACCAAGGGAGCCCGGCGCGTGTGTAGGCCGCGCGGTCCACGGGGGAGGGCGGGGGCGCCTCGCCGGTGATGCGGCGCCACTCGGGCGGCGTCACGAGGTGGACGAACACTCGCCCGGCGGGCTCCTCGGCCCACGCCGTGAGCCGCCGGTCGTCGCGGTAGATCTCCTGGCGCATCGAACCGCCGACACCGAGGCCCATCGCCGCGGGCTTGCGAGCGGCGGTGCGCGGCGCAGAGCTACCCTCTGGGGCGCCGCCGAACCCCGCAGGGGCGCCGCCGAACGCCGGAGGGGCGCCCGGCGCGGCGGGTGCGGCCATGGGGTACGCGGCTCCGTACCCGGCCGTGGCCGTCTCCCGGCGCCGCTCCTCCGCCCGGCGCTCCGCCTCACGCCACGCGGCCAGCTCCGTGACGTTCAGCGGGAACGACTGCAGCTGTACGCCGCCCCACACCTCCTCGCCGGTGACCTGGCCCTCGACGGTCGCGCCCAGCCCCAGGGGCACCGCCACGAACTGGCGGACCGTGCCCTTGCCGGAGTTGATGCCGTCGAGCCATGGCTGCCGGGGCAATACCACGTAGTTCTGCGGGTCACGGGTGAGCCGGGAGCTCCATGGTTTGCCCGACACCGCGCAGACCTTGCCCACACCCACCTGCAACGCGGCCGGCTCCGTCGTCCCAGAGAAGCTCAGCCACATGGCCTCGCGCAGATACACCGGCAGCATCACACCGCCGCGCGCCCGCCACTCGGCCGGCACCGTGTCCGGGAAGTCCTCGACGCGGCGGACCGGGAACTCGCCCAGCCCCGGGGGCAGCTGATGGGTGCCCTTCTCGGGCAGCCGCAGGGTCCGGATGAACCGCACCCGCACCCCGCCCGGCAACCGCAGAGTGTTTCCGTCGATCCGTACGGTGCCGTCGGTCATCCGCCTGCTCCCCTCGTCGTCGCCGCGCCGCCGGACCCTGATCACCGGCGGGCGGCCGTTCCCCAAGTAGAACGTCAGGAGGCGGGGCGGCGGTTCCGCTTCCTGCGCAGCTGCCGCGGGACGTGCAGGCGGCGCCGCAGGCGCGTGATGCGGGGCCACGACTCGCGCTGTTCGCGCGTGCAGCGGTCCAGTTCCTCCAGAAGCCGCCGCGAGCGGTGCTCCGTGTCGAGCTCGTCGAGGATGCGGTTGACCTCCGTCAGGACGGCGCCGTGCAACTGCCACTGACGGGCGTCGCGTTGTACCTCTTCGAGCAGCAGACCGGCCAACTTGTCGCGGGTGGCTGCCGCCGTGGTGAGCTCGGCGGCGAGCCGGGACTCCGCCGACTCGGCGCTGACGCTGACGTCGGTGGTCACCAGCACCGCGAAACTGACCACGGCGTCGGCAACCTCGCTGAGCAACTGCTCCACGGCCGCGCCCGTCTGCGCCTCGAACAGCGGCTCGGGTTCACGTGCCTTGGCGAGATCGGTGAGGCTGCGCGCCAGCACCCGCAGGACCACCGTGCAGATCTCCAGAGTGTCGAGCCCGGTGCGCAGCACCACCCGGTGCAGCAGCCCTTCCCGTACGCGGGGATTGAGCCGCAGGCTGTCCTCGGCCTGCTTCAGTGCCGCGTCCACCTCGACGATGTCGTGATCGAGGCGGCGCGCCTCATGAAGCCGCGCGGTCGCGTGGGCGACGGGAGTACGGCCGGCGGCCTCCTCGCCCATGCGCAGCAGCAACTGCCGCACTCGGCGCGCCAGATCCTCGATCGACTCCCCGGCCGCGCCCACCCACACCGGGGGAGCGAAGAGCAGATTGCAGCCGAGTCCGACCACGGCGCCGATCAGCGTCTCCAGCACCCTGGCCCAGGCCGTGTCCCCCACCCTGGTCACGCCCAGGACGAGCATGGCGCTGATCGCCACCTCGGGTACGAACTCGCTGACCCGGACGAGGTGTCCGACGGCGAGCGAGGCGAGAATCAGCAGCGCCAGACTCCACCAGGTCAGACCCACGAGCACACTGAAGCCGATGGCGATGATGACCCCGGCCAGCACGGAGTTCACCCTGCGGATGCCGGTGGTGAGCGTGGCGTAGAGCGTGACCTGTACGACCAGGAGCGCCGTCAGCGGCGCAGTGAGCGGCGCCGGTTCGGGGCTCAGGCGCACCGCCACCACGTAGGCGATCGTGGCGGCCGCCGCCGACCGCACCGACTGGACGACCACGGGTTCCCGGCGCCATTTCACGAACTGTGCGCCGGCCGTCTCCCACGCACCACGTACCTCGGCCAACGCACCACGTACCTCTCGCATCCCTGTGCTGTTCCCTTTCCACTGCTGCGCGAACGTGCTCATTGAGGACCGTAGCTGTCCGCAAGGGGGCCTAAGTTGTTCTCATCAGGCGAAGGCAATCAGGAGGGGACCAGGATGAGCAACGTCCAGGGCATCGAATTGCTGACACGGGCGCACGCCTACCTGCGCGAGGTCGTCGCGGCCGTACCGGAGCAGGCCTGGGGAGCGGCGACTCCGTGCAGTGAGTGGACGGTACGCCAGGTCCTCAACCACGCGCGTCTCGATCAGCAGGCCTACGGCACCGCGATCACCGGCGGCGCGCGGCCCGACTCCGACCCCTTCCACCCGGCCGACGCACTGGACGCCGACGCCCAGGCCGTACTCGACAAGGTGCTGCGCGACGTGGCGGACGCCTATGCGCAGTTGCCCGCCGGCACGGAGCAGGTGCCCACCCCGCTCGGACCGCTGCCCTACGCGCTCGCCGCCGCGGCGGGAGCCATGGACGCCGCCGTGCACGCCTGGGACATCGCCGTCGCCACGGGCCAGGACGCGCCGCTGGAGAACGACATCGCCGACGGGATCTGGCTCGCCGCGGAAGGCCTCGCCGATCATCTCCGGGACTCCTATGGGGTGTTCGCGCCGGCCCGCGAGGCAGCGGAGGGCGCAGGGCGGGCCGAGGCACTGCTCGCCTTCCTGGGGCGGGACCCGCACTGGACGCCCACCGGCTCCTGACGGTCCGGCGCGGGGTGTAGCTCCTATTTGCTGTTCGGCCCTCCGTATGACGAGCTCGCCGCCGAGGCGCGCGAACGCGGCTGGCGCGTGGCCCACCTGCCCGGCGAACACCTCCATCAGATCATCGATCCCGCCGGCACGGCCCGGCACCTCGTCGAGCTCGCCACTACGTGTTGATCCTCTTCCGAAACGCGCCCTGGTCGGCTTCGGCGAGTGATTCGCCGCTGCGCCCAGGATGGTCGACGATGTGACAGACAGCCGGTGGCGCAGGGGAGCGGAACGTGGCCGAGAACGGGCAGGATCTCGCGCGGGCGCAGCGGCGTCACTGGCAGGAGACCTATACGGCCCACCTGGGAATGTACGGCGAGGTGCCCTCCGACCCGGCCGTCCACGCGGCCGGCGTCTTTCGCGCGGCAGGGGCCCGGGATGTGCTGGAACTCGGCGCCGGGCACGGTCGTGACGCGCTGCACTTCGCCCGCGAAGGATTCGCCGTCCAGGCCGCCGACTTCAGCGCGACCGGCTTGGCTCAGCTCCGCGACGCGGCCCGTGCCCAGGGCGTCGCCGAGCGGGTCGGCACAGTCGTGCACGACGTCCGCGAGCCGCTGCCCCTGCCGGACGCGTCGATGGACGCCGTCTTCGCGCACATGCTGCTGTGCATGGCCCTGTCGACCGAGGAGATCCACGCGGCGGTCGGCGAGGTCCGCCGCGTCCTGCGCCCCGGCGGTGTGTTCGTGTACACCGTGCGGCACGTCGGCGACGCCCACTACGGCACCGGCACCGCTCACGGTGACGACATCTTCGAACACGGCGGCTTCGCCGTGCACTTCTTCCCCCGCCAGTTGGTCGACGACCTCGCCAAGGGCTGGAACCTGGTCGAGGTGCACCCCTTCGAGGAGGGCGAACTCCCGCGACGCCTATGGCGGATCACTCAGACCCTGGCCGGGTGAGCGCAGCCGCTGGGCGGACGCCAAGGGCGAAGCCCGTTCACGGTGCCGCGGACTCCTCGACAGGGCGGGGCTCCAGCGGCAGTTCCGTGACGACTTCGAAGCCGCCCCGAGCGCGGGGGAGGGCGTGCAGCTTGCCGCCGACCGAGCGGGCGCGCTCGCGCATGCCGATGAGTCCGTAACCGCTGTTCGGGACGGGCGAGTTGGCCGGTCTTCGGCTTCCGTCGTTGGTGATGGAGATGCTTAGCCGGTCGTGGCTGTAGGCGAGTCGCACCTCGGCCGTACGGGTGGCTGCGTGCTTGGTGACGTTGGTGAGCGCCTCCTGCACGATGCGGTACGCGCTGAGGTCCGCTCCGGCGGAGAGCGGTCGCGGCTCTCCTACGGCGGTGACGGTGACCGTGAGCCCGGCGCCCGCGAACGAGGAGGTCAGCTCCGGGAGTTCGGCGAGGCCGGGAGTGGATTCCGGGAGCTCTTCCGGGTCGTTCGTGTCGCGCAGCAGGCCGACGGTGGCCTTGAGTTCACGCAGGGCCGAGGAGGTGGTGCCCGTCAGCTCGGCGACGATCCTCTCGGCCTCCTCGGGCCGGGTGCGCAGGAAGCGGGCGACGGTGCCGGCCTGGATGTTCGCCAGAACGAGATGGTGGGCGACCACGTCGTGCAGGTCGCGGGCGATGCGCATGCGCTCCTCGGTGACCCGGTGGCGAGCCTCCTCCTCCCGGGTGCGCTCCGCGTGCTCGGCGCGGGCCTGTACGGCCTCCACGTAGGCCCTGTGCAGCCGGGTCACGGTGCCCAGGGACGTGGGCAGCAGCAGCCAGAACGCGGGGCTGAGCACCTTGAGGACCAGCGGTTCGCTGCCGGGGCCGGTGATCAGTGCCGTACCGATGAGCAGGGCGATGCCGGTGAAGGCGTACGTGTTCGCGGTTCTGCGGTCGGTGCGCACGGCCAGCGAGTGCAGCGCGACCATGAGGGGGCCCAGCAGCAGGGCGGTGACGAGGTAGCCGAGCGCGATCGTGGCCGTGGCGGAGACGAGGAGCAGTGCCACGGTGGTGCGCGGACGTGTGCGACGCCGTAGCAGGACTGCGCAGGACACGCCGGTGAGCAGCACGCCGGGCCACCACGGGATCCCCGGAGCGCGCCCCGGGATCGTGATCAGGCTCCCGGGGAAGGACCAGGCGAAGAGCACGACCGCGAGGGCGGCGTCGACGAGAAGCGGGCGACTGCGCAGGGACCGCTGCAAGCTGTCGATCATGGCGTGGTCGTTTCTCTTCGATGCGGTGGCTTCGAGAGGCCGCAACCCCTCCGACGCACCGTCGAAGGGGTTGCGGCCTGTTCAGGGGTCGGTGTCAGCCGGTCGAGCGCCCCGGCTACTCGTCGAATGTGACGACGACCTTCTCCGCCGCCCCGGGCGTCAGCACGAGCTCGAAGGCCTGCTCGACATCGCGGAAGGGCACCCGGTGGCTGATGAGCTTGGCGAACCGGTCCTGGTGTTCGGCGAGTTCGGGGGTGACTTCGAAGATCTCGGTGGGGTAGCCCTGGGAGGCGATGAGGGTGAGTTCGCTGCGGAGCATGCCGCCGAGGTCGATGGCGTCGGACTTCTTCTGTACGGCGACCATGACCATCTTGGCGCCCCATTTGGCGGCGGCGATGGTGGCGTTGAAAACGGCGGGGGCTCCGGCGGCGTCGAGGTAGATGTCGGTACCGGCGCGGGGCTGGCCGAGCGCGTTGGCGGCCTCGCCGTGCAGTTCGGTGAGACGGGCGGTGATGTCCTCGGTGGCGGAGTTGATCACGGCGTCCGCACCGACGGCCAGCGCGGTCTCCAGGCGCTCGGGGATGACGTCCGCGACAACCACGTGCTCCACACCGCGGAGCTTGAGCCAGATCGTGGCGCCCAGGCCGATGGGTCCGGCGCCGAAGACGACGACCTTGTCGGTGGGGGTGGCCTGGGAGCGGTTGACGGCGTGCCGGGCCACCGCCATCGGCTCGTTCAGTGCGGCCACCGCGAAGGGCACGGTCTCGGGGAAGACCGCCACGCTCGTACCGAGGACGGCGTTCTCGATGAGCAGGCGGTCGCTCATGCTGCCGTACTTCCCACCGCAGCCGATGATCCCGGTGGGGGAGGCCTGCGGGTTGACGACCACGCGGTCGCCGATCTTGAGATCGCTGACGTCGGCGCCCACTTCCACGACCTCGCCGGCCGGCTCGTGACCCAGGGGCACGGGGATCAGTTCGCCGCCCGCGTGTCCGCGGGCCGGCATGCCGCCCATGTGCAGGAAGGTGGCGTCGGTGCCGCAGATGCCGCAGGCGCGGATCTTGATCAGGACGTCCTTCGGCCCCGGCACGGGACGCTCGACGTCCACCACGTCGACCTTGCCGACGGCACCGGTCTGGACGGACTTCATCGTGGCCATGGGGTGGCCCTCCTTCTTGGACATGCGGGCTCTTGGGGGAGCGGGCTCTTGGACGTGCGGCGCTTGAGGGTGCGGGAAGCAGCTCGCGAGGCTCGTAACGACGTCTTGCCGTCGGACGGGGTGCCGTAGTGCCCTCGGACCCGGCGGAGGGGGAGTACTTCCGGCCGCCGGGCCCGAGGAGAGCGCCGACTCCCGTCCCCACGGGTGCGGCGCTGCGGGACGCCTCCGCTCAAGGCGTCCCGGGTCCAGTTTTACTTGAGTTAGGCAATCATATTCGGGTTACTTAAGTCAAGCAAGCTTTTGCTGGTCATGCGGCGCGGGTCGGCGGTTGGGGGTCAGGCCCGCTGCGTCGACTTCGCGGGGCCTCGGAAGAGGCTGACGCCGGCTCCGAGCGACACGACCGCCATGCCGACGCTGGTCGCGATGCCCTGTGCGCCGTCGACGACGAAGGGGGCGGCCAGGGCGACGACGAGGTTGAACAGGAACAGGAACCACAGGACGGGCTTGGAGGACAGGAGCGCCTTCACGGGAGTTTCCTTTCGGGGATTCACGGGCTTCCCCGATCGGGAGCCGTTGACCTTGCGAGATCAACGATTCCGGATCCGGCGGGCCGTCTCGAGGGAGCCCGCTCCCGAACCGAAGGTGTAGCCCGCTACACCTTCGCCGCGGAGCCCTGTGCCCTGTGCCCTGACTGGAGGGAGGGCCGTCGATCACCTAAGGGACGGGCCCCCGCGTCCTGCGATGTCACGGGGTGGCGGCGCGGCTGCGGGACCGGTAGCCGGCGACCTTGGCGAGGTTGCCGCAGCGGTCCATCGAGCACCAGCGGCGGCGGCGGGCCTGCGAGTCGTCGAGGAAGAGCAGGGAGCACTCCGGGTTCTCGCACTTCTTGACCCTGGTGAGCAGGGGGCTGCTGACCAGGAGGACGGCGTCCCGGGCCACGGTCGCCAGAGCCGCGGGCGCCGCACGGTCCGCCTTCCAGCGCAACGGCGGCTGCGGGTAGGCCGATTCGGCCAGCTGAGGGGCCAGGTCGGGGCGGGCGGCCTCCTCGTTGACGCGGTCGACATCGGCAGGGTCCGGTGCGGTCCCGTCCATCGCGGCGCGTACGACCCGGTAGAGAGCCTCGCGCAGGGTGCGCGCCCCGGTCAGGTCGCGGGCGGTGACCCGTACCGGCTCGTCGCCCGCGCTCGTGCTCAGGCCCGCCTCGTCGATCCAGCGGGCAAGGGCGTCGGGGTCCGGGAGCCGTTCGAGGGGTGTGGCGTGCCGACGGCCGAGCGTGGCGACGAAGTCCAGGCAGGGGCGCCCGCCGATGAACGGGAACGCGAGCATCGGGTCGGCGGCGGACGCCGGAGGGGTGGCTGATACGCGGGGCATGGTCCGAGCCTACCGCTTGACACCGGTTCATGTGGTGTCGCAAGGTGACACCTGTTCAACCGGTGTTGGCGCTCTCGGTGTCCGGGTGCGCCGCTCCGGTGTCGTCACACGAAGGCAGGTACGAGATGCGTGCGGTGCGGATCGAGGAGTTCGGCGGGCCCGAGGTACTGGTGCCGGTGGAGGTGCCGGATCCGGTCGCCGGGCCGGGCCAGGTGCTGGTGCGGGTTGCGGCGGCGGGTGTGAACCGGGCGGACGCGCTGGTCCGCGCCGGTGTCTACCACCGGGCCGGACGGCCGCCGCTGATCCCGGGTGTGGAGGGGGCCGGTACGGTCGTCGCGGTGGGGGGCGGCGTGACGGGCATCGGCGTCGGGCAGCGGGTGATGGCTCTGGACGGTGTGAACGCGCCTGGTTTCTACGCCGAGTTGGCGGCCGTACCCGTCGAGCAGGTGGTGGTCGTCCCGGACGGTGTGGATCTCACGGAAGCCGCCGCACTTCCCGTCGCCTGGCTCTCCGCCTGGTACTGCCTGCGTCACCTGGCGAAGCTGACCAAGGACGACACCGTGGTCGTGAAGGCGGCCGCGAGCGGGGTCGGCAGTGCGGCCGTGCAGATGGCCGCCGAGGCCGGTGCGCGCGTCATCGCGATGGCGGGGTCACCGGAGAAGACCGCCTGGGCCGCCGCGTTCGGCGCCGACGCGGCCGTCGACACCTCCGCGCACCCCGACGACGCCGAGGTCGACGAGGTGTTGCGGCTCACCGAGGGGCGCGGCGCGGACGTCGTCCTCGACACCGTCGGCGGCCGGGCCTTCGGGCGGAGTCTGCGCGAGGTCGGGCACGGCGGACGGGTGGTCGCCCTCGCCAACGTCGCCCTGGAGCCGAGCACCGTCGACACCCGCGACTTCTATCCGAAGAACGCGTCCATCCTCGGCTTCCAGCTCACCAACCTGCAGATACACGGCTACGACCCGCGCGAGGACCTGCGGCAGATCGCCGAGCGCGTCGCTGCCGGAACCTACCGGGTGCCGATCGAGACGGTTGTTCCGCTGGACCGGGCGCGCGAGGCCCACGAGCGGCTGGCGCGGCGCGACAACCGGGGCAAGATCGTGCTGGCGGTGGCACGGGACTGACGGGTCGCCGTGAGGCTCTCCTCGTAGCATGTCTCGTCGAACTCGGGTGCCTTCCTGTCGCGTACGTACAGGGAACAAGCAAGGTCGGCGAATCTGTGGACAGGGGGGAGACCGATGAATTTCGGAGGTGCCCGCTCATCGCCGGGCGACGCGCACTCGCCCCAGGAGAAGGCCCTGCGTCATGTCGCCGCGCGTTCCTCGGGGCCCGCACTGGACCCCGCACTGCGGCTGACCCTGAACTTCCACCCCGACCGGCTCGTGTCCGGGCTGCCCATCCTGGAGGCGCTGGCCGAGGAGGGCACCTACTGCTCGCAGTTCGTCACGGGGACGAGCAACGGCGGGCTCACCGCGCGTCCCGGCGGCGACCGCTGGCGCTGGGAGAGCCGGATCTTCGGTGGGGCGTACGACATCGCGCCGGCGTCCGAGCGTCCCGTGTACGGCGCGCTGAACTTCCGTCGCCAAGTCGTCGGCGCCGCACCCCGGTTCGGCTCGTCGCACTTCAGGCTGACCGGGGAGGCATTGCGGCGCGCCACGTTCTGCTACCCGGACAGCGCGGCCGAGCCGTCCGCGTTCGGGGTGGCCGCCGGGATGTCTCTCATCGAACTGGCCGAGGTGGACGAACAGGACGCCCTCAACGACTACATCGAGGCGCAGGTGCACGGCCGCGTGGTGCTCGCGCGGGATATGGAGGCACTCGTCCTGGACGCGAGCTATCGCGACACGCCCGTCGAGGTCACGGCGCGGCGGCTGCCGTGTCCCGTCGAGTGGCACCCGGGATATCGGCTCTCCGTCGGGGAGTTGCGACGCCACCCGGACTTCCGTGGCCCCGAGTTCGTCGAACTCGGGGCCCGTATCGCCGAGTCGGGGCGCCTCGATCCCCGCGTCATCGGGAACGCCGCCCGCACCGGCCGGTACGAATTGCAGGACTTGAAGATGGTGTGGCACTGCCTTGCCCGCTTCGGGGCCCCGGACGGCGCGGGTACGGCGGTGGGCGGCCGGACGGCCGAGGTCCGGACCCCCGACGTGTAGACGTGGTCGGCCAGTCGCGTCGAGCCCGCGCCCTCAGCGTCGGGTGCGGAACGTGCGCCGCAGGTCGGCAACCCAGCCGTCGGGCAGCTCCCACGGGATGAAGTGGCCACCCTCGGGGTGCGCGGTGAGATTGACATGGCGGTACCAGGCGGCGCGGTCCGAGTCGAGGAAGTTCTGGACCCGCTGGTCGGTGGTGACGCCCGGAGGGTTCTCGTGGCCGACGAAGGTGATGCCGGTCGGGGCCTCGACGATCGGGTGGCGGTCGTGGGACGGGCTCCACGGATAGCGGTTGGCGTTGGCGTAGTAGCGCATCGACGTGCCGATGGCGTTGTTCACCCAGAAGATCATGGCGTGGGTGAGGAGGTCGTCCTTGGAGAAGACGGTCTCGATGTCACCGTGGCTGTCGCTCCAGTTCGTCCAGCGCTCCAGGATCCAGGCCAGCAGGCCGACGGGGGAGTCGCTGAGGGCCGGGGCGAGCGTGCTGGAGCCGAGCATGTGGGCGGCGAGATGTACGGCGAAACGCCGGTCGAATTCCAGGACTTGGCGGTGCACACGCTCGGGCAGGCCCTCGGGGATGGGACGGCCGCCGCTGAAGTCCCAGGCGCGGTCGCCGTTGAAGAAGTCGAGCCGGAGACCGGAGCCGATGTGGATCGCGTGCAGTTCATCGGCGTACTTGTGCCCGAGCTGACCGGTGACCAGGGCGCCGACGTCGCAGCCGGCGGCGGCGTACTTCTCGTGGCCGAGCACCTCGGTCATCAGGGTGTGCCACAGGTCCGCGACCTTCCAGAAGTTCATGTCCGGGTGGTCCGGCAGCGGAGTGGAGAATCCGAACCCCGGCAGGGAGGGCACGATCACGTCGAAGGCGTCGGCGGGATCACCCCCGAATGCGGCGGGGTCGGCGAGCGGGTCGATGACCTTCGACCAGTGCCAGAAGGTCCACGGCCAGCCGTGGCTCAGGATGAGCGGCACCGGAGCCGGGCCCACCCCGGGTCGGCGCATGAAGTGGACGGGAACACCGTCCACGCTCACCCGGTAGTGCTCGTACCGGTTGATCGCGGCCTCGGCCTTGCGCCAGTCGTAGTGGTGGAGCCAGTGGTCGACCAGTTCTCGCAGGTAGGCGCTGCGGACGCCGTAGTACCCGTCCTCGTTGCCCGCGTCGGCGGGCAGGCGGGTGAGCCGCAGGCGTGCCCTGAGGTCGTCGAGCACGCTGTCGTCGACGTGGATCGGCGTGGGTTCCAGCGGGAAGTACGTGTCTGCCATGGGGATTCCCTTCGCGCGTGAAGAGGCCCGGCGTACCGGTCAGGAGTGGCCGCCCAGCGCGGCCATCCGCATCAGCGCGGGCAGCGCCGCGCCGACCGCACTGCGTTCCTCGGGGGTCAACTGATCGATCAGCAGGGCGAGTTGGGCGACGCGGTCACGGTGGCGGGTCCGCACGATCCGGGCGCCCGCGGCGGTCACCCGGACAAGCACGGCTCGGCGGTCACCGGGGTCGGGCCTGCGCTCCACCAGACCGTCGCGCTCCAGCCGGGCGACCAGCTGCGTGACGGCCGGCTGGCTGACCTGCTCGGTCGCGGTGAGCTCCGACAGCCGCTTGGGACCGTCGTGCGTCAGCGTGTGCAGCACCGACAGCGTCGTGAAGCTCAGCTTCTCGACCGACGGAAGCCGGATGAAGATCCCCGCGAACGTCTCCACGACGGTGGTGAAGTCGTCGATGTCGAGGGAGTCGTCCGCGGGGCTCTTCGAGGTCACGAAGGGAATGTATCACTGACTTATTTAACTTGCTTATGTAATGCGTCGATGGCCCTCAGGGCGACCGGGGGCCCTGTGTCGCGTTGCATCGTTGGGGCTGGCCCTACGCCGCG